>NZ_CP014595.1:1892500-2240000 GCF_001687105.1 Salipiger sp. CCB-MM3
CCCCTGGGGGTAGAGCACTGGATGGGTAATGGGGCCCCACAGGCTTACTGATCCTAACCAAACTCCGAATACCAGGGAGTACTAGATGGCAGACACACTGCGGGTGCTAACGCCCGTAGTGGAGAGGGAAACAACCCTGACCTCCGGCTAAGGCCCCCAATTCATGGCTAAGTGGGAAAGCAGGTGGGACGACCAAAACAACCAGGAGGTTGGCTTAGAAGCAGCCATCCTTTAAAGATAGCGTAACAGCTCACTGGTCTAATTAAGTTGTCCTGCGGCGAAGATGTAACGGGGCTCAAGCCATGAGCCGAAGCCGAGGATGCGCATAGCGCATGGTAGCGGAGCGTAGTGTGACATAGGACTACTCCTCTTCTGCATCCTTCGGGATGTAATGGAGGAGCAAGTCCTTTCTGTGAAGCCGGGCTGTAAGGCATCCGGTGGAGAGATCACTAGCGAGAATGATGACATGAGTAGCGACAAAGAGTGTGAGAGACACTCTCGCCGAAAGTCCAAGGGTTCCTGCTTAAAGCTAATCTGAGCAGGGTAAGCCGGCCCCTAAGGCGAGGCCGAAAGGCGTAGTCGATGGGAACCAGGTCAATATTCCTGGGCCATGTGGTGGTGACGGATTGCGAAGGTTGTTCCTCCTTATCGGATTGGAGGGGCCGCTTAGCAGTTCCTGGAAATAGCCCCACTTTGAGACCGTACCCTAAACCGACACAGGTGGACTGGTAGAGAATACCAAGGCGCTTGAGAGAACGATGTTGAAGGAACTCGGCAAAATACCTCCGTAAGTTCGCGAGAAGGAGGCCCAGTTTCAACGCAAGTTTTGGCTGGGGGCACAAACCAGGGGGTGGCGACTGTTTACTAAAAACACAGGGCTCTGCGAAGTCGCAAGACGACGTATAGGGTCTGACGCCTGCCCGGTGCCTGAAGGTTAAAAGGAGGGGTGAGAGCTCTGAATTGAAGCCCAGGTAAACGGCGGCCGTAACTATAACGGTCCTAAGGTAGCGAAATTCCTTGTCGGGTAAGTTCCGACCTGCACGAATGGCGTAACGACTTCCCCGCTGTCTCCAACATCGACTCAGCGAAATTGAATTGCCTGTCAAGATGCAGGCTTCCCGCGGTTAGACGGAAAGACCCCGTGCACCTTTACTACAGCTTCACACTGGCATCAGGCCATGCATGTGCAGGATAGGTGGTAGGCTTCGAAGCGGACACGCCAGTGTCCGTGGAGCCTCCCTTGAGATACCACCCTTGCATTGCTTGATGTCTAACCGCGATCCCTTATCGGGTTCCGGGACCCTGTGTGGCGGGTAGTTTGACTGGGGCGGTCGCCTCCTAAAGCGTAACGGAGGCGCGCGAAGGTTGGCTCAGAGCGGTCGGAAATCGCTCGTTGAGTGCAATGGCAGAAGCCAGCCTGACTGCAAGACTGACAAGTCGAGCAGAGTCGAAAGACGGCCATAGTGATCCGGTGGTCCCAAGTGGGAGGGCCATCGCTCAACGGATAAAAGGTACGCCGGGGATAACAGGCTGATACTGCCCAAGAGTCCATATCGACGGCAGTGTTTGGCACCTCGATGTCGGCTCATCTCATCCTGGGGCTGGAGCAGGTCCCAAGGGTATGGCTGTTCGCCATTTAAAGAGGTACGTGAGCTGGGTTTAGAACGTCGTGAGACAGTTCGGTCCCTATCTGCCGTGGGTGTAGGATACTTGAGAGGAGTTGCCCCTAGTACGAGAGGACCGGGGTGAACGATCCACTGGTGGACCAGTTGTCGTGCCAACGGCAGTGCTGGGTAGCTATGATCGGACAGGATAACCGCTGAAGGCATCTAAGCGGGAAGCCCCCCTCAAAACAAGGTATCCCTGAGGGCCGTGGAAGACCACCACGTCGATAGGCCGGAGGTGTAAGTGCAGCAATGCATTCAGCTGACCGGTACTAATGGCCCGATAGGCTTGATCCGATCCAGGAACAGCAAGGCTGTTCCAAGATCAATCGAAGCATACAACCCCTACACATACTTGACTTGGTAACTCGTTGATTAGCGCTGCGCCCGGCATGGAGAGGTGCGGCAACGCGTCGTCGCTTCGCGAGACGCTGTCTGCCGCCAACCAAACCAAAAAAAGCCACAACGCGCAGCGTTGTGGGTTTTTCTTGGTTTGGTGGTCATAGCGCAAGCAAAACACCCGGCTCCATTCCGAACCCGGCCGTTAAGTGCTGCCGCGCCAATGGTACTGCGTCTCAAGACGTGGGAGAGTAGGTCACCGCCAAACCTAGTAAAACCCTCAATAAATCAACGTATCTCTCAAAACGATACAAATCGACTCTGTCGCGGGATGGAGCAGCCCGGTAGCTCGTCAGGCTCATAACCTGAAGGTCGTAGGTTCAAATCCTACTCCCGCAACCAGTCGAACCCAAATATCCAAACACATTCAAGCAGCCAGTCAGGCTGCTTTTTGCGTTTCCGTGGTCCGCACGACACTCGACGCCCAATCGCGGCCTGCTGTCGAGTGCGCCAGCGATACTGCGCCGCCTACTGCGCCGTGCGTGGAAGACGTGCAGCCACACGGCGTAACGCCAATATATTGGTCAGGAAATCCTGCCCCCGAGCAGGAGCTCGCCTCTCTGGACTGATTGGGCCGCCCGTTTTTGACCGCGCGCGGGAATGCGTTAGGTCTAGGGGCACCCGCGCCGCGCCATGCGCGCGGGACCTGCAAAGCCGAGCAAGGGAGACCTTTCACCATGCAGCTGGCCCAAGCACGCGCCATCGCCGAGGGAACGGCGGACGATCTTTTCTCCATGCTCGGGCCGCATCCCGCGCGGGGCGGTGTGGCGATCTCGGTGTTCGCGCCCGGCGCCGACCGGATGTTTGCGATCGCGTCTGGCGGAATCGTGGAGCTTGAGCCTGTGCAGGGGGCCGAAGAGATTTTTACCGGCGAGATCGCGGGGCAGGGCGGCTATGTGCTGCGCAAGACCACGACCGCGGGGGAGACCATCAGCTATCGGGACCCCTATAGCTTCGGCCCGGTGCTTGGCGATCTGGACGTGCATCTGATCGCCGAGGGCACGCATCGTCGGCTCTGGGAGGCGCTCGGCGCGCATGTGATGGAGCATGAAGGCGTGCAGGGCACGCATTTTGCCCTTTGGGCGCCGCATGCGCAGCGGGTTTCAGTGGTCGGGCCGTTCAACGACTGGGATGGGCGACGCGACGTTCTGCGCAAACGCGGAAGCGGTGTGTGGGAGATTTTCCTGCCCGACTTGGGCGAGGGGACGCTCTACAAGTATGAGATCGTCGATGGTTCGGGGCAGGTGCTTCCGCTGAAGGCTGATCCGGTGGGCTTTGGTGGTCAGTTGCGGCCCGACAATGCCAGCGTGGTGCGGGATATCTCTGGCTACGCCTGGGACGACGGCGCTTGGATGGAGAGCCGTGCGGCGCGGAACGCGCGGGAGGCGCCGATCTCGATCTATGAGGTGCACCTCGGTTCTTGGTGGCGCGACGGGACGCAGAACGATCGCCCGATCTCTTACAAGGAAGCGGCGGTCAAGCTGGTGGACTATGCGGCGGACATGGGGTTCACCCATATCGAGCTTCTACCGGTGGCCGAGCATCCTTTCGACGGCTCGTGGGGGTATCAGCCGACCGGGCTTTACGCGCCGACGGTGCGGCACGGGCCGCCGCATGAGTTCCGCGATCTGGTGGATGCCGCGCATCAGAAAGGTCTGGGCATTCTGCTGGACTGGGTGCCGGCGCATTTTCCGTCGGATGCGCATGGGCTCGCGAAGTTCGATGGCACGCCGCTTTATGAGTACGGTGATCCGCGCGAAGGCTTCCACCGCGACTGGAACACGCTGATCTATGATTTTGGCCGCCGCGAAGTGGCCAATTTCCTCGTCGCCAATGCCAGCTACTGGGTACAGGAATACCATGTGGACGGGCTGCGCGTGGATGCGGTGGCCTCGATGCTCTACCGCGACTATTCGCGCAATGACGGCGAGTGGGTGCCGAACAAGGACGGCGGTCGCGAGAATTACGAGGCGATCGATCTGCTGCGCCGGATGAATATCGAGGTCTATGGCGCCATGCCCGGCACGATGACCGTCGCCGAGGAGAGCACCGCCTTTCCCAAGGTCTCGCGCCCGGTCGAGGATGGCGGGCTTGGCTTTGGCTTCAAGTGGAACATGGGCTGGATGCACGACACGTTGAGCTATGTCGCGCTCGATCCGATCTATCGCCAGCATCACCATCATCAGGTGACCTTCGGGCTGACCTATGCCTTCTCCGAGAACTTCGTGCTGGCGCTCAGCCATGATGAGGTGGTGCATGGCAAAGGCTCTATGCTGGGCAAGATGCCGGGGCAGTTGGCCGAGAAATTCGCCAACCTGCGCGCATACTATGGGTTCATGTGGGGGCATCCCGGTAAGAAGCTGCTGTTCATGGGGCAGGAGTTCGCGCAGTCGCGTGAGTGGGCCTTTGAGGGGCAACTGGACTGGGACCTGCTGGATCAGCCGCGCCACGCCGGAATGCAAAGCCTCGTGCGCGACCTCAACCGTCTCTACCGCGAGATGCCCGCGCTGCATCGCTACGACTGCCTGCCCGAGGGATTTGAGTGGCTGGACGCCGATGCGGCCGAGCAAAACGTTTTTGCGTGGCTGCGCAAAGGGGCGCCGGGTGATCCGCCGGTGGTGGTGGTTTGCAATTTCTCTGCCGTCGCGCAGGATGGCTTTGCCGTCGGGATGCCGAAGGGCGGGGCATGGCGCGAGATTTTCAACAGCGATGCGACGGCCTATGGTGGGGCTGGCGTGGGCAACATGGGGCGCGTGCATGCCGACCAGCCCGGCCTGAAGGGGCAGCCAGCCTCGGCCCGCATGATGCTGCCGCCCTTGTCGACGCTGATGTTCACCCCCGAAGATTCCTGATCCGCATCAGGGCCCAGACCCGGACCGCAAGACCACAGGAGACGCCACGTGTACGACCGTATGGACCCGCCCGCCTTCGACGCCGAAGCGACCGCCGAGCTTGCCGATTGGTGCGAGCGCATCCTCACCACCGCCGAGGACCGCTTCAGCGCCGGGCGCAGCATCGCGCGGCGTCTTGGAGCTCAGGTCGAAGGAGACCGGGTGGTCTTTGGCTTCTTCGTTCCTGAATTGCAGGACTGGAGCATCGCGGACGGCGACATCTTTATCGAGCTTTTGCGGCCCGAAGCGGGGGCCGAGCTTGATCTTGCGGTCTCGCATAGCGAGATCGCCTTCGAGCGGGTGCTCTTGCCTGTGCAGCGCTGCGAGGCGTTCGCCTTCTGCGTGGTGAGCGGGGTGAAGGCGGGCACGCGCGATGTGACCGGCGATTTCTATGCGCTGGTCTGGCGCGACGCGGATCACAATTACACCCGTATTCTCGACCCGCTGGCCATGTCGGTGCCCTATGGCGCCTTTGCGCCAGCCGAGGTCTATGACGTGGCCGCGATGCAGGAGGCGCGCACCGACAAGGGCTATTTCGAGGCCCTCAAAGGCGATGCGCCGCATAAGTTCACTCCGCCCACCAGCATCCTGCAACTGCATATCCCCACCGCCACTGCGGGCGGCACATTGGCCAGCCTGACCCGGCAGATCCAGCGTCTCGCCGAGCGCGTGGCGCATGGGCTGCCGCTTGAGCCGGCGGATGAGCTCTTTATGGGCTATGATGCGGTGCAGCCGCTCCCGGTGGAGCCGACGACGGTCTATGAGGCCGGACCGCCCTTCTGGACCGAAGGCGCGGCCAGCGAAGAGCGGGTCGAGGCGACGCTGACCCGCCCCAACACCACCAACTGGGGTTACGACGTGGTGATCTCGGGCATGGCGACGGTGAACCCGGTGCTGCTGGAAACCGCGCGGCCTGATGAGTTGGTCGATCTTGCCGCCGCGCTGCACAACTTTCCGGGTAAGCCCAAGAAGCTGATCCTCGACGTGGTGTTCGGGCATTCCGACAATCAGGGGCTTGATGTGCTGTCGAGCCATTATTTCGCCGGGCCCAATATGTACGGCCAGAACCTCGACTATCTGAACCCCTATGTGCGCGGCATCCTTCTGGAGATGCAGCGGCGCAAGGTGAACTTCGGCGCGGACGGCGTGCGGGTCGACGGTGCGCAGGACTTCAAATGGTGGGACTGGGCGGCGCAAACGCTGCGCCACGACGATGACTATCTTGCCGAGATGTCGGGGCTCGAACAGGAGGTGGCCGGGACCAGCTACCAGCCGTGGTTCGTCTTCGAGGATGGCCGTCCGTGGCCCGACGAGGATTGGGAACTGAGCTCGACCTACCGCGCGGTGATCGAGAACCAGACGCATGATCCGGACGTGTTCCAATGGGGGCCGCTGACCTTCGCCCACAACACGCCGTTCATCTACACGTTCTGGCTGTCGAAGTATTGGCGCATCAAAGAGATCCTCGCGCATGGCGCCAATTGGATATCGGGCACGGCCAACCACGACACGCTGCGCCGGGGCACGCAGGTGAACCCCAAGCTCAACATCAACACCCGGCTTGGCGACACCAAGATGGAGATCCTCGACAAGGCCTATGACAACCCGGCGGTGTCGATTCTGACCTATGCGGTGTTCCCCGGCGTGCCGATGGATTTCCTCAACGCCACGGCGCGCGCCAGTTGGGGGTTCATCCGCAATCAGGATGACAAATACGGGGTGAAGGTCGTGGCCGAAGAGGCGATCAGCCTCAAATGGCAGGTCGACAGTTACAGCTATTCGATCCCCGGCAACTTCCGGCGGCTGAAGGAACTGGGCTTTGAGACCCGCGAGGATCTGGCGCGGTTCTTCGAGTTTCTGCCAGCGCTGGTCGAGGTGACCGAATACGACCTCAACACGATTGCTGCGCTGCTCAACGCGGTCGAGCCGCCGCTGGCCGGACCGGATCGGTTCACCGTGGGGCTGCTCAAGCAGATCGCCTGCGCGTGGATGGACGACATGCACGAATACTGCAACGTCTCGCACTACTTGTCGTATCTCGATCCGAACCAGACCGGCTTCATGCGCAAATTGCGCGACTTCCGGCAGTCGAACCCGTGGCTGCGCGGCAATTTCGGCGAGGCCGATCAGTTTCGCTATCTCGAGCCGCTAGACGGGCGCACCGTTTTCGCCGCGCTTCGTAACGGCCCCGAAGGACGCAAGGTGTTCGCCGTTTGCCACATGGAAGGCCGCGAAACCGACGAGATCGAGCCGCTGAAACTGCTGCCGGAGGCCGAGCGCGGGCGGGACTGGCGGCTGGTGCTGCGCAGCCCCGGCATTGGCGATGACTACCTTGGCGGGCCGATCACCCTGCGGGATTCGATGGGGCTGGTGTTCGAGGCGGTGTGAGCGCCTCGGGCCCCGCCAGCGACAGCGTGTCGACGGGCGTGCATCTGCGCCACTCGCCGATCCCCAGCTTGATCTCTTCGGCGGCCCGGTCGATCGCCTGATCGACCAGTTTCTCGGGGCTCGAGATCAGCCCGTCGATGCGCTGCGCCGCGGTGTCTAGCCGGCCTTCCAGCTTGTCGAGCCGCGCGGTGATCCGCTGTGCCGCGTCTGATGTCAGATCCGAACTGTCCTCGCGCAAGGCACCCAGATCGCTCCGCAGCCCGCTCATCTCCGAGGTCATCTCGCCGATCTCGGCGCGCAACGGGTCGAGCGAGACGAGATTGCGCGCGAAACTGTCGGTGATCTCCTGCGCGCGGTGTGTCAGCTGCAAGGCGAGGAACAGGCACAGGGCCAGAAGGATCAGCGTGGCATTGAGCACCGCGAGGATCAGGTTCCAGATCGTTCTGCCAAAGCTCCGGTCGCGCATGACATCCCTTCCGTTTGCCGAGATTGCGTCAGCCTAGGCAGCGCCGGATGATCTTGCAATCACGGCGGGACCCTCTCGCAACCCACGGGGCCGCTGTGCTCACCTGTGCCCATGCCGCCTAATGCCGCCTAGATGTTCGCCCAGTTCAGTTTGGGCTCTGCGGCGCCATCATCGGTGGGATCCATTGTGCCGCGCAGCTTTTGCTTGGCCGCCACGCCGTCACCTCGCGCGATCTTTCCCGCGCTCATCGCCAGTGCCAACATCCCCGCGGCGATGGCGGTTGCCGCCGAGGTTCCGCTGAACCGGCAGTAATACGACCGGTAGTCGGGCAATGTGTCCTCGGAGGGCAGGATCTCGGGGAAGGGGCTGCCGTTATAGCCGGCGGCGCCCGGCACATCGGTGCTGATCACATCGAGCGGAGAGTAGGTCTCCCCATCCTCCAGATAGCTGGGCGAGTGGGTGCTGGCGTAGAAATCCGGCGCCATCTGGTCGAGCCGCACGCTCTGCTGGTCCAGCCGCTCGCTGTCGCCGCTCGGCGCGTAAAGGGTGATCGGAACGGTTGTCGAGCCGGTGTTGGAATAGCCCGCCCGCAGGCCCTCGCTGGTGTGCGCACCGACGAGGATGATGCCATTGTCGTCAGCCGCCAGAGATCCGGGATAAAGCCGGGTGCCGTCGCCGCCATTGCCGCTGGCGCACAGGATCGGACGCTTGAGCGACATCTGCGGTACCAGATCATGCAGCGCGGCCCAGAGTGTGGCCTCCTGCTTCGAGTAACTCACCGGGTAGGTCTTGCGCAGAAGGTGCCGCTCGCGCGGCGCGCTGGTGCCATCGCTGGTCGCGGGAAGGTCGGTCACCGGGCTGCGCCACGGATCGGGGAAGTCGCGCGCCAGAACGATCAGATCGGCGTCGATAAGATGCGCATAGAGCATCGCGGCGAGGAACTGCTCTGGGTCGGGATCGAAGCTGGTCGAGATCGGAACGATCTCGCAGGTCGGATCGACGCCGATATATGGCAGGCCGTGGCCCGCAAGCGGGCTGTCCACCTGCAGATCGGGGCCGTTCGGCAGGGGCCGAAGGTGCGTGCCGACGAGGTTTACGTCCGCGGCGGCAACGGGGCGCGCGCCGATCAGCCCAGCCATGGCGGTGCCATGCCCCGAGAAGGCGGCGGAGGTGGCGGGAAAGATGCGCTGGCTGGTGTCGGTTGCCGACTGCGCAGCGGTGTATTCCGCCGCCATATGCGCCGTCATCTCAGCCTGAAGCGCCTGCGCGGTGGCATTGCCGACGGGCGTGGCGGCGGCCAGCAACGTTTGCAGCCGAGAGCCCGCAGGATCGGGAAAGGTGCCGAGCCGGTTCGAGAAGAAATCCACCGCGAGGTCCCAGGCGATGGCCCCTTCGAGGTTGGGGTGAGACGGGGCCACCGAGACGTCGATCAGCGCAACGCGAATGGGCTCGTCGCCCTGCTTGATGCGCTCTTCTGCCGCGTCCCATGCGCTGCTGTCAAAGCCGTCCGGGTGGTCCATGAGGCCCAGCGTGAAGAGATGCCAAAGCGCGTGGTAGCCATCGTAGCGGCCCGAGCCACGGGTGCTTGCGGGCGGGGTGATGCGTGCCATGATCCTACCTCCTCAGAGCCACTCGGCGCGGGCGCGCAGCATTTGCTCTTCCAGCACCACCTCGAACACCGGCGTCAGCATCCGCGCCAGATCATGCCCGGCCTTGGTGTCGGCGGGGTAGTGGATGCCGGCCCATTCGCGGTTCTCGGCGATGCGCCGGGCGCTGCGGAACAGCTCTACGATGCCCGGATGCTCGGGCAGCACGCGGCTGAAGACGAAGGCAATCGAGAACGACTGCAGCGAATGGTTCGATGGCCATGAGGCATGCGCCGGCACCGGGATATAGGGCCGCAGGCGCGGCTCGACCGCACTGGGGCGCGGCACGTTGAAGCGCTCCTTGTAGCGCATGCCCACCTCCTCGGCGAGGCGGGCCACCATCAGGAAAAGCGCCACCGTGTGGTCATAGCCGGACAGGTTTTCGATCCCCAGTGGCCGCAGGTAGCCCGACAGCTCCAGTTCGGCCTCGCGCAGGATCTCGTCTTTGCGCCCTCGGTGCGCGTCGGTGTCACGCAGCACCTGCTTGTCGAAAAGCTCCAGCGTTTGGGCGTGGAGCACCGAGAGGGCAGGGGGCAGGCCGATCGGCAGGTCGATCCAATAGTCGCGCAATTGGTGCAACCGTTCGATCTCGCGCCACGGTAGCAGGATGTCCCCGTATTCGTAAGAGGCGCTGCCGCCCTCGACGTTGGTGCGGTTCCTGTTGCGGTTGCGATTTCGGTTCCTGTTGCGATTGCGGTTACGGTTCCTGTTGCGGTTCCGGTTCAGAACTGCCGAAGCGCCGCCGCTGCCCGCGGCATTGGCCCCAAGAACCGCCGCGCCGCCCGCCACCAGTCCCGGCGGAGCCTCGGCGGGGGCGCTCAGCTCAAAGCTGTCACCGACCGCAAGCAGCCAACTGTTGCGAAGTGTCTCTCCAAATGAAGACATGTCCCTCTCCCGATCTTTAGCAAATCGCTTTTTTCAAACCCGCGGACAAAATGAGACGTCCGTTTTCATCATTCACCGCCATGCGGTTCCGGTCCACCCAGCTGGGCGAGAAATCCGGGTCCATCTCGCGGATGCGCCCGATGAGGACGCGCGCCTCGTCGAGCTTTCCCAGATGCGCGAGGCTGATGGCGGTGTAGCGCAGTGCCGCGCCGAAGCGGGGCCGCCGCGCCAGAATGCGCTGGCCCAGTGCCGCCGCGCTGTCGAAGCGCGCCTCAAGCGTGTCGATCATGCAGCGCGTCTGCTCATAGGTGAAGGCGAGCGGGCTGCAGTGTCCCAGTGCCTCGGCCCGGCGCGACGCGGTGGAGGCCAGATCGTAGCGCGCGGTGTAAAGCGCGTGCAGCGCAAGGTGGTCCCAGCTGATCGCCATATAGGGATTGATCTCGACCGCCCGCTTCAGCAGCAACTCGGCGCCCAGCATGTCGTGCAGCACATAGGCCTTGGCGTGGCCTGCCAGCGCCATGGCGACGCCATTCCACGGCTGTTCGGCCTCGACGCGGGCGACAAGATCGGCGGTTTCCTCGGCCACCAGCGGCGAGAAGCTCTGCCAATGCTCGCCCACGGTGAAAGTGTTCAGATAGGCGAGAATACTGAGGTAGGTGGTGCTTCGCGTGATGCCATAGGCGTGCTGCAACTCGCCTTTGAGCGCGTCAAGCGCGCTGTGATCGAGACGGAACATCTCGACGATGGCGTGGAACGGGGAGATCACCGCGTCGCGCCGCAGCCCGTGTGGCGAGGTCAGCGTATGGCAAATGCGGTCCATGGCTTCGCCGACGAAACGGGCGAGCGCGGTGCTTTCGACGCTCATCTGTGTTTTGTCGATCGGGGGCGAAGAGAGTGACCAGAGCAGGCTGTTGTCGCTGCCGTGAAACGCCTGAAGCCGAAGGCCCGCGCTGTTGCCGAAGCAACTGCTGCTCATCCGCAGCAGGATGTCCGGGCGATTGTTCAGGCTGTCGCCGGGCACGGTTCCGGGCAAGGTCTCGCGAAAGTCGTTGATCGTCGTCGGCACGAGGTGCTGCACGCCAAAGATCAGCTGTTCGAGCAGCGTGTCGGCCTGAAACCGCAGCATGCTGTCTGCGGGTTGGCTGGCACTGGGCAGAAGTCCGATCACCGCGCCGCGATGGGGGGCGGGGTCTTTGGAGGGCCCGGGTGAGGCTGCCTCTGCCGTCGGGGCCTCCAGCAGACGCTCGCGCCAATGGCTGCGCTGAACCCGCAGCCAATCTTCGAATTCGTCATCCGCCGAGCGGAGGTCGAGCCCTTCGAGCAGTTCGGGAACCGCAGCACCGTAGCGCTCGCGCAGGCGCGCCATTTCGTCTGGCTGATCCAAGGCCAACACGTCAATCCACAGATTTTCGGTCTGCAGAGTGATGCTGGCGCTGTCGGAGAGCAGCAGCCCCTCGCCTCCGGCCTTGGTGAGACCACGGCGCAGCGCATAAAGCGCGCTGCGCAGGCTTTGCGAGGCAAAATGCGCCTCTTTGTTGGACCACATCAAACTCTGCAGGCGGCTGCGGCGGATAGTGCCCCGCGGCGCGAGCGCCAGCATCGCCAGCACCGCCTGCGCGGGCTGACTTTGCGGCGTGCAATCACGACCCTCGCGATCCTGAAGACACAGGGGCCCGAGAAGGTGCAGCCGAATAGACGTGTACTGTTCAATCAAAGGTCTCAAATGCGGCCGCTTTTTACAAAACTTGCAGACAATCTTGCGGCGCATCATGCGCGATGATTGTCGCCGCAGTCAGCAAAAATCACCCAAGTTCAATGCAAAGGGGCCTTCTGCCGTGCTTCATGAGGCGATGTTGCACTCGGAAATTGACGTTAAACCTGAGGTGGAACGCGAAGGGCCGCACCGGAGATTTCCGGCGCGGCCCATATGGCCATGCGGAGGTGACCGAGATCACCTACAGCATATTGCTATGCAGTCGTCTTACGACACAACATCCATGATGCGGCCTTTGAGCTGCGCGTCGTTCTCATCGGTGTAGATGAGGGCGCGGATCTGGCTCACCTGCTCGGCGGTCAGAACGGTCAGGTCAGCGTCGGGCGCGAGGGTCTCGACGCGCGACACTTCTGCCGGGGTCAGCGCCGGGGTGGCTTCGTCGGCGAGCGCCATGAGCTGAGCCTTCACATCGTCATCGGTGTCAGCACCGTTGATGATCGCCAGAGCGTCGCCGCGCTGCTGACCGGTCATCATCATCACCGTTTCGGCGGGCAGGTATTCTTCGATCTGCGCCATCTGCTCGGCCGAGAAGGTCATCGGCTCTTCGTCGCGCATGGCGATGGCTTCGATCTTCTCACCCTTGTGGATGTCCGAGTCGCCGCTGTTGGCGATGGCGAAGGCTTCGATGACCTGCTGGTCGCTCAGCATCTCGACATTGACGTCGGGCGCATACTGGTTGATCAGGTTGGACTGCTCTTCCGTTGCGGCAAGCGCGCCGGTGGCAAGAACCGAAGAGAGGGCGGTAATGGTAAGAATGCGTTTCATCGTATAGTCCTCCATAAAGAGTTTCTCGTAGCGGGTGGCGGGTCGTCGCCTTTTCGCTTCTGGCCACCCAACCCCGCCGGTCGGAAAAGCGTTCCGCCGCTGAGGTGTCGAAATTTCCCGTGTAATTTCCGTGACCTGCCTTGATGGTCGGGCTGGGCCGAGCGAGGCGCGCGCGAACGCGGCGGCACTGATCCAGTTCCATCACGTTCGGCCATGTGCGTTCAGGAGTTTGTCATCGGAAACTCAGCGGTCAGGCGACCAAACTACCGCTCTCTCTGCTTCAAGGCGTGTGCGTCACCTGCAGGTCCGCGCCGCAGCCGCAACAGACCTCGCGAGCGGGACTCTGCTTGTCACACGCGGCGACCGGGCGTATACGACCCGCCAACCGAGGATTTCCCGCAAGGCAGACCTGCATGACCAACCCGCTCCAGTTCATCCAGCAGACGCGGTCCGAGATCGGCAAGATCGCCTGGCCGACCCGTCGCGAAGTGGTGCTGACCACGATCACCGTCTTTGTCATGGCGACGCTGACCGCGATCTTTTTCGCGCTGGTCGACATCCTGATCCGCACGGGTCTGCAAGGCCTGCTGTCCTTCTTCGGCTGAGCCGGGGCAGGGGGCGCTGTCCCCGTCCGCATGTGCGGACTCCCCCGGGATATTTCAGCCAAGAGGAAGCGCCTTTATAGCGCAGAGGGCTTGCCGGCGGGCAGCCCTTGAAATCGGCGCCCGGTGGCGGTAGTGCACGACCAACTTACCCAGAGCGGGCGTGCAGCGATTCGGTTGCACGCCGGTTTTCTTTTGGGGCGCGGCGCATCCGCGACGAACCTGCAGCACGCCTTCGGGCGCGCATCTGAACAGGCCGCTGGCAAGGTGGCCGAGAAACGAAGAGGGGCCCGATGGCGAAGCGGTGGTATTCGGTGAGCGTTCTGTCGAACTTCGAGAAGAAGATCGCGGAGCAGATCCGTCAGGCGGTGGCCGAGCAGGCGCTTGAGGACCAGATCGACGAGGTTCTCGTGCCGACCGAGGAGGTCATCGAGATCCGCCGCGGCAAGAAGGTCACGACCGAGCGCCGCTTCATGCCGGGCTATGTGCTCGTGCACATGGAAATGTCTGATCAGGGGTATCACCTGGTCAACTCGATCAACCGGGTCACCGGTTTCCTTGGTCCGCAGGGCCGCCCGATGCCGATGCGCGACGCCGAAGTTCAGGCGATCCTCGGCCGGGTCCAGGAAGGCGAAGAAGCGCCCCGCACGCTCATCCACTTCGAGGTGGGCGAGAAGGTCAAAGTCAACGACGGCCCCTTCGAGGGCTTCGATGGCATGGTCGAGGGCGTGGACGACGACAACCAGCGCCTGCGCGTGTCGGTGTCGATCTTTGGCCGGGAAACCCCGGTCGAGCTGGAATTCACTCAGGTCTCGAAGCAGGGCTGAGCGTCTCGGCGGGGGTGACCCCGCCAACAGGTGGGAGGCGAGGGCAGCGCGCTGCCCGGACCAGACCACACCATAGAACGCTTGGCGGACGCGTCCGTCGGGCATGGAAAAAGGAGAGGCCAGATGGCCAAGAAACTTGCTGGCAAGATGAAGCTGCAGATTCCTGCAGGCAAAGCCAACCCGTCGCCGCCCGTGGGTCCGGCACTGGGTCAGCGCGGCATCAACATCATGGAATTCTGCAAGGCGTTCAACGCCAAGACGCAGGACATGGAAGTTGGCGCACCCTGCCCGACCGAGATCACCTACTATCAGGATAAGTCCTTCACCATGGACATCAAGACGCCCCCCGCGTCTTATTACCTGAAGAAGGCTGCCGGTCTGAAGCCCGTTGGCAAGCGTAACCGTCCCCGTGGTGCCGAGAACCCCGGCCGCGAGACCGTTGCGACCGTCACCGTCGCTCAGGTGCGCGAGATCGCCGAAGCGAAGATGAAGGACCTGTCGGCGAACGACGTCGAGCAGGCAATGCAGATCATCCTTGGCTCGGCCAAGTCGATGGGCATCGAGGTTAAGTAAGATGGCAAAACTCGGAAAACGCACCCGCGCCGCCCGTGAAGCCTTTGCCGGCAAAGAAGACGTGACCGTTGAAGAAGCGGTCGCTCTGATCAAGGCAAACGCCTCGGCCAAATTCGACGAAACCGTCGAGATCGCGATGAACCTCGGTGTTGACCCGCGTCACGCAGACCAGATGGTCCGCGGCGTTGTCGGCCTGCCCAACGGCACCGGCAAAACCGTGCGCGTCGCAGTCTTTGCACGTGGCCCGAAAGCTGAAGAAGCTCAGGCCGCTGGTGCAGACATCGTGGGCGCCGAAGACCTGATGGAAACCATTCAGGGCGGCACCATCGATTTCGATCGCTGCATCGCGACCCCGGACATGATGCCGATCGTCGGTCGTCTGGGCAAAGTGCTCGGCCCGCGCAACCTGATGCCGAACCCGAAGGTCGGCACCGTGACCATGGACGTCGCTCAGGCGGTCAAGGACGCGAAGGGTGGCCAGGTTCAGTTCAAGGTGGAAAAAGCTGGCGTGATCCACGCCGGTGTTGGCAAAGCGTCCTTCGACGAAGCCAAGCTCGCCGAGAACATCCGTGCCTTCGTTGGCGCGGTCGCCAAGGCGAAGCCGACCGGTGCAAAGGGCACCTACGTTCAGAAGATCTCGCTCAGCTCGACCATGGGCCCGGGTGTGTCGGTTGACGTGACCTCGGCCAACGTCGAGTGATCTGACCCGATCTGATTGCGAAGGCCCCGCCGGAAACGGTGGGGCCTTTTGCATTTGGGTGCGGTGTTAGCTTCGACCGTCGTCAAGTCTCGGCGGGGCAGGGGAGACGGCGGATCTAGGCGCGAATTGCAAGCCGTGGCGCTGGTTCGCATCTTAGACACCTGCGTGATTGCATCTTGCGGAACCGGTGGTAGACTGCGCGTCTCCGCATTTGGGGCGATCCGCCCTTGGCAAGGGGCGTAAAACCCGGTAAGCGGAGCAGACGAGGGCAGCGCACGATTCGTGGCGGCCCTCGATTTCGTCCGAGACGGTGGGTGAGCGGCGGATTCTTGATCTGTTTTCTCTTAAATCCTGCCTGAGACGGGAAGAGACATAACGTTCCGGGCCTTGTGTTCCGGTGGCGCGATGTGACGACCCGATCGGACCTTGAGGCCGGGGAGACCCGGCAGAACGAGCCGGAGGGGTCGAATCCCCTCCATAACTTGGAGTGAAACTGTGGATAGAGCCCAGAAAGAGAAAGTGGTCGAGGAACTCGGCCAGATCTTTGAAAGCTCTGGCGTCGTGGTGGTTAGCCGCTACGAAGGTCTCACGGTTGCCGAGATGACGGATCTTCGTGCCCGCGCCCGCGCGGCTGACACGTCGGTTCGCGTCGCCAAGAACAGGCTCGCCAAGATCGCTCTCAAGGGCTCGGAGTGCGAAAGCATTTCCGAATACCTCGAGGGCATGACCGTTCTGACCTACTCCGAAGACCCCGTGGCAGCTGCCAAGGTGGTTGAGGACTTCGCCAAGGCAAACTCGAAGTTCGAGATCCTCGGCGGCGCAATGGGCGGAACGGCTCTGGACCGGGCCGGTGTCGAGGCCGTGTCGAAAATGCCGTCGCGCGATGAGCTTATTGCTTCCATCGTCGGCTGCATCGGCGCGCCTGCTTCGAACATCGCCGGTGCAATTGGCGCACCTGCATCGAACATCGCCTCGATTCTCTCGACCATCGAAGAGAAAGCGGCGTAACGGCATCCCACCAGATCTTCGTGGGGTTGAAGACCCGCACGTTGGAACACATCTAGCTAGACGGAATACGTAAAATGGCTGATCTTAAAGCACTTGCAGAGCAAATCGTCGGTCTGACGCTGCTCGAAGCACAAGAACTGAAAACCATCCTCAAGGACGAGTACGGCATCGAGCCCGCAGCAGGCGGCGCAGTGATGATGGCTGGTCCGGCAGCTGGCGGCGACGCAGCAGCTGAGGAAGAAAAGACCGAATTCGACGTGATCCTCAAGTCGGCAGGCGACAAGAAGATCAACGTGATCAAAGAAGTCCGCGGCATCACCGGCCTGGGCCTGAAAGAAGCCAAAGAGCTGGTGGAAGCCGGCGGCAAGGCTGTCAAAGAAGGCGTCTCCAAGGACGAAGCCGAAGAGATCAAGAAGAAGCTCGAAGAAGCAGGCGCAGAAATCGAGCTCAAGTAATTGCTGTCCGGGTCTGCCCGGAGCAATTGAGACTACAGGCTGGATCCGGAGTTTTCCGGGTCCAGCCGAACCCGTCTCAGAGAGGCCCCTTCTGCCGAAGGGCCGGGGCCTCTCTCAGGCGAGTTCCAGGATCGGGAGGCCTCTGGTGGGACAGGGGCCAGGAATGGATCGGAACACTGCCGTCTCGGATGGATGTGCTGCTGGTGCCCGACAGCATGCGCGTCCAGTGAGAAGCGAAAGGTGAACAGACCTATGGCGCAAAGCTTTCTTGGCCAGAAACGTCTCCGCAGATATTACGGTAAAATTCGCGAGGTTCTGGAGATGCCGAACCTCATCGAGGTTCAGAAAAGCTCCTACGAACTCTTCCTGAAATCCGGCGACCAGCTGCAGCCCACCGACGGTGAAGGCATCAAGGGCGTCTTCCAGTCGGTTTTCCCGATCAAGGATTTCAACGAGACCGCCGTTCTCGAGTTCGTCAACTACGAACTGGAAAAGCCCAAGTACGACGTCGAAGAGTGCATGCAGCGCGACATGACCTACAGCGCTCCGCTGAAGGTCACCCTGCGCCTCATCGTGTTTGATATCGACGAAGACACCGGTGCGAAGTCCGTCAAGGACATCAAGGAACAAGACGTCTTCATGGGCGACATGCCTCTGATGACCCCGAACGGTACGTTCATCGTGAACGGCACCGAACGCGTGATCGTGTCCCAGATGCACCGCTCGCCGGGCGTCTTCTTCGACCATGACAAAGGCAAGACCCACAGCTCGGGCAAGCTGCTCTTCGCCTGCCGCATCATTCCCTACCGCGGCTCCTGGCTCGACTTCGAATTCGACGCCAAGGACATCGTCTTTGCACGTATCGACCGCCGCCGGAAACTTCCGGTCACGACCCTGCTTTACGCACTGGGCCTTGGCCAAGAAGAGATAATGGATGCCTACTACGACACCGTGACCTACACGCTGCGTCGCGGCGAAGGCTGGGTGACGAAGTTCTTCCCCGAGCGGGTGCGCGGCACGCGCCCGACCCACGATCTCGTGGACGCGGACACCGGAGAGATCATCGCCGAGGCCACCAAAAAGGTGACCCCGCGCGCGGTGAAGAAGCTGATCGACGAAGGCAAGGTGAAGAACCTGCTGCTGCCGTTCGAGCAGATCGTCGGCAAATTCGTCTCCAAGGACATCATCAACGAAGAAACCGGCGCGATCTACGTCGAAGCCGGCGATGAGCTGACCTGGGAAGTCGACAAAGACGGCGACGTCACCGGCGGCACCCTGAAAGAGCTGATCGACGCGGGCGTCACCGAGATCCCCGTTCTCGACATCGACAACATCACCGTCGGCGCCTACATGCGCAACACGATGGCGCAAGACAAGAACATGGACCGCAACAGCGCGCTCATGGACATCTACCGCGTCATGCGTCCGGGTGAGCCGCCGACCGTCGAGGCCGCTTCGGCCCTCTTCGACACGCTGTTCTTCGATAGCGAGCGCTACGACCTCTCGGCCGTTGGCCGCGTGAAGATGAACATGCGTCTGGCGCTCGACAAGCCGGACACCCAGCGCACGCTGGACCGTGACGATATCGTCAAGTGCATCAAGGCGCTGGTCGAACTGCGTGATGGCCGTGGCGAAGTGGACGACATCGACCACCTCGGCAACCGTCGCGTCCGTTCCGTCGGCGAACTGATGGAAAACCAGTACCGTGTCGGCCTGCTCCGCATGGAGCGCGCGATCAAAGAGCGTATGTCGTCGGTCGAGATCGACACCGTCATGCCGCAGGACCTGATCAACGCGAAGCCCGCCGCGGCTGCCGTGCGCGAGTTCTTCGGCTCCTCGCAGCTGTCGCAGTTCATGGACCAGACCAACCCGCTTTCGGAAGTGACGCACAAGCGTCGCCTGTCGGCCCTCGGGCCGGGCGGTCTGACCCGCGAACGCGCAGGCTTTGAGGTGCGCGACGTGCACCCGACCCACTACGGCCGGATGTGCCCGATTGAGACGCCGGAAGGCCCGAACATCGGTCTGATCAACTCGCTGGCCACCTTTGCCCGCGTCAACAAGTACGGCTTCATCGAAACCCCGTATCGTAAAGTTATCGATGCGAAGGTGACCGACGAAGTTCAGTACATGTCGGCGACCGAAGAGATGCGTCACACCGTGGCGCAGGCCAACGCGACGCTGGATGAAGACGGCAAGTTCATCAACGACCTCGTGTCGACCCGCCAGTCGGGCGACTACACGCTCGCGCCGCGCGAAAGCGTCGACCTGATCGACGTCTCGCCGAAGCAGCTGGTCTCGGTCGGTGCCTCGCTCATCCCGTTCCTCGAAAACGACGACGCCAACCGCGCACTGATGGGCGCGAACATGCAGCGTCAGGCCGTGCCCGTTCTGAAATCCGAGGCGCCGCTGGTCGGCACCGGGATCGAAGAAGTCGTGGCACGCGACTCTGGCGCAGCGATCATGGCCAAGCGCGGCGGCATCATCGACCAGGTCGATGCGCAGCGTATCGTGATCCGTGCGACCGATGGTCTCGAGCCGGGCGATCCGGGCGTGGACATCTACCGCATGCGCAAGTTCCAGCGCTCGAACCAGAACACCTGCATCAACCAGCGTCCCCTGGTGAAAGTGGGTGACAAAGTTGGCAAAGGTGAAGTGATTGCAGACGGCCCGTCCACCGACATCGGTGAACTGGCGCTCGGCAAGAACATCATCGTCGCCTTCATGCCCTGGAACGGCTACAACTACGAAGACTCGATCCTGATCTCCGAGCGCATCGCGCGTGACGACGTCTACACCTCGATCCACATCGAGGAATTCGAAGTTGCCGCCCGCGACACCAAGCTTGGGCCGGAAGAGATCACCCGCGACATTCCCAACGTCGGCGAGGAAGCCCTGCGCAACCTCGACGAAGCCGGTATCGTGTATATCGGTGCGGACGTGGAGCCGGGCGACATTCTTGTCGGCAAGATCACTCCGAAGGGCGAAAGCCCGATGACGCCGGAAGAGAAACTCCTCCGCGCCATCTTCGGTGAGAAAGCTTCGGACGTGCGTGACACCTCGCTGCGCGTGAAGCCGGGCGACTACGGCACCGTCGTGGAAGTTCGCGTCTTCAACCGTCACGGCGTGGAAAAAGACGAACGTGCGCTGCAGATCGAGCGTGAGGAAGTCGAACGTCTGGCCCGTGACCGGGACGACGAGCTCGCCATTCTCGACCGCAACATCTATGCCCGTCTCAAGGACCTCGTCCTGGGCAAGACCGCGGTGAAGGGTCCGAAGGGCGTGCGCCCGAACTCGGAGATCAACGAAGAGCTCCTCGAAAGCCTGAGCCGTGGCCAGTGGTGGCAGCTTGCTCTCGCCGAGGAAGCAGACGCGCAGATCGTCGAGGCCCTGCACGAGCAGTACGAGGCGCAGAAGCGCGCGCTCGATGCCCGTTTCGAGGACAAGGTCGAGAAAGTCCGTCGCGGCGACGACCTGCCGCCGGGTGTGATGAAGATGGTCAAAGTCTTCGTCGCGGTGAAGCGCAAGCTGCAGCCGGGCGACAAGATGGCCGGCCGTCACGGCAACAAAGGTGTTGTGTCGCGCGTGGTTCCGATCGAGGACATGCCGTTCCTTGCGGATGGTACCCCGGTCGACTTCTGCCTCAACCCGCTGGGCGTGCCGTCGCGTATGAACGTCGGTCAGATTCTTGAAACCCACATGGGTTGGGCCGCACGCGCTCTGGGCAACCAGATCGACGAAGGCCTGCAGGAATACCGCCGTTCCGGCGACATCACCCCGGTCCGTGAGGCGATGCGTCACGCGTATGGTGCCGAGGTCTACGCCGAGGGCATCGAGGGCATGGAGGAGTATCAGCTTCTCGAAGCCGCCTCGAATGCAACCCGCGGTGTGCCGATCGCGACGCCGGTCTTCGACGGCGCCAAGGAAGCCGATGTGAACGACGCGCTGCAGCGCGCGGGCATCAACCAGTCCGGTCAGTCGGTGCTGTTCGATGGCCGCACCGGCGATCAGTTCGCTCGTGAGGTGACGGTGGGCGTGAAGTACATGCTCAAGCTGCACCACCTTGTCGACGACAAGATCCACGCGCGTTCCACCGGCCCGTACTCGCTCGTCACGCAGCAGCCGCTGGGTGGTAAGGCGCAGTTCGGTGGCCAGCGTTTCGGGGAGATGGAAGTCTGGGCTCTGGAAGCCTATGGCGCCGCCTACACCCTGCAGGAAATGCTGACCGTGAAGTCGGACGACGTGGCAGGCCGGACGAAGGTCTACGAAAGCATCGTCAAGGGCGAGGACAACTACGAGGCGGGCGTTCCCGAGAGCTTCAACGTTCTCGTGAAAGAAGTCCGCGGCCTCGGCCTGAACATGGAACTCCTGGACGCGGAGGACGAGGAATAACGGCCCTTCCAGCCACCGCGCGGGGCATCGGTCCCGCGCGGCTCCTCTCTCCAAGCCCTGTCATTTAGGAAGACGACATGAACCAGGAACTGACGAACAACCCGTTCAACCCGCTGACCCCGCCGAAGGTCTTCGACGAGATCAAAGTGTCGCTGGCGTCGCCCGAGCGGATCCTCTCGTGGTCCTACGGCGAGATCAAGAAACCCGAGACGATCAACTACCGTACGTTCAAGCCCGAGCGTGACGGCCTGTTCTGCGCGCGCATTTTTGGCCCGATCAAGGACTACGAATGCCTGTGCGGCAAATATAAGCGCATGAAGTATCGCGGCGTCGTCTGCGAGAAATGCGGCGTCGAAGTTACCCTGCAGAAAGTGCGCCGCGAGCGCATGGGCCACATCGAGCTCGCAGCCCCCTGCGCGCACATCTGGTTCCTGAAGTCGCTGCCCTCGCGCATCGGCCTCATGCTGGACATGACGCTGCGTGACCTCGAGCGCGTGCTGTACTTCGAAAACTACGTGGTGATCGAGCCCGGTCTCACCGATCTGACCTACGGCCAGATGATGACCGAGGACGAGTTCCTCGACGCGCAGGACCAGTACGGCGCCGACGCCTTCAGCGCCAACATCGGTGCCGAAGCGATCCGCGAGATGCTGGCCGCCATCGACCTCGAAGCCGAGGCAGAGCAGCTGCGCGCCGACCTCAAGGAAGCGACCGGCGAGCTCAAGCCCAAGAAGATCATCAAGCGTCTGAAGGTGGTGGAATCCTTCCTCGAGTCGGGCAACCGTCCCGAGTGGATGATCCTCACCGTGATCCCGGTCATCCCGCCTGAACTGCGCCCGCTGGTGCCGCTGGACGGTGGCCGCTTCGCGACCTCGGACCTGAACGACCTCTACCGCCGCGTGATCAACCGGAACAACCGCCTCAAGCGGCTGATCGAACTGCGCGCGCCGGACATCATCGTCCGCAACGAAAAGCGGATGCTGCAGGAAGCCGTCGACGCTCTGTTCGACAACGGCCGTCGTGGCCGCGTCATCACCGGTGCCAACAAGCGCCCGCTGAAGTCGCTGTCGGACATGCTGAAAGGTAAGCAGGGCCGCTTCCGTCAGAACCTTCTGGGTAAGCGCGTCGACTTCTCGGGCCGTTCGGTCATCGTGACCGGTCCGGAACTCAAGCTGCACCAGTGCGGCCTGCCGAAGAAGATGGCGCTCGAACTGTTCAAGCCCTTCATCTACTCGCGGCTCGAGGCCAAAGGTCTGTCGAGCACCGTGAAGCAGGCGAAGAAACTGGTCGAGAAAGAGCGTCCCGAGGTGTGGGACATCCTCGACGAGGTGATCCGCGAGCACCCGGTTCTGCTGAACCGTGCGCCGACGCTGCACCGTCTGGGCATTCAGGCGTTCGAACCCCAGCTGATCGAAGGCAAGGCCATCCAGCTGCACCCGCTCGTCTGCTCGGCGTTCAACGCTGACTTCGACGGTGACCAGATGGCCGTTCACGTGCCGCTGTCGCTTGAAGCGCAGCTCGAGGCACGCGTGCTGATGATGTCGACGAACAACGTTCTGTCGCCGGCAAACGGCAGCCCGATCATCGTTCCGTCGCAGGATATGATCCTTGGCCTGTACTACACCACCATCATGCGCGAAGGCATGAAGGGCGAGGGCATGAAGTTCTCGAACATCGAAGAGGTGGAGCACGCTCTGACCTCCGGTGAGGTGCATCTGCACGCCAAGATCGAATGCCGCGTCAAGCAGATCGACGAAGAGGGCAATGAGGTCGTCAAACGCTACGAGACGACCCCGGGCCGCGTGCGCCTCGGCGCGCTGCTGCCGATGAACGCCAAGGCTCCGTTCGATCTGGTCAACACGCTGCTGCGTAAGAAAGACGTGCAGAAGGTCATCGACACCGTCTACCGCTACTGCGGTCAGAAAGAGTCGGTCATCTTCTGTGACCAGATCATGTCGATGGGCTTCAAAGAAGCGTTCCGCGCCGGCATCTCGTTCGGCAAGGACGACATGGTCATCCCCGACAACAAGTGGGAACTGGTCGAGGAAACCCGCGATCAGGTGAAGGACTTCGAGCAGCAGTATCTCGACGGTCTGATCACCCAGGGCGAGAAGTACAACAAGGTGGTGGACGCCTGGTCGAAGTGTAACGACAAGGTCACCGACGCCATGATGAACACCATCTCGGCCAACAAGCGCGCCGAGGACGGGTCGGAAATGGAGCCGAACTCGGTTTACATGATGGCCCACTCCGGTGCGCGTGGCTCGGTCACCCAGATGAAGCAGCTGGGCGGGATGCGCGGGCTGATGGCGAAGCCGAACGGCGACATCATCGAGACCCCGATTATCTCGAACTTCAAAGAAGGCCTGACCGTTCTCGAGTACTTCAACTCGACCCACGGTGCCCGTAAGGGTCTGTCGGATACCGCTCTGAAGACGGCAAACTCGGGTTACCTGACCCGTCGTCTGGTGGACGTGGCGCAGGACTGCATCGTGCGTGCGCACGACTGTGGCACCGACCGCGCGATCACCGCAGAAGCGGCTGTCAACGATGGTGAGGTTGTCGCCTCGCTCGCAGAGCGTATCCTCGGCCGTGTGGCTGCGGATGACATCCCGCACCCCGTTACCGGCGAAGTGCTGGTGCGTGCCGGTCAGCTCATCGACGAGCGTATGGCCGACGTGATCGACGAGGCGGCCGTGCAGTCCACGCGCATCCGCTCGCCGCTGACCTGTGAGGCCGAAGAGGGCGTCTGCGCCATGTGCTATGGCCGTGACCTCGCACGCGGCACCATGGTCAACACCGGCGAAGCTGTCGGCATCATCGCCGCGCAGTCGATCGGTGAGCCTGGCACGCAGCTGACGATGCGGACCTTCCACATCGGCGGCGTTGCTCAGGGTGGCCAGCAGTCCTTCCAGGAAGCTTCGCAGGAAGGCATCATCGAGTTCGAGAACGCCTCGACCCTCGAGAACTCCATCGGCGAGACGCTCATCATGGGCCGCAACATGAAGCTGCGGATCATGGGTGAGGACGGCAAGGAACGTGCGAGCCACAAGCTCGGCTACGGCACCAAGCTGTTCGTCAAGGAAGGCCAGAAGGTCGCTCGCGGCGACAAGCTGTTCGAGTGGGACCCCTACACCCTGCCGATCCTGGCGGAGGCCGACGGTGTCGCCAAGCATGTGGACCTCACCAATGGTGTGGCCGTGCGCGACGAGACCGACGATGCCACCGGCATGACCCAGAAGATCGTGATCGACTGGCGTGCGGCACCGAAGGGCAACGAGCTCAAGCCGGAAATCATCCTGATGGATGCCGATGGCGAGCCCGTCCGCAACGCGGCTGGCAACCCGATCACCTACCCGATGTCGGTCGACGCGATCCTGTCGTGCGAAGACGGGCAGGAGATCAAGGCCGGTGACGTTCTGGCGCGTATCCCGCGTGAAGGCGCGAAGACGAAGGACATTACCGGTGGTCTGCCGCGTGTGGCCGAACTCTTCGAAGCGCGTCGTCCGAAGGACCACGCCATCATCGCCGAAATCGACGGCTATGTGCGCTTTGGCAAGGACTACAAGAACAAGCGCCGCATCGCGATTGACCCGGTCGACGACACGCTGGAGCCCAAGGAATACATGATCCCCAAGGGCAAGCACATTCCGGTGGTCGAGGGCGATTACGTCCAGAAGGGCGACTACATCATGGACGGCAACCCGGCGCCGCATGACATCCTGGCCATCATGGGTGTCGAGGCTCTGGCGAACTACATGATCGACGAAGTCCAGGACGTCTATCGACTGCAGGGCGTGAAGATCAACGACAAGCACGTCGAGGTCATCGTCCGTCAGATGCTGCAGAAGTGGGAAATCCACGACTCCGGCGACACCACGCTGCTCAAAGGCGAGCATGTGGACAAGGCGGAGTTCGACGCGGCCAACGAGAAGATCGAGAAGAAGGGCGGCCGTCCGGCGACGGGCGAGCCCATCCTGCTCGGCATCACCAAAGCGTCGCTGCAGACCCGTTCGTTCATCTCGGCGGCCTCCTTCCAGGAGACCACCCGCGTCCTCACCGAGGCTTCGGTGCAGGGCAAGAAGGACAAGCTGGTCGGCCTCAAGGAAAACGTCATCGTGGGCCGCCTGATCCCGGCGGGCACCGGTGGCGCGACCCAGCGGGTGCGTCGCATCGCGACCGAGCGCGACAACAAGGTGATCGAAGTGCGCCGCGACGAGGCCGAACAGGCCGCGCTGCTGGCCGCGCCCGAAGCCTCGGCGGAGAGCGACGTGATCGGTGGCGACGAGTTCGACACGCTGGTCGTGGACACGCCGGAAAGCCGCGAGTAATCGCAGCGGCCGAAAGGTCTGGCAGAGATCGGCCCCCGCGCTTCGGCGCGGGGGCTTTTTTGTGTTTTGGTGGTGCTGAAGGGGAGGGGGCGCTGCCCCCTCGCCGCTGCGCGGCTCACCCCAGGCGTATTTTCAAAGAGAAGAAGACACGGCGGCGGATGTTTTCGTGCGCAGTATCGTTTCCCCGTGGTGATGGCGGGGCGGCGGTGCTAGCGCAGGGCGCATGAAGAGCCTTTCGGACAACAGCCGCGGCGTGCTCCTGATGATCGGGAATATGGCCGCCTTCACCTTCAGCGATGCCTGCGTGAAAGCCATCGGCTCGGCCCTGCCGCTGTCGCAGGTTCTGGTGCTGCGCGGGATCGTCGCGAGCCTGTGCATCGCGCTGCTTGCCGCTCGCCTCGGGGCCTTCCGGCACCGTCCGGGTCGGCGCGACACTGCGCTGATGGCGCTGCGCGGGGTGGCCGAATGCGGCTCGGCCTATTTCTTCCTGACCGCTTTGCGCAACATGCCCTTGGCCAATGCCACGGCGCTTTTGCAGATGGTGCCGCTGACGGTGACCCTGAGCAGCGCGGTATTCTTTTCCGAGCCGGTGGGTTGGCGCCGCTGGCTGGCGATCGCGGGCGGCTTTCTGGGGATGCTGCTGATCGTCCAGCCCGGCACCGAGGGGTTCAACGCCTATTCCCTGCTGGCGCTGGCGGCGGTCGGCTCGGTCACGCTGCGCGATCTGGCCACGCGGCGCCTGGCGCCTTCGGTGCCGTCGATGCAGGTCACGCTGTCGTCGGCCATGTCGGTGCTGCTGCTTGCGGGGCTCTGGTCTCTGGGCGAGGACTGGCAGCCGCTGGACGGCCGGCTGTCGCTGCTGATGCTCGGGACCAGCGTGCTCATCGTCGCGGGCTACACGCTGAGCGTGATGGCGATGCGCGTGGGCGACGTGGGGTTCATCGCGCCGTTCCGCTACACCGGGCTCATATGGGCGCTGCTGCTGGGGCTGGTGGTCTGGGGCGAGGTGCCCGCGCCGCTCACCCTAATGGGGGCGGCGGTCATCGCGGTGATGGGCAGTTTCACCCTTTGGCGTGAGCGCCAGTTGCGCGGGGCAGGTCGGGGCGCTCAGGCAAAGACGCGGCGGATGTGATCGCAGTCGACGGCGAAGCGGCGTTTGATCTCGGCTTCGCCCTCGGCATCGAGCCGCGGCAGCTCGACCGGTTTCACGTGTTTCTTTTGCCGCGAGTCGTTGTGATCATTGTGCCCGCGTAGATACATCGGGCTGTCGGTGAAGCTGAGCGTCGGCATGAACTGGATGAGCTTTTGGTGGCCGAAGTTCATGATGCTCTGCCGCACGCCCGGCGCCACGGCGACCGCCTGCGCCACGCCCCAGAAAGGGGTCATGCAGGGCTCGGCGCAGAGGCCTTCGGCATCGGGGCGGGCGACATAGCCACGGTTCCAATCGAGGGCGACGAGGCGGTGGCGCGCGCGCAGGGCGGAAATATCGAGGGCGGCTGCGCGCAGCTCTTCGATGAAGTTCACGGCCACCGCGTCATCGTCGTCATGGCGGAACTCGAGGCAGGGTTGGCTCATATCCCGCGCCGCGTTGATCACCTGCTGACAGACTTGCCGGTGCGGACCGGGCGGGCGGGCGACGATGCGGGCCTGTGGAAAATCGGCGATGAGCGCGCGCAGCCGTTCGAGGTAGACCGCGGGCATCGCCTCGCCGACCAATATGAGGAAGATGAAGTCGCCATCGCTCTGCGCCTTCAGCCCGGGCAGGCAGATGCATTCGAAATGGCGCAGTCTTTCCTCCATCCGCGCGGGCGCGTAGAGATAGGCGGTGCGGGCCTCGATGCTGTCGTGTTCGACCTGAAAGCCGCCCTCGGCGGGGTAGGAAAAACGGCACAGGCCGATGATCTGCATGGGCGAATGGCTCCTCTTGGGTGTCCCGCATATGCTTGGCATCGCCGCCAGCGGCTGACAAGCGGCGGGTCGTGTTGACAAGCCGGGCGACTCCCCCTATACGCGCCTCAATCCGGTGGTAGGCCCAAGTGCGTCCGCCGCATTCTACAGAACTAGCGTGGTCAAGATCGGCGTCACAGGCCCCGATCCTCTGCAGACCCACCGCGACGTCACCCATGTCCGGGGACGTATGCGGTATTTTGTCGTTACTGCCCTCTGGGTCGGTTGCGGCACGGACAAAACCGGTGACCTGCGGACGCGTAGGGCGCCTTTTGCTTGAACCGCATGGGGGGCTCCCCGTGCACACATATGTGAGAATTACGGGGAACAACCCATATGCCCACGATCCAACAGCTGATCCGCAAGCCGCGGCAGCCGAAAGTCAAACGTTCGAAGTCGCAGCACCTGGAACAGTGCCCGCAGAAGCGCGGCGTCTGCACCCGCGTCTACACCACCACGCCTAAGAAGCCGAACTCGGCAATGCGTAAGGTGGCCAAGGTGCGTCTGACCAACGGCTACGAAGTCATCTCCTACATCCCGGGTGAATCGCACAACCTGCAGGAGCACTCTGTTGTGCTCATCCGCGGCGGCCGTGTGAAAGACCTTCCGGGTGTCCGCTATCACATCCTGCGCGGTGTCCTCGACACCCAGGGCGTCAAAGACCGGAAGCAGCGCCGCTCCAAGTACGGCGCGAAGCGTCCGAAGTAAGAGGATATATAAATGTCTCGTCGTCACGCCGCCGAAAAACGCGAAGTCCTGCCCGACGCCAAGTATGGCGACCGGGTTCTGACCAAATTCATGAACAACCTGATGATCGACGGCAAGAAGTCGGTCGCAGAGCGCATCGTCTACAACGCCCTCGAGCGCGTTGAAGGCAAAGTAAAGCGCGCGCCCGTGGAAGTGTTCCACGAGGCTCTCGACAACATCAAGCCGGCCGTCGAAGTTCGTTCGCGCCGCGTTGGTGGTGCCACCTACCAGGTTCCCGTCGAAGTGCGCCCCGAGCGCCGCGAAGCCCTGGCAATCCGCTGGCTGATCGCCGCATCGCGTTCGCGTAACGAGAACACGATGGAAGAGCGTCTCGCGGGTGAGCTTCTGGACGCCGTGCAATCGCGTGGCTCCGCTGTTAAGAAGCGCGAAGACACCCATAAGATGGCCGACGCGAACAAAGCGTTCAGCCACTACCGCTGGTAAGCTCCGGAAAGGCAAACCAACATGGCACGCGAATATCCCCTCCAGCGTTACCGCAACTTCGGGATCATGGCCCACATCGACGCGGGCAAGACCACGACGACGGAACGCATCCTGTATTACACCGGCCGTTCGCACAAGATCGGCGAAGTCCACGATGGCGCAGCCACCATGGACTGGATGGAGCAGGAGCAGGAGCGCGGCATCACCATCACGTCCGCCGCGACCACCACGTTCTGGCAGTGGCAGGAAGATCCGACCGAGGAAGGTACCTCGGACACGAAATTCCGCTACAACATCATCGACACTCCCGGCCACGTTGACTTCACTATCGAAGTCGAGCGTTCGCTGGCCGTGCTCGACGGTGCGATTTGTCTCCTCGACGGCAACGCCGGTGTGGAACCGCAGACCGAGACCGTGTGGCGTCAGGCTGACCGCTACAAGGTGCCGCGCATCGTGTTCGTCAACAAGATGGACAAGATCGGCGCTGACTTCTTCAACTGCGTGAAGATGATCAAGGACCGTACGGGCGCAACCCCGGTTCCCGTCAACTTCCCGATCGGTGCAGAAGACCAGCTCGAAGGCATCGTCGACCTCGTGACCATGGAAGAGTGGGTCTGGCAGGGTGAAGACCTCGGCGCATCCTGGGTGCGTCAGCCGATCCGCGACGACCTGAAGGACGTGGCAGACGAGTGGCGTTCGCACCTCATCGAGAATGCTGTTGAGCAGGACGATGCGGCGATGGAAGCCTACCTCGAAGGCGAAGAGCCCGACGTTCCCACCCTGCGGAACCTGATCCGTAAGGGCACGCTGTCGCTGTCCTTCGTTCCGGTTCTGGGTGGCTCGGCGTTCAAGAACAAGGGCGTTCAGCCCCTGCTCAACGCTGTGGTCGACTTCCTGCCCGGCCCCCTCGACGTTCCGCCGTACATGGGCTTCTCGCCGGATGACGAGACCGAGACCCGGAACATCGAGCGTCGTGCTTCGGACGAAGAGCCCTTCTCGGGCCTCGCGTTCAAGATCATGAACGACCCCTTCGTGGGCTCGCTCACCTTCACCCGTATCTACTCCGGTACGATGAAGAAGGGCGATTCGATCATGAACTCGACCAAGGGTAAGAAAGAGCGCATCGGTCGTATGATGATGATGCACTCGAACAACCGGGAAGAGATCGAAGAAGCCTTCGCAGGCGACATCATCGCGCTGGCTGGCCTCAAAGAGACCACCACCGGTGACACCCTGTGCGACTCGCAGAAGCAGGTCGTTCTCGAAACCATGACCTTCCCCGATCCCGTTATCGAGATCGCGGTCGAGCCGAAGACCAAGGCTGACCAAGAGAAGATGTCCCAGGGTCTGGCCCGTCTGGCCGCAGAAGACCCCTCCTTCCGCGTGGAGACCGACCTCGAGTCCGGTCAGACCATCATGAAGGGCATGGGCGAACTTCACCTGGACATCCTCGTCGACCGTCTGAAGCGCGAGTTCAAGGTTGAGGCGAACATCGGTGCGCCGCAGGTGGCTTACCGCGAGACCATCGGTCACGAGATCGAGCACACCTACACCCACAAGAAACAGTCGGGTGGTTCGGGTCAGTTCGCAGAGGTCAAGCTGGTCATCAGCCCAACCGAAGCGGGCGAAGGCTACTCGTTCGAGAGCAAGATCGTCGGCGGTGCTGTTCCGAAGGAATACATCCCGGGCGTCGAAAAGGGCATCAAGTCGGTCATGGACTCCGGTCCGCTGGCAGGCTTCCCGGTGATCGACTTCAAGGTCGCGCTGATCGACGGTAAGTTCCACGACGTGGACTCCTCGGTTCTGGCCTTCGAAATCGCGTCGCGGATGGCAATGCGCGAAGGTCTGCGCAAAGCTGGCGCGAAGCTGCTCGAGCCGATGATGAAGGTCGAAGTGATCACGCCGGAAGAGTACACCGGATCGATCATCGGTGACCTCACCTCCCGCCGTGGTCAGGTGTCGGGTCAGGAGCCGCGCGGCAACGCCGTCGCAGTTCAGGCCTTCGTGCCGCTGGCCAACATGTTCGGCTACATCAACACCCTGCGCTCGATGTCCTCGGGCCGCGCGCAGTTCACGATGCAGTTCGACCACTACGATCCGGTTCCGCAGAACATCTCGGACGAGATCCAGGCGAAATACGCATAAGCAGCGGTGCGGGGCTCGGCCCCGCACCCTACCCAAGTAGGGTGCGTGCACGCACGCACCGCCACCGACCAAGGAGGCCATCATGGCAAAGGAAAAGTTTGAGCGCGGCAAACCGCACTGCAACATCGGCACGATCGGTCACGTTGACCACGGCAAAACCACGCTGACCGCAGCGATCACCAAATACTTCGGTGACTTCCGTGCGTACGACCAGATCGACGGCGCGCCGGAAGAAAAAGCACGCGGCATCACGATCTCGACCGCGCACGTGGAATACGAGACCGAAGCACGCCACTACGCACACGTGGACTGCCCCGGTCACGCCGACTACGTGAAGAACATGATCACCGGCGCGGCGCAGATGGACGGCGCGATCCTGGTTGTGAACGCAGCTGACGGCCCGATGCCGCAGACCCGCGAGCACATCCTTCTGGGCCGCCAGGTGGGTATCCCCGCCATGGTCGTGTTCCTGAACAAGGTCGACCAGGTGGACGATCCGGAACTGCTCGAGCTGGTGGAAATGGAAGTCCGCGAGCTGCTGTCCGAGTACGACTTCCCGGGCGACGACATTCCGATCATCGCAGGCTCGGCTCTGGCCGCAATGGAAGGCCGCGATCCGGAAATCGGCGAAGAGAAGATCAAGGAACTGATGGCTGCTGTGGATGAGTACATCCCGCAGCCGGAGCGTGCCGTTGACCAGCCGTTCCTGATGCCGATCGAAGACGTGTTCTCGATCTCGGGCCGCGGCACCGTTGTGACCGGCCGTGTGGAGCGTGGCGTTGTGAACGTCGGCGACGAACTGGAAATCGTCGGCATCCGCGACACCAAGAAAACCACCTGTACCGGTGTGGAAATGTTCCGCAAGCTGCTCGATCGCGGTGAAGCAGGCGACAACATCGGCGCCCTGCTGCGCGGCATCGACCGTGAAGGCGTTGAGCGTGGTCAGGTTCTGTGTAAGCCGGGTTCGGTGAAGCCGCACACCAAGTTCGAGTGTGAGGTCTACATCCTGACCAAGGAAGAAGGCGGCCGTCACACGCCGTTCTTTGCGAACTACCGTCCGCAGTTCTACTTCCGCACCACTGACGTGACCGGCACCGTGACCCTCCCCGAGGGCACCGAGATGGTCATGCCGGGCGACAACCTGAAGTTCACCGTCGAGCTGATCGCACCGATCGCGATGGAAGACGGCCTGCGTTTCGCCATCCGTGAAGGTGGCCGGACCGTGGGTTCGGGCGTCGTTTCGAAAATCCTCGAGTGATGAATGCGCGCCCGGCACCTACGCCGGGCAGCAGATCGGGAAAGGGCCGCCCCAGGGCGGCCCTTTTTCCATAACCGCGGTTCGCCGATGCGGATGCCTGTGGCCCCGGCACGGCTGAATTGCAGAAATACCCATGCGGCGCCTGCGCGCTGGGGCTTGCCAAGCAAGGCTCTCAGCCGTATATGCGCGCAACGGCCCAAGGGTCGTGAAGGGCGGGGTGATTCCCCGCCTTTTAGGTTCGATGAGGGTGCGGCGATGCGCGTCCATCCTCCTCTCAACCTTAACGCCAAAATAGGACTGTTCGATGAACCAGAACATCCGTATCCGGCTCAAGGCGTTTGATTACCGCGTCCTCGATGCATCGACGCAGGAAATCGTGAACACCGCCAAGCGCACCGGCGCTACCGTTCGCGGCCCGATCCCGCTGCCGAACAAGATTGAGAAATTCACTGTTCTGCGTGGCCCGCACGTGAACAAGAAATCCCGCGATCAGTTCGAGATTCGTACGCACAAGCGTCTTCTCGACATCGTAGATCCGACCCCGCAGACCGTGGACGCGCTGATGAAGCTCGACCTCGCGGCCGGCGTGGATGTCGAGATCAAGGTGTAAGGGGGCAGATCATGTTGCGCTCTGGAGTTATCGCAAAGAAAGTCGGCATGACCCGGCTGTTCATGGAAGACGGCAAGCAGATCCCTGTGACCGTCCTCCAACTCGAAGGTTGCCAGGTCGTCGCACAGCGGACCGCTGACAAGGACGGCTACAGCGCCGTTCAGCTCGGCGCCGGTGCTGCAAAGGCCAAGAACGTGTCGAAGGCCATGCGTGGTCACTTCGCCGCGGCCAAGGTGGAACCGAAGCGGAAGATCGCGGAATTCCGCGTCGATGCAGAGAACCTCATCGCCGTTGGCGAAGAGATCTCGGCAGAGCACTACTTCGAAGGTCAGTATGTCGACGTTGCCGGCACGACCATCGGTAAAGGCTTTGCCGGTGCAATGAAGCGCCACAACTTCGGTGGTCTTCGCGCATCGCACGGCGTGTCGATCTCGCACCGTTCGCACGGTTCGACCGGTCAGTGTCAGGACCCGGGCAAAGTCTTCAAAGGCAAGAAGATGGCTGGCCACATGGGTGCCGTCCGCGTCACCACGCAGAACCTGCAGGTCGTGAAGACCGATGCCGACCGCGGCATCATCATGATCAAGGGCGCGGTGCCGGGCTCGAAAGGTGGCTGGGTCACTGTCAAGGACGCCGTGAAGAAGCCGTTCCCCGAGAACGCTGCTCTGCCGGCTGCCCTGAAATCCGCTGCTGCTCCGGCTGAAGCCGAAGCTGAGAAGAAGGAAGGCGACGAATGAAACTCGACGTGATCAAACTCGACGGCGGTGCCGCGGGCGAAGTCGAGCTGACGGACGCGATCTTTGATCTCGAGCCGCGCGCCGACATTCTGCACCGTGTGGTTCGCTGGCAGCGTAACAAGGCGCAAGCCGGTACGCACAAGGTCAAGACCCGCTCGGAAGTCAGCTACTCGACCAAGAAGATCTATCGCCAGAAGGGCACCGGCGGCGCACGCCACGGCTCCCGCAAGGCGCCGATCTTCCGCAAGGGTGGTATCTACAAGGGTCCGACCCCGCGCAGCCACGCGCATGACCTTCCCAAGAAGGTGCGCGCACTCGGCCTGAAGCTGGCTCTGTCGGCAAAAGCCAAGACCGGCTCGCTCGTGGTGATCGACACCGCGGAGACCGATGGCAAAACCAAGACGCTGGCGGCACAGGTCAAGAGCCTGGGCTGGAAGCGCGCTCTGGTGATCGACGGTGCTTCGGTGAACGAGGGCTTCGCCCGCGCCGCCGCAAACATCGACGGTCTGGACGTGCTGCCCTCCGTCGGCGCCAACGTTTATGACATCCTCAAGCGTGACACTCTCGTGCTCACCAAAGCGGGTGTCGAAGCTCTGGAGGCTCGACTGAAATGACCGCTAAGGCACAACACTACGACGTGATCCGCAAGCCGATCATCACCGAGAAATCCACCATGGTCGGCGAGAACGGCACCGTGGTTTTCGAAGTGGCGATCGACTCGACCAAACCGCAAGTCAAAGAGGCCGTCGAGGCGCTCTTCGGCGTGAAGGTGAAATCGGTGAACACCACCATCACCAAAGGTAAGGTCAAGCGTTTCCGTGGCCAGATCGGCAAGCGGAACGACGTCAAGAAGGCCTATGTGACCCTCGAAGAGGGCAACACGATCGACGTGACCACCGGTCTCTGATCGTTGCCTTTGGCAAGTTCGGGAAAGCCCTCGCTTCGGCGGGGGCTTTTCCAATTCCCGGCTGCATTCCTCGGCCGGGCGGGGGAGGGCGGAAATCGCCCCAAACCCCGGCAAATAAGGGCCTCGACGCCCTTTGCGGCGGCGGTTGCGCTTGACCTTGATCGACTCTTTGACTAGAGCAGGCCATCCGCTGAGCCCCGGATTCGTCCGGGGCTTCGCTTTTGTTCGAAAGAACAGATCGCCTGGGACCTTCGGGGCCCTCTAAATCGGCCACCTTCGGGGGGCTAAACTCCGGCACACCCGATACGCGGGTGCTGTCGCATTACAACGGAAGACAGAAAGCATGGCACTTAAGTCGTACAAGCCGACGACGCCGGGCCAGCGCGGGCTGGTGCTGATCGACCGTTCGGAGCTGTATAAAGGACGTCCCGTCAAAGCCCTCACCGAGGGTCTGACGAAGTCGGGCGGCCGGAACAACACCGGACGGATCACTGCACGCCGCCGCGGCGGTGGCGCAAAGCGTCTCTATCGCATCGTCGATTTCAAGCGGAACAAGTTCGACGTGTCGGCCACCGTGGCCCGCATCGAATATGACCCCAACCGGACCGCGTTCATCGCACTGGTTCAGTATGACGACGGCGAGCAGGCCTACATCCTGGCCCCGCAGCGCCTCGCCATCGGCGACCGCGTCGTGGCGTCGGCAAAGGCCGACATCAAGCCCGGCAACGCTATGCCCTTCTCGGGCATGCCGATCGGTACCATCGTCCACAACATCGAACTGAAGCCCGGCAAGGGCGGTCAGATCGCACGCGCCGCGGGCACCTACGCCCAGTTCGTCGGCCGTGACGGTGGCTACGCACAGATCCGCCTCTCGTCGGGTGAACTGCGCATGGTTCGTCAGGAATGCATGGCCACCATCGGTGCCGTGTCGAACCCCGACAACTCGAACCAGAACCTTGGTAAAGCCGGTCGTAACCGCCACTATGGCAAGCGTCCGAGCGTCCGCGGCGTCGTGATGAATCCGATCGACCACCCGCACGGTGGTGGTGAGGGTCGTACCTCGGGTGGTCGTCACCCGGTGACCCCGTGGGGCAAGCCGACCAAGGGCAAGCGTACCCGCAACACCAACAAGGCGTCGCAAAAGCTGATCATCCGCTCGCGCCACGCCAAGAAGAAGGGGCGGTAATCCATGACGCGCTCTGTTTGGAAAGGCCCGTTCGTCGACGCCTACGTCCTGAAAAAGGCCGAGAAAGTCCGCGAATCTGGCAAGAACGAAGTCATCAAAATCTGGTCGCGCCGCTCGACGATCCTGCCCCAGTTCGTGGGTCTGACGTTTGGCGTCTACAACGGCCAGAAGCATGTTCCCGTGAACGTCTCCGAAGACATGATCGGTCAGAAGTTCGGTGAGTACTCGCCGACTCGGACCTATTACGGTCACGCGGCTGACAAAAAAGCCAAGAGGAAGTAAGCCATGGGCAAGGATAAGAATCCCCGCCGCGTGGCGGACAACGAGGCGATGGCAAAGCTGCGCATGCTGCGCACTTCGCCCCAGAAGCTGAACCTGGTGGCCGCGCTGATCCGCGGCAAGAAGGTCGACCGTGCTCTCACGGACCTGACTTTCTCGAAAAAGCGGATCGCCGTGGACGTGAAGAAATGCCTTCAGTCCGCTATCGCGAACGCCGAGAACAACCACGGTCTGGACGTTGACGAGCTCGTCGTCGCCGAGGCCTATGTGGGCAAGAACCTTGTGATGAAGCGCGGTCGTCCGCGTGCACGTGGCCGCTTTGGTCGCATCAACAAGCCGTTCTCGGAACTCACCATCAAGGTGCGTCAGGTCGAGGAGCAAGCCTAATGGGTAACAAGACCAATCCGATCGGCATGCGCCTCCAGGTCAACCGCACCTGGGACAGCCGCTGGTACGCCGACACCAAGGACTATGGTGATCTGCTTCTGGAAGACATCGCGATCCGCGAATTCCTCCACGAAGAGTGCAAGCAGGCCGGTGTTGCCCGCATCATCATCGAGCGTCCGCACAAGAAGTGCCGCGTCACGATCCACACCGCACGCCCCGGCGTCATCATCGGCAAGAAAGGCGCGGACATCGAAGTCCTGCGCAAGAAGCTGGCGAAGATGACCGACAGCGAGCTGCACCTCAACATCGTTGAAGTGCGGAAGCCCGAGCTCGACGCCCGCCTCGTGGGTGAGAGCATCGCGCAGCAGCTCGAGCGTCGTGTGTCGTTCCGTCGCGCGATGAAGCGTGCCGTGCAGAACGCAATGCGTATGGGCGCCCTGGGTATCCGGGTGAACGTCGCTGGTCGTCTGGGCGGTGCCGAGATCGCACGTACTGAGTGGTATCGCGAAGGCCGTGTGCCCCTGCACACCCTGCGCGCCGACATCGATTACTCGCACGTAGAAGCCACGACCCCCTATGGTATCATCGGGATCAAGGTCTGGATCTTCAAAGGCGAGATCATGGAGCATGACCCCGCAGCCCGCGACCGCAAGTCGCAGGAACTGCAAGACGGTCCGGCTCCGCGCGGCGCCATGGGCGGCCGTCGCTGAGGAGGTTTGAGAAATGCTTCAACCGAAACGCACTAAATTCCGGAAGATGTTCAAAGGCCGCATCAAGGGTGAGGCCAAGGGCGGTTCCGACCTGAACTTCGGCCACTACGGCCTGAAGGCTCTTCAGCCCGAGCGTGTGACTGCTCGCCAAATCGAAGCGGCTCGCCGCGCGATGACGCGTCACATGAAACGTCAGGGCCGGGTCTGGATCCGTATCTTCCCGGACACTCCCGTGACCTCCAAACCCACCGAAGTCCGGATGGGTAAGGGTAAAGGTTCCGTGGATTTCTGGGCCTGCAAAGTGAAGCCCGGCCGCGTGATGTTCGAGATCGACGGTGTGCCCGAGGACGTCGCCCGTGAGGCGCTGCGTCTGGCGGCAATGAAACTGCCGATCAAGTCGCGCGTCGTGGTTCGCGAGGACTGGTAATCCCTTCGGGATAACCGCATGAAAAAGGCCCCCGCCGAGCAATCGGCGGGGGCTTTCCATTTCAATCCCGCGCGGGGCAGGGGGGCCTGTGCTGCGCATCAGGACAGAGGACCGCGCCATGGCCCAGATCCGTTCCCTCTTTGCGACCCGTCTCTACCGCGCCCGGCTGTCGGAGTTCGATCCGGCGATCGACGCCGATGAGCTCGAGGGCTCGTGCTATTCCATCGCCGAGGATGACGAGGCCGGGCAGGAATGGTGCGAGAACAACGCTTATCCGGGATACACCTCCTATGCGTCGCTGACCGATCTGCCGTGGCGCTTTCCGATCTTCGGCGATCTGGTGAAAGCGCTGGACCAGCACGTGGCGGCCTTTGCCGAGGACCTCGAGTTCGACCTTGGCGACAAGGCGCTGGTGCTCGAGGACCTGTGGATCAACATCCTGCCCGAGGGCGGCACGCACAGCTCGCACATCCACCCGCATTCGGTGATCTCCGGCACCACCTATGTGTCGATGCCCGATGGCGCCAGCGCGTTGAAGCTGGAAGACCCGCGGCTGCCGATGATGATGGCCGCTCCGACGCGCCGCAAGGGCTGCCGTGAAGAGCTCAAGAGCTTCATCTATGAGGCCCCTGCAGTGGGCGACGTGCTGCTCTGGGAGAGCTGGCTGCGCCACGAGGTGCCGATGAACATGTCCGAGGACGAGCGCATCTCGGTCAGCTTCAACTACAAGTGGGAGTGATCCGGGGCCTTGCCTCCACCACTGCTGGGGTCCCTGTCTGAGACCCCGGCTAGGGCAACCCAGCCATGCGCGCGGGCCCTTGTTTTACAGGGTTGTCACGGTCCGGATTCTGGCCTATATCGCGCGCTCATCCACCTCCACCGGGAATCAGGGTGACCCGCATAACGACGGGGCTCTCCGGTGATGTTGAAACGAAGGAGCGACCTTATGGACGCCAAAGAACTTGCGAACAAGACCCCGGACCAGCTCCGGGACGAGCTCGTCGCGCTGAAAAAGGAAGCGTTCAACCTGCGCTTCCAGAAAGCGACCGGCGCACTCGAGAACACCGCCCGCATCCGTCAGGTGCGCCGCGACGTTGCCCGCGTCAACACCGTGCTGAACCAAAAAGCCGCTGGCGCGGCCGCAACCGAGTAAGGGAGGCTAAGTAATGCCCAAGCGTATCCTGCAAGGCACCGTGACCTCCACGGCAAACGCACAGACCGTCACCGTTTCGGTCGAGCGTCGCTTCAAGCACCCGGTCATGCAAAAGACCATTCGTAAGTCGAAGAAATACCGTGCCCATGACGAGGCCGGCAAGTTCGCCGTTGGCGATACGGTCCGCATCATCGAATGCGCGCCCAAGTCGAAGACGAAGCGCTGGGAAGTCATCGCAGAATAAGCGTCTAGCCTCGGTCTAATGACCGGGGCATGCGCTTTTCCTGCGATGGTGCTCAGCATCATCGAAACCCTGGGGGGTAGACCAAGAACAACCCCCAAAGGTCGGGAGAAACCAAATGATCCAGATGCAGACCAATCTGGATGTTGCTGACAATTCCGGTGCCCGGAAAGTTCAGTGCATCAAGGTCCTCGGCGGCTCGCATCGCCGCTACGCATCGGTCGGCGACATCATCGTCGTCTCGGTGAAAGAGGCCATTCCGCGCGGCCGCGTGAAAAAAGGTGACGTCCGTAAGGCCGTCGTCGTGCGCACCGCCAAGGAAGTTCGTCGTGAAGATGGCACGTCGATCCGCTTCGACCGCAACGCGGCCGTCATCCTGAACAACTCGGGCGAGCCTGTCGGCACCCGTATTTTCGGGCCGGTGGTTCGCGAACTGCGCGCGAAGAACTTCATGAAGATCATCTCGCTCGCTCCGGAGGTGCTGTAATGGCTGCTAAACTCCGTAAAGGTGACAAGGTCGTCGTCCTGTCCGGCAAGGACAAAGGCAAGACCGGCACCATCGAGTCCGTCGATCCCAAAGGTGGCAAGGCAGTTGTCGGTGGCGTGAACATGGCCATCCGTCACCAGCGCCAGTCGCAGACCGAGCAGGGCGGCCGCACGCCGAAGGCGATGCCGATCGACCTGTCGAACCTGGCGATCGTCGATGCCAACGGCAAAGCAACCCGCGTCGGCTTCCGCATGGAAGGTGACAAGAAGGTCCGCTTCGCCAAGACCACGGGAGACGTGATCGATGCTTGATACCGCGACCTACACGCCGCGTCTCAAGACGCAGTTCCGCGACACGATCAAAGCCGCTCTGAAAGAAGAGTTCGGCTACAAGAACGATATGCAAATCCCCTCGGTGGACAAGATCGTTCTGAACATCGGTTGCGGTGCAGAAGCCGTGCGCGACTCCAAAAAGGCGAAATCGGCTCAGGAAGACCTGACCAAGATCGCTGGTCAGCTGGCCGTCACCACCAAGGCAAAGAAGTCGATCGCCGGCTTCCGCGTCCGTGAAGACATGCCGCTCGGTGCCAAGGTCACGCTTCGTGGTGACCGGATGTACGACTTCCTCGATCGTCTGATCAACATCGCGATGCCGCGTATCCGCGACTTCCGTGGTGTGAAGCCGTCCTTCGACGGCCGTGGCAACTTCGCCATGGGCATCAAGGAGCACATCGTGTTCCCGGAAATCGAATTCGACAAGGTCGATGAGGTTTGGGGTATCGACGTGATCATCACGACCACCGCCGCAACCGACGCGGAAGCCAAGGCGCTGTTGAAGCATTTCAACATGCCCTTCAACGCCTGAGGAGCGAGACACATGGCTAAGAAATCCATGATCGAACGCGAAAAGAAGCGTCAGAAGCTGGTGGAACAGTATGCCGCCAAGCGTGCCGCTCTGAAAGAGATCGCGAACGACGAAACCAAGCCGATGGAAGAGCGTTTCAAGGCTCGCCTTGACCTGGCGAAACTGCCGCGCAACTCCTCGCCGACCCGTCTGCACAACCGTTGCCAGCTGACCGGTCGTCCGCACGCGTATTACCGGAAGCTCAAGGTCAGCCGTATCGCCCTGCGCGAACTCGGCTCGAACGGCCTGGCACCCGGTCTCGTGAAATCGAGCTGGTAAGGAGGGTATGAGATGAACGATCCTATCGGCGATATGCTCACCCGTATCCGTAACTCCCAGATGCGCGGCAAGTCGGTCGTTTCGACCCCGGCTTCCAAACTGCGCGCTTGGGTTCTCGACGTGCTGGCGGACGAAGGTTTCATCCGCGGCTACGAGAAGGGCACCGACGTAAACGGTCACCCGACGCTCGAGATCAGCCTGAAGTACTTCGACGGCACCCCCGTCATCCGCGAACTGAAGCGGGTGTCGAAGCCGGGCCGCCGTGTGTACATGGGCGTGAGCGACATCCCGCAGGTCCGTCAGGGCCTGGGTGTCTCGATTGTCAGCACGCCCAAAGGCGTGATGTCGGACGCAAACGCCCGCGCTGCCAATGTCGGCGGCGAGGTGCTCTGCACGGTATTCTAAGGAGGGACTCATGTCTCGTATTGGGAAAAAACCGGTCGAGCTGCCGTCGGGTGTCTCTGCATCCGTCACCGGTCAGACCGTCGAAGTGAAGGGCCCGAAAGGGACCCAGACCTTCAACGCTACCGACGATGTGACCATCGCGGTCGAAGACAATGTCATCACCGTGACGCCGCGCGGCAACTCCAAGCGCGCCCGTCAGCAGTGGGGCATGTCCCGTACCGTTGTTGCGAACATGGTCCACGGTGTTCAGAACACCTTCAAGAAAGAGCTTGAGATCCAGGGTGTGGGTTACCGCGCCGCGGTTCAGGGCTCGATCCTGAAGCTGAACCTCGGATACAGCCACGATGTGAACTTCGACATCCCGCAAGGCATCACGGTGACCACGCCGAAGCCGACCGAGATCATCATCGAAGGTCATGATGCACAGCAGGTTGGTCAGGTTGCGGCGAACATCCGCGACTGGCGCCGCCCCGAGCCCTACAAAGGCAAGGGTATTCGCTACAAAGGCGAATACATCTTCGCCAAGGAAGGCAAGAAGAAGTAAGGACGCAGAAAATGGCACTCAGCAAACGGGAACTGTTCCTCAAGCGCCGCCTGCGCGTCCGGAACAAGCTTCGCAAGTCCAACGCCGGCCGCGTGCGCCTCTCGGTGCACCGCTCGAACAAGAACATCAGCGTTCAGCTGATCGACGACGTTCGCGGCGTGACCCTGGCCTCCGCCTCCTCGATGGAGAAGGACCTGGGCGTGACCGGCAACGGCGCGAACATCGACGCGGCTCAGAAGGTGGGTGCGGCAATCGCCGAACGCGCCAAGAAAGCCGGCATCGAAGAAGCTTACTTCGACCGCGGTGGTTTCCTGTATCACGGTCGCGTCAAGGCTCTGGCCGACGCAGCCCGCGAAGCAGGCCTGAAAATCTGATCTTGGCGGCGGGTCAGCCCGCCGCAGGATCGAAACACGCAAGGCGGGCTCGTCCCGCCTTGCGCTTTTGCAGGCGGCAACGCCTCGATGATCCGGGATCACGGCCCGCTTGGCGCGTCGATCACCTGGATTGGACCAAACGGTGCCGATGCGGCACGGGCTCCGGCCTGAACCGCCACGCGCCAACCTGAGAAAAGGATGCCAGATGGCAGAACGTGAGAACCGCCGGAACCGTCGCGAGCGCGACGAAGCTCCGGAATTCGCCGATCGCCTTGTCGCGATCAACCGTGTGTCGAAGACCGTCAAAGGCGGTAAGCGTTTCGGCTTTGCCGCGCTCGTCGTCGTCGGCGACCAGAAGGGCCGCGTGGGCTTCGGCAAAGGTAAGGCCAAGGAGGTCCCCGAGGCCATCCGTAAGGCGACCGAGCAAGCGAAGCGCAAAATGATTCGCGTGCCGCTGCGCGAAGGCCGCACGCTGCACCACGACATCGAAGGCCGTCACGGCGCTGGCCGTGTGGTGATGCGCACCGCACCGACCGGTACCGGGATCATCGCCGGTGGTCCGATGCGTGCCGTGTTCGAGATGCTCGGCGTGCACGACGTGGTCGCCAAGTCGATCGGTTCGCAGAACCCGTACAACATGATCCGCGCCACCCTGAACGCGCTGGAGAAGGTGAACTCGCCCCGCAGCGTCGCACAGCGTCGTGGCAAAAAGGTCGCCGACATCCTCCCCAAGCGTGACGAGGCCCCCGCGGAATCGTCGCAAGTGGCTGAGGAGGCCTGAGACCCATGGCTAAGACCATCGTTGTGAAGCAGATCGGCTCGCCGATCCGTCGCCCCGCCGTACAGCGCCAGACGCTGATCGGCCTGGGCCTGAACAAGATGAACAAGACCCGCGAGCTTGAGGACACCCCCGCCGTGCGCGGCATGGTCCGCAAGATCCCGCACCTGGTCGAGATCATCGAAGAGCGCGGCTGAGCCGTCTCTCTTTGCCAATCTCGGAAACGCCCCGGACCTCATGCCGGGGCGTTTTCTTTTGTGCGCCGGGCGCGGGGCAGGGGGCCCATCTCTTGCAATAGACGGGCAGCAGCCTTTGAACGCCGCTCGCGGTAACCAATTGGCAACAGTTCCGGTGCCACACTTCAGCGCTGCGGGCCGGGCGGCAGGTCACTGCCCTTGCACCGCGCCGTATCGGGCGCTATACGCCCCCGGTGGCCGGGTTCTGCGAATCCGCGTCACCGATTCCGAAAACATGCATGCCGCGTTTGCCCCATCCGTCGCTGGGGGGCACATCCGGCAAGGAGAAGCGACAATGAAACTTCATGAACTTCGCGACAACGAAGGCGCAACCCGTACGAAGAAGCGCATCGGCCGTGGCCCGGGTTCGGGCAAAGGCAAGATGGGTGGCCGTGGTATCAAAGGCCAGAAATCGCGTTCGGGTGTGGCCATCAACGGCTACGAAGGCGGCCAGATGCCGCTCTACCAGCGTCTTCCCAAGCGTGGCTTCAACAAGCCGAACCGGAAGTCCTACGCCGTGGTCAACCTCGGCCTGATCCAGAAATTCGTGGAAGCCGGCAAACTCGACGCCGCTTCGATCAACGAAGACACGCTGGTGACCTCCGGCCTCGTGCGCCGCAAGCTCGACGGCATCCGCGTTCTGGCGAAGGGCGAAGTGACCTCCGCTCTGACCATCGACGTGACCGGTGCTTCGAAAGCCGCTGTCGAGGCGGTCGAGAAGGCAGGTGGCGCGCTCAAGACCGCAGCCGCGGCCGAATAAGCGGGTTGTGAGCGGCCGCCGTGCCGCTTACATAAGGCCCCACGTTTTCCACGAACGCCGCCGGAGCCGGAAAGCGCCCCGGCGGCGTTTCGTCTGAGAGAGGACCCTCATGGCATCCGCTGTGGAACAAATGGCCGCCAACACCAGCTGGGCGGCGCTTGGCAAGGCGACGGACCTTCGCAACCGCATCTTCTTTACGTTGGGGCTGCTGATCGTCTACCGACTCGGCACATATATCCCCGTTCCGGGCATCGACGGCGCCGCGCTGCGCCAGTTCATGGAGCAGGCCGGTCAGGGCATCGGCGGCATGGTCTCCATGTTCACCGGTGGCGCGCTGGGACGGATGGGCATCTTCGCCCTCGGCATCATGCCCTATATCTCTGCCTCGATCATCGTTCAGCTGCTGACGGCCATGGTGCCGGCGCTAGAGCAGCTGAAGAAAGAAGGCGAGCAGGGCCGCAAGAAGATCAACCAGTACACGCGCTACGGCACGGTCGCTCTGGCGCTGTTCCAGGCCTACGGCCTGGCCGTGAGCCTCGAGGCGGGCGATCTCGCCCATGATCCGGGCTGGTACTTCCGCGCCGCCGTGGTGATCACCCTTGTGGGCGGCACGATGTTCCTTATGTGGCTGGGCGAACAGATCACCGCCCGCGGCATCGGCAACGGCATCTCTCTCATCATCTTCGTGGGCATCATCGCCGAGATTCCGGCGGCACTGGCGCAGTTTTTCGCCTCGGGCCGCTCGGGGGCCATCTCGCCGGCGCTGATCATCGGCGTGATCGTCATGGTCGTCGCGGTGATCATGTTCGTGGTGTTCATGGAACGCGCCCTGCGCAAGATCACCATCCAATACCCGCGCCGGCAGGTAGGCATGCGGATGACCGAAGCGCAGCAATCGCACCTGCCGATCAAGGTGAACCCGGCGGGCGTGATCCCGGCGATCTTCGCCAGCTCGCTGCTGCTGCTGCCGACGACGATTGCCACCTTCAGCCAAGCTGGCTCCACCGGTCCGATCATGTCGACGATCCTTGCCTACTTTGGCCCGGGTCAGCCGCTCTACCTGCTGTTCTTCGCAGCCATGATCATCTTCTTCGCCTATTTCTACACGCACAACGTGTCGTTCAAGACCGATGAAGTGGCCGACAACCTGAAGAACCAGAACGGTTTCATTCCCGGGATCCGTCCGGGCAAGAAAACCGCCGAGCACCTTGAATATGTGGTCAACCGGGTGCTGGTGCTGGGCGCTGCCTATCTGACGGCGGTCTGCCTGCTGCCCGAGGTCCTGCGCTCGCAGTTCGCCATCCCGTTCTACTTCGGCGGCACCTCGGTGCTCATCGTGGTCTCGGTAACGATGGACACGATCCAGCAGGTCCAAAGCCACCTGCTCGCACATCAATACGAAGGTCTTATCCAGAAATCGCAGCTGCGCGGTAAGGGTAAGGCACGCAAACGGAAGGGACCCGCACGGCGATGAACATCATTCTTCTTGGACCGCCCGGCGCAGGCAAGGGCACCCAGGCCCGGATCCTCGTGGAAGAGCGCGGCATGATCCAGCTCTCGACCGGCGACATGCTGCGCGAGGCAAAGGACAGCGGCACCGAGATGGGTAACAAGGTCGCCGACGTTATGGCGCGTGGCGAGCTTGTCACCGACGAGATCGTCATCGGTCTGATCCGCGAAAAGCTCGAGGCGAACCCCACCGCCGGCTATATCTTCGACGGGTTCCCGCGCACGCTGAAACAGGCGGATGCGCTGGCGGAGCTGCTCGAAGAGCAGGGCCAGACGCTGGATCACGTGGTCGAGCTTCGGGTGAACGACGATGCGCTGGTGGAGCGGATCACCGCGCGTTCGACCTGCGGATCCTGTGGTGAGGTCTACAACGACCTGACCAAGCCGATCCCGGCCGATGGCAAATGCTCCAACTGTGGCGGCACCGAGTTCAAACGCCGGGCCGACGACAATGCGCAGGCGCTGCAGAAGCGCTTGATGGAGTACTACAAGCAGACCTCGCCGCTGATCGGCTATTACTACGCAAAGGGGCAGCACTCCCGCGTGGATGGTCTGGGTGAGATTGGCGACGTCAAAGCCGCCATCGCAGCCAAGCTCGACTGAGCCTTTCCTCCTCCGGGGTCCTGCCTTCCTCTTGGCAGAAATATCCCGGGGGAGTCCGCGCTAGCGGACGGGGGCAGAGCCCCCACCTTCTTCCCCGCCTCATGCAGAACCGCCTCAGGCCGCCCCAGCGATCCGCTGGACCCGGGCAAAGGCCACCGAGAGGTTCCGACCCTCTCCGGCGTAGAGGCGGGCCAGATACGCCCGATCCTCCATCGACAGCGTGCCATAGGCCATCGACCAGCGCGGGAACATGCGCTCGGTGACGTGCCGGTTGACCCGCTCGACCACCGAAAAATGGCGACTGTCCTGACGGATCTCCTCGAACAGGCCCCGCACCGTGCTGCGCGCCCCTTCAAGCACCTGACAGAATCCGCCTTCCTCGCGCAGCAGACAGCCGGTAACCCCGAGGATCAGATTGCGATCCAAGGCCTTGGTCATGATGTCCACGTCCGAAGGATGCCGCCGCGGGAACAGCGACCGGCTGGTGTAGAGCAACTGGTAAATCATTGAAGCGCCTCGCTCACGCGGGGTTGCGCGATGCGGAAAGAGAGGGCAGGGTGGCTGCCGGGGACTTGGGGAAGGGTTGTCGTGACCTGCATGAGACTGTAAACGATGGGGATCGAGAATGGTTCCCGAATGGGTCTTGACGGCCCGTACGAATCCTCATACCCACTCCCATCTCTTATCGAGACTCAATTTGTTGGGCTGGCTTCGCTTGCCTTGCAGATCACCTCATCAGCGGACAGCCCGGCGGCGCCTTCGTGCCTCGGGCTCATGTTGTGAAAAAAGGTTCTGGAGCTACGGAACCGCAACGAAAGGAATAGACACTTGGCACGTATTGCCGGCGTTAACATCCCGACCCATAAGCGGGTGCCGATCGCCCTGACTTACATCACCGGTATCGGCGACACTTCCGCCAAAGCCATCTGCGAAGCCGTGAACATCGACGCAACCCGTCGTGTGAACGAGCTGTCGGACGCCGAAGTTCTGGCGATCCGCGAGCACATCGACGCGAACTACACCGTCGAAGGTGACCTGCGTCGCGAAACGCAGATGAACATCAAGCGCCTGATGGACCTTGGCTGCTACCGTGGCCTGCGTCACCGTCGCAACCTCCCGGTCCGCGGTCAGCGGACTCACACCAACGCTCGCACGCGCAAGGGCCCCGCAAAGCCCATCGCAGGCAAGAAGAAATAAGGGAGGCTGACCAATGGCACGTGATACCCGTCGCGGAGGCAAGAAGAAGGTCTCCAAGAACATCGCCGCAGGCGTGGCGCATGTTAACTCGTCGTTCAACAACACCAAGATCCTGATCTCGGACGTGCAAGGCAATGCGATCTCCTGGTCGTCCGCCGGCACCATGGGCTTCAAGGGCTCGCGTAAGTCGACCCCCTATGCTGCTCAGCTCGCCGCCGAAGATGCAGGCCGCAAGGCTCAGGAACATGGTGTGAAGACGCTGGAAGTCGAAGTTCAGGGGCCCGGTTCGGGTCGTGAATCGGCTCTGCGCGCTCTGGCAGCTGCCGGCTTCAACATCACGTCTATCCGTGACGTGACGCCGATTGCACACAACGGCTGCCGCCCGCCGAAGCGTCGTCGCGTCTGATCGCATCAACTTATCGGGTGGGGCCCTGCCATGAGTGCGGGGCCCTGCCTTCGTCATTTTAACCTCGGGCGTCTGCGCCTTTGGACATGGGGCGCGGACTGGAATGGAGGGACGCATGATCCACAAGAACTGGGCTGAACTTATCAAGCCGACCCAGCTGGAGGTTCGCCCCGGCGCCGATCCTACCCGCGTTGCGACCCTCGTCGCCGAGCCGCTCGAGCGTGGTTTCGGCCTGACCCTCGGCAACGCGCTGCGTCGGGTCCTGCTGTCGAGCCTTCAGGGCGCGGCAATCACCTCGGTGCAGATCGACAATGTGCTGCACGAGTTCTCGTCGGTCGCCGGTGTGCGGGAAGATGTCACCGACATCATCCTGAACCTCAAGGGTGTGGCTCTCCGCATGGAAGTCGAAGGCCCCAAGCGCCTGTCCCTGACCGCCAAAGGTCCGGGCGTGGTGACGGCTGCCGATATCGCGGAAACCGCTGGCATCGACGTGCTGAACAAGGACCACGTGATCTGCCACCTCGACGAGGGCGCGGATTTCTACGTGGAACTGACGGTCAACACCGGCAAGGGCTACGTTTCGGCTGACAAGAACAAGCCGGAAGACGCACCGATCGGCCTCATTCCGATCGACGCGATCTACTCGCCGGTCAAGAAAGTCGCCTACGACGTGCAGCCGACCCGTGAAGGTCAGGTTCTGGACTATGACAAGCTGACCATGAAGGTCGAGACCGATGGTTCGGTCACGCCCGAGGACGCGATCGCATTTGCCGCTCGCATCCTGCAGGACCAGCTGTCGATCTTCGTCAACTTCGAAGAGCCCGAATCCGCTGGCCGTCAGGACGACGACGATGGTCTCGAGTTCAACCCGCTCCTTCTCAAGAAGGTGGACGAGCTGGAACTGTCGGTGCGTTCGGCGAACTGCCTGAAGAACGACAACATCGTCTACATCGGCGATCTCATCCAGAAGACCGAAGCCGAGATGCTCCGCACCCCGAACTTCGGCCGCAAATCGCTGAACGAGATCAAAGAAGTGCTGTCGGGCATGGGTCTGCACCTTGGCATGGACGTCGAGGACTGGCCGCCGGACAACATCGAAGATCTGGCAAAGAAACTGGAAGACCAGTTCTGAGCCAACTGAGGGGCGGGGGAAACCCCGCCTTTCACACAAGGGCAATTCTGCCCCAAGGAGAGGGCCCCGCACGCATGGGGTCCCGGACAAAGCAAAACACGTATCTGGAGATAGAAAATGCGTCACGCTAAAGGTTACCGCCGCCTGAACCGCACCCACGAGCACCGCAAGGCGCTGTGGGCAAACATGGCCGGCTCGCTCATCGAGCATGAGCAGATCAAAACCACCCTGCCCAAGGCGAAAGAACTGCGCCGCGTGGTGGAAAAGCTCATCACCCTCGGCAAGCGCGGCGACGTTCACGCCCGCCGTCAGGCTGCATCGCAGCTCAAGCAGGACATGCACGTTGCGAAGCTCTTCGAAGTGCTTGGCCCGCGCTACGCCGAGCGTCAGGGCGGCTACGTCCGCATCCTGAAAGCCGGCTTCCGCTATGGTGACATGGCGCCGATGGCGATCATCGAGTTCGTCGACCGCGACGTCGCAGCCAAAGGCGCAGCCGACAAAGCGCGCCTCGAAGCCGAAGAGGCTCTGGCAGACGCCGAATAAGATATCCTCTCCATCGGAGAGACTGGGCCCTGCCGGTGACGGTGGGGCCCTTTTCTTTTGCGCCGCGCCTGTTGCGTCGGATGGCGATGAGTATTTGGGGAAAAGATGAAAGCGCAGACAGGGTGGCGCGCTGCGTATTTGTTGAACAATGAAAACCGGGGCGTGTCGTGAAAATTCTGCGAAAGGGCGCATAACTGCTTGCGGCAGAAGGAAAGCCAAAGCTAGGTGCGGACAACCGCATTCCCTTCAGGAAGGACAGAGACATGAGAACCCGTGCAGCCGTGGCGCTGGAAGCCGGCAAACCGCTCGAGATCATGGAGGTGGAGCTTGATGGCCCGAAGGCCGGAGAAGTGCTCGTCGAGATCAAGGCCACCGGGCTTTGCCACACCGATGAGTTCACCCGTTCGGGTGCCGACCCCGAGGGTATCTTCCCGGCCATCCTTGGCCATGAGGGCGCCGGTGTGGTGCTGGAAGTGGGCGAGGGCGTCACCACGCTGAAGCCCGGCGATCACGTCATCCCGCTTTATACGCCCGAGTGCCGCGAGTGCCCCTCGTGCCTGTCGGGCAAGACGAACCTCTGCACCGCGATCCGCAACACCCAAGGCCAGGGGCTGATGCCCGACGGCACCACGCGCTTCAAGATGCTCGATGGCACGCCGATCCACCACTACATGGGGTGTTCCACCTTCGCCAACCACACGGTGATGCCGGAGATCGCGCTCGCCAAGGTGCGCGACGATGCGCCCTTCGATAAGATCTGCTACATTGGCTGCGGCGTCACCACCGGCATCGGCGCGGTGATCAACACGGCGGGCGTGGAGATCGGCTCGACGGCGGCGGTTTTCGGCCTCGGCGGCATCGGCCTCAACGTGATCCAGGGCCTGCGCATGGCGGGAGCCGACATGATCATCGGTGTGGATCTCAACGACTCCAAGGCCGAGATGGCCAAGAAGTTCGGCATGACGCATTTCGTGAACCCCTCGAAGGTCGACAGCACGGTGCAGGCCATCGTCGATCTGACCAAGCGTGGCGCGGATCAGATCGGCGGCGTGGATTACAGCTTTGACGCCACCGGCAACGTCAAGGTGATGCGCGACGCGCTGGAATGCTCGCACCGTGGCTGGGGTGTGTCGGTGATCATCGGCGTGGCCCCCGCCGGGGCCGAGATCAGCACCCGCCCGTTCCAGTTGGTGACGGGCCGGGTCTGGAAGGGCACGGCGTTTGGCGGCGCCAAGGGCCGCACCGATGTGCCGAAATTCGTCGACTGGTACATGGACGGCAAGATCGAGATCGACTCGATGATCACCCACAAGCTGACCCTCGAAGAGATCAACCACGGCTTCGATCTTATGCATGAGGGCAAATCCATCCGCGCCGTGGTCGAGTTCTGAGATCGGCGTGACCCCGCCGGGCCAGATCGCCCTTTGTGAAAATTTTCCCGGCAGGCGCTTGGCTTGCCGGGAGTCCCGCGCCACCCTATAGCTGCAATATTGCCGAACAGGGGATGGCCGAGATGAGCCTGCGCGACAAGCTGAGTGAACTCTACGAGGGCGATAGCGATCTGGCGCACCGCTTTCGCTATGCGCTGCTGGCTTTCGACATCTTCACCGTCGTGTTTGTCATCGGCACCTCCTTCACCGATCACGGGCGGCTGGTGGAAACCATCGACGTGCTTTTTGGTGTGGTGATCCTCGCCGACTTCCTCGCGCGGCTGTGGATCGCGCCGCGCAAGACGCCTTTCCTGTTCAGCCCGGCAACGCTGGCCGACCTTGTCTCGTTGATCTCTTTTCTCGCGCCGTTGGCCGGGGAGGGGCTGGGCTTCCTGCGGGTGCTGCGGACGCTGCGGCTGCTGCACACCTATCAACTCAGCAAGCGTCTGCGCGAAGACTTCAGGGTCTTTCGCCAGAACGAGGACGTGCTGATCGCGGTGGTGAACCTGATGGTCTTCCTCTTTGTGATGACCGGGCTGGTTTACGCCCTGCAGTACCGCACCAATGACGACATCAACAATTACGCCGATGCGCTCTATTTCACCGTGACCACGCTCACCACCACCGGCTATGGCGACATCACGCTCGACGGGTCGTGGGGCCGGGTGATCTCCGTAGTGGTGATGATCTGCGGCGTCACGCTGTTTCTGCGGCTGGCGCAGGTGCTGTTCCGTCCGATCAAGGTGAAGAAGACCTGCGCAACCTGCGGGCTGCGCCTGCATGACGCCGATGCGATCCATTGCAAGCATTGCGGCGAGATCATCCATATCGAGACCGAGGGGCAGAGCTGATGAGCGAGACGATGGAACTGCGCGCCTATGCGCCCGAGGATGCCGAGGGCCTGTGGCAGATGCTGGAGCCGGTGTTCCGCGCCGGCGACACCTATGCCATCGACGCAGACATCTCGCGCGAGGCGGCGATCGCCTATTGGACCGGGCCCGAGCGGCGGGTCTTCGTGGTGAGCGACGGGGCGCGGCTGCTGGGAACCTACTATATCGTGCGCAACCAGAAGGGCGGCGGTTCTCACGTGTGCAACTGCGGCTATGTCACCGCGGGTGAAGCGCGCGGCAAGGGGATCGCCCGCAGGATGCTGGCGCATTCGCTCAAGATCGCGCCGCAGCTTGGCTTTCGTGCCATGCAGTTCAATTTCGTGGTCTCAAGCAACCGCCGTGCGGTCGAGACCTGGCAGAGGGCGGGCTTTGACATTGTCGGCCGCCTTCCCGGTGCTTTCCACCACCCCGCAGAGGGCGACGTGGATGCGCTGGTCATGTACAAGACGCTTGCGGGAAACTGAGCCCGCGAAGGAGATAAAGATGCGAGACGACACCCGCCTGCTGGCGGTTCTGATCGACGCCGACAATACGTCGCCGAAATACGCCAAGGCGATTTTTGACGAACTGGCCAGCCTCGGCGAGGCCAGCGTGCGCCGCTGCTACGGCGATTTTTCCAGCCAGCAGATGTCGGGCTGGTCCAAGGTGACCGCCGAGTTCGGTCTGGTGCCGCACCACCAGCCCGCCAATACCGTGGGCAAGAACGCCAGCGACATCGCGCTGGTCATCGACGCCATGGACCTCATGCATTCGGGCCGGTTCGACGGCTTCGTGCTGGTTAGTTCCGACAGCGATTTCACCCGGCTTGCCAGCCGCATCCGCGAGCAGGGGCTGGATGTCTATGGCATGGGGATGCAAAAGACGCCCGATGCCTTCCGCAAGGCCTGCAAGCGGTTCATCTTCCTTGAGAACCTCGACAGCGCGCCCGAGAAGGCGGCGGGCATCAAGCCGCAGAAGAGCGGCAGCCTCGAAGATGCGCGCAACCTCATCTTCACCGCCATGGATGCGATCGAGCAGGAAGACGATTGGTATACGCTCGGCCAGCTGGGGCAGTTCATCACCGCCGCCAACCCCGATTTCGACACCCGCAGCTACGGCAAGCGCAAGCTGTCGGATCTGGTGGATGAGCTGAAGGTCTTTGAGACCAAGCGCGGGCCAGGCAACCAGATGCTGGTGCGGCGGCTCGACTGACCCGGACAGCCGGGTGCCCCAATCAGGCGCCCCAGTCAGGCACCGTAGCGGGCAAGGAAGGTGGCCACCGCGCCATCGGCCACCCGGGTGATCTCTGCCGGGCCGGGGCGCGCGGCAACGCCGAATACCGCGCGGATCCAGATACCGGCCTTGCACAGTTCGGTGAATTGATCGGCGGCCAGTTCGATATCCTCGACCTTCAACTCGCCGCGGGCCTGTGCCGCCTCGAGGTAGCCGGTGAGCTTACGGTGCATGAACATCGGCCCGGTCTGATAGAACTGGCGGCCGAGATCGGGAAAGCGGTCGGCCTCGGCGATGCAGATGCGAAAGATCCGCTGCCCGGTGTCCGAAAGCACGAAATCAAGGAAGCTGCGCGCCACCAGCGGCAGCACCACCGCCGGCGGCTGGCCGGGATCGATGGTGGTCATGGCGCTTTCGGACTGCAGCGCGCATTGACGGCTGGCCATCTCCATGAAGAGCAGGCGCTTGTCGGGGAAGTAGCTGTAGAGCGTCGCCTTGGAGACCCCGGCGGCCTTGGCGATCTCATCGACATTAGCGCCTTCGAACCCATCTCGGAGAAAGATCGCCCGTGCCCCATCCAGCACTTGTTCGAACTTCCGCCCGCGGCGCACGCCAGCTGTCTCGGTCCTCATCGGGCTGCTCCTTTGTCCGGACAAGCATAAACCGCCCAGTTCAGTTCAAGCAAGCAAGATGCCGGAAGAAGGGACATTCTGCCGCCTTGCTTCCGCGGTGGAATTCCCTAGATTAGAATTATTCTAAACTGGTGCTCCCGGAGTCCTCCCATGCGTTTTTTCACCCAGCGGCGTCACTTCCGCGACCTGAGCGAGCAGGAAGTGCTCGCGCTGGCGATTTCCTCGGAGGAGGATGACGCCCGCATCTACCGCTCCTACGCCGAGATGCTGCGCGCCGACTATCCCGATACGGCGGCGATCTTCGACGGTATGGCAGAAGAGGAAGACGGCCACCGCCGGGCCCTGATCAACCTGCACCGCATGCGCTTTGGCGAGGTGATTCCGCTGATCCGGCGCGAGCATGTGGCGGGTTTCTACGCGCGCCGCCCGGTCTGGCTGGTGCAGAATCTGCCGCTCGAGCGTATCCGCGACGAGGCCGAGGCGATGGAACGCGACGCCGAGCGCTTCTATGTGGAGGCCGCCAAGCGCAGCAGCGACGCCGCCACGCGCAAGCTGTTAGGGGATTTGGCGGCAGCGGAGGCGGGCCACGAGGAGCGCGCGGGGGAACTGGCCGAGAAACATCTCGATGGCGCGGCGCGCGAAAGCGAAGACCGCATGGCGCACCGCCAGTTCGTGCTGACATGGGTGCAGCCGGGGCTGGCGGGGCTGATGGATGGCTCTGTCTCGACGCTGGCACCGATCTTTGCCACCGCCTTCGCCACGCAGGACACATGGACGACCTTCCTCGTCGGCCTCGCCGCCTCGGTTGGCGCGGGCATCTCCATGGGGTTCACCGAGGCGGCGTCGGACGATGGTGAGCTGTCGGGCCGCGGCTCGCCGCTGAAGCGCGGCATCGCCTCGGGGGTGATGACCACGCTGGGCGGTCTCGGCCACGCGCTGCCCTATCTGATCCCGCACTTCTGGACCGCGACGATCATCGCCTGGATCATCGTCTTCTGCGAGCTTTGGGCCATCGCCTGGATCCAGAAGCGCTATATGGAAACCCCGTTCCTGCGCGCGGCGATGCAGGTGGTGCTCGGCGGCGGGCTGGTGCTGGCGGCTGGGGTGCTCATCGGCAGCGGTTGAGCGCTTGCCCAGCTTGCCCAGGGGCGCGTCCGGCGGTGCCTCCGGGCCTGCCTCCGGCGGGGATATTTTAGCCAAGAGGAAGTTTGCGGTGGCTCCGGGCTTCCTCTTGGCGGAAATATCCCGGGGGAGGCCGCGTCAGCGGGCGGGGGCAGCGCCCCCTGCAACCTTCGCATAGCCGTGATCGCCTCTGGCACCCTGCGCCTGCCCGTGGCAAACCGATGCAAACGCGCGAGGCCAAGGAGACGCCACCATGACCCAGTTCGGCAAGGGCTGCCATCTGCATCTGATCGACGGTTCGGCCTTCATCTTCCGGGCCTACCACGCGCTGCCGCCGCTCACCCGCAAGTCCGACGGGCTGCCCATCGGCGCGGTCAGCGGCTTTTGCAACATGCTGCAGAAATACGTCGAGGACAGCTCCGGTCCCGATGCGCCGACCCATGTGGCGGTGATCTTCGACAAGGGCAGCCACACCTTCCGCAACGATCTTTATGATCAGTACAAGGCCAACCGCGAGGCGATGCCCGAGGATCTGCGCCCGCAGATCCCGCTCACCCGCGACGCCACCATCGCCTTCAACATCGCCTGCAAGGAGCTTGAGGGCTATGAGGCCGACGACATCATCGCCACGCTCTCATGTCAGGCGCGCGATGCGGGCGGGCGCGTGACCATCATCTCCTCGGACAAGGATCTGATGCAGTTGGTCGGTGACGGCGTCGAGATGCTGGACGCGATGAAGAACCGCCGCATCGACCGTGACGGGGTGGTCGAGAAATTCGGCGTCGGCCCCGAGCGCGTGGTCGACGTGCAGGCGCTGGCCGGGGATTCGGTCGACAACGTGCCGGGCGCGCCGGGCATCGGCATCAAGACCGCGGCGCTGCTGATCAACGAATATGGCTCGCTCGAAGAGCTTCTGGACCGCGCCGAGGAGATCAAGCAGCCCAAGCGCCGCCAGACGCTGGTCGAGAACCGCGCACAGATCGAACTGTCCAAAAAGCTGGTGCAGCTCGATTGCGAGACGCCGCTGGATTTCACCCTCGACGATCTCGAGGTGCAGGATCCCGATCCCGAGAAATTGCTGACCTTCCTCGCCGAGATGGAATTCAGCACGCTGACCAAGCGCATCGCCAACACCCTCGGGGCCGAGGCGCCGGTGATCACCGAGGCCAAGGCGCCCGCCGCCGACACGCCCGCCGCCGGTGACGCGCCCGAGATGCCGCCCATCGATCCTGCCGCCTACACATGGGTGAAAAGCGCCGCGGATCTTGCGCCGTGGATCGCGCAGGCCCGGCAGTGCGGCTGGGTCGCGGTGGACACCGAGACCACCGGCCTCAACGAGATGACTTGCGATCTGGTCGGCGTCTCGCTGGCCATCGAGCCGGGGCAGGCCTGCTACATTCCGCTGGCGCATCGCGCGGCAGGTGGCGAGAGCGACCTTTTCGGCTCGGACGATCTGGCAGAGGGGCAGATGCCGATGAACGAGGCGCTGGACCTGCTGAAACCGCTGCTCGAAGACCCGGCGGTGATGAAGATCGGCCAGAACATGAAATACGATGCCAAGGTGCTGTCGCGCTACGGCATCGGCGTCGCGCCGATCGACGACACCATGCTGATCTCTTACGCGCTGCACGCCGGTCTGCACGGCCACGGTATGGACACGCTGTCGGAACGCTACCTCGGCCACACGCCGATCCCGATCAAGGACCTCTTGGGCTCGGGCAAGAAGATGATCACCTTCGACCGGGTGCCGATCGAGGATGCGGTGAAATACGCCGCCGAGGACGCCGACATCACTCTGCGCCTGTGGAAGCTGCTGAAGCCGCGGCTGCACCTCTCCCGCGTCACCCGTGTTTATGAAGGCACTGAGCGCCCGCTGGTGCCGGTGCTGGCGCAGATGGAGCTGGCCGGTGTGCAGGTGGACCGCGGCACGCTCTCGCGCATGTCCACCGCCTTCGCGCAGAAGATGGCCGGGCTCGAGGCCGAGCTGCACGAACTGGCGGGGCACCCGTTCAACGTCAACTCCCCGGCGCAGGTGGGCGAGATCCTCTTTGCCGAGATGGGGCTCGAGGGCGGCAAGAAGACCAAGACCGGCGCATGGTCGACGCCTGCCGAGGTGCTGGAGGATCTGGCCACCGAGCATGACTTCGCCGCCCGCGTGCTGGACTACCGCCAGATGCAGAAGCTGAAGTCGACCTACACCGACGCGCTGCAGGAGCATATCAACGCCGAGACGGGCCGGGTGCACACCTCCTATTCCATCGCCGGGGCGAACACCGGGCGTCTCGCCTCGACCGAGCCGAACCTGCAGAACATCCCGGTGCGCTCGGAAGAGGGGCGGCGTATCCGCGAGGCTTTCGTCGCGCCCGAGGGCAAGGTGATCGTGGCGCTCGACTACAGCCAGATCGAGCTGCGCATCCTTGCGCATATGGCCGATATCGCCGCGCTCAAGCAGGCCTTCCGCGAGGGGCAGGACATTCACGCGATGACCGCGTCCGAGATGTTCGGCGTGCCGATGGAAGAGATGACGCCGGAGATCCGCCGCCGCGCCAAGGCGATCAACTTCGGGGTGATCTACGGCATTTCGGGCTTTGGCCTTGCGCGCAACCTGCGCATCCCGCGCGGCGAGGCGCAGGCCTTCATCGACCGCTATTTCGAGCGCTTCCCGGGCATCAAGACCTACATGGACGAAACCATTGCCTTCGCCAAGGAACACGACCGGGTCGAGACGCTGTTCGGACGGGTGATCCACACGCCCGAGATCAACGCCAAGGGCCCGCGCTCGGGCTTTGCGCGGCGCGCCGCGATCAACGCGCCGATCCAGGGCACGGCGGCGGACATCATCCGCCGCGCGATGATCCGCATGCCCGCCGCGATTGAGGGCCAGCCCGCCAAGATGCTGCTGCAGGTGCACGACGAACTGATCTTCGAGGTCGAGGAAGGCGGCGTCGACACGCTCATCGCCACCGCGCGCGAGGTCATGGAGGGCGCCGCCGAGCCGGTGGTGAAGCTCGACGTGCCGCTGGTGGTCGACGCCGGGCAGGGGGCGAACTGGGCCGAGGCGCATTAAGCGCGCCGAACACAGCCGCAACGAAAAACGGCGTCCCCGCGGGGACGCCGTTCTCGTTTCCGGGGGAGGGGCCGTCTCAGAGCAGCCCGGCCTCGCGGAAGAGCTCGGGAAGGCTGGCCTCGGGGCGCGGGCCCATGTGGCTGATCACCTCGGTCGCCGCCACGGTGCCCATGCGGCCCGCGGTCGCCATGTCGGCGCCGGTGGCGAGCCCATAAAGGAACCCGGCGGCGAACTGGTCGCCCGCGCCGGTGGCGTCCACGGGGACGATCTTGGTCACCGGAACATCGGTCCGCTCGCCATCGCGCATGATCGTCACCCCATCGCCCGAGCGGGTGCAGATCACCAGCGGGCAGATCGCCGCGACACGGGCCAGATCGGCCTCCAGCGAGTCGTCCTGATAGAGCGAGCGGATCTCGGCCTCATTGCCGATCACATAGTCCATCTCGTGCTCGATCAGCTGCAGGAAGTCCTCGCGGTGACGCTCGACGCAGAACGGATCGGAAATGGCGATCCCGGCCTTGCCGCCCGCGGCGCGGCAGGCGCGGGCGAGGCGGATGAAGGCCTCCTTGCCCTTGTCCTTGTCGAAGAGATAGCCCTCGAGAAAGACGATCTCGGCCTCGGCGGCCACCGCTTCGTCCACATCGTCCGGGCCCAGCTCGGCCGAGATGCCGAGGTAGGTGTTCATCGAGCGCTCGCCGTCCGGAGACACGAAGATCATCGAGCGCGAGGTCGGCAGCTCACCGCCCGGCACCGGCGGGTTGACGAAGGCGGTGCCGTCCTTCTCCATCGCCTCGGCATAGAAACGCCCCAGCGCGTCGTCATGCACCCGCCCGATGAAGGCGGTGCGCAGCCCGAGGTTGCCAAGGCCCGCAAGCGTATTGGCCACCGAGCCGCCCGGCGCCTGCACCCGGCCCTCCATGGCGCCATAAAGCAACTCGGCGCGCTCGCGCTCGACCAGCTGCATGATGCCCTTGGTGATGCCCATATGCTCGAGGAACGAGTCATCGGCACGGGTCAGCACGTCGACGATGGCGTTGCCGATGCCGACAACCTGATACTTCTTCATAGGGTTTTTTCCTCGAATTGACAGAGGTCGCGGATCAGGCAGGCCCCGCATTTGGGCTTGCGCGCGACGCAGGTGTAGCGCCCGTGCAGGATCATCCAGTGATGCGCATGCTGCTGGAAATCCACCGGGATATTGTCTTCGATGGCGCGCTCGACGGCGACGACGTCCTTGCCGGGGCAGACCCCCGAGCGGTTGCCGAAGCGGAAGATATGCGTGTCCACCGCCTGCGCCGGATAATGCCACCACATGTTCAGCACCACATTGGCGGTCTTGCGCCCGACGCCGGGCAGGCTTTCCAGCGCGGCGCGCGAACAGGGCACCTCGCCGCCGTAGTCCTCGACGAGGATCTTCGACAGCTTGATGACGTTCTTGGCCTTGTTGCGGTAAAGGCCGATGGTCTTGATGTGCTCGATCAGGGCCTCCTCGCCGAGCGCGAGCATCTTCTCGGGCGTGTCGGCGATCTTGAACAGCTCATGCGTCGCGCGGTTCACCCCCGCGTCGGTCGCCTGCGCCGAAAGCGCCACCGCCACCACCAGCGTGTAGGCGTTGACGTGGTCGAGCTCCCCTTTCGGCTCCGGTTCGGAGGCGTGGAAGCGGGTGAAGATCTCGCGGATCGTGTGATAATCGAGCTGCTTGGCCATGATCTCTGCTATGCAACGCCGGGCCCATTCCCGCAAGTCCACCTTCTTCTCTTTGATAAATACGCAAATCCCGCCCGCGCCGCTTGCGCAACATTCGGGTCGCGCGCGAGGCCGGTTTCCCGCTATTCCAAGGGTCAGGAGCATCAGGAGGCCGCGATGGGCGAGCTTGCACAGCAGGGATACCATTTCAACGTCATGCGCCGCGCGATCGAGCTGATTGACGCGGGCGGCCCGCAGATAACGCTCGAGACGCTGGCGGCGCAGATGGACATGAGCCCGGCGCATTTCCAGCGGCTGTTCTCCCGCTGGGCCGGGGTCTCGCCGAAGCGCTTCCAGCAGTATCTCGCGCTCGGCCACGCCAAGGCGCTGCTCTCGGACCGGTTCTCGACGCTGGAGACGGCGCATGCGGCGGGGCTCTCGGGCGGCGGGCGGCTGCATGACCTCTTCCTTCGCTGGGAGGCGATGAGCCCCGGCGATTTTGCCAAGGGCGGGCAGGGGCTGGTGATCTTCTGGGGCTGGTTCGAAAGCCCCTTCGGCCCGGCGCTGGTCATGGGCACCGAGAAGGGCATCTGCGGCATGGGCTTTGCCGCCGAAGCGGGCGAGGAGGAGACCTTTCAGGACCTGCTCTCGCGCTGGCCCAATGCCGAGTTCATCGAAGATCCGATGTTCCTGCGCCCTTGGGTGCTGGCCGCCTTCGGGGTGCAGCAGCAGGGCGAGCTGCCGATCTACCTCATTGGCGCGCCGTTCCAGATCAAGGTCTGGGAGGCGTTGATGCGCATCCCCTCTGGGCATGTCACCAGCTATTCCGAGATCGCCGAGGCGATCGGCAGCCCGCGTGCGGTGCGCGCGGTGGGCACCGCGGTGGGGCGCAATCCGGTCTCGCTGCTGATCCCCTGCCACCGGGCGCTGCGCAAATCGGGCGGGCTCGGCGGCTACCACTGGGGTCTGCCGGTCAAGCGCGCGATCCTCGCATGGGAAGCGGCGCGGCTGGAGGCGCAGGAGGCCGGAGCGCCAAAAGCCGGGGCGCAGGAGCTTGGCGCGCGGGCCTGAAAGCCCGCAAGCACGATACCGGAAATACTATGACAAACGTGGGCGGGGATCTGCCGACAATGTGTGCAGCGCGCCATTGGCGGGGCCGCTATGCGCACTATAACAGGGGCACACCCAAGTTTGGGCCAACGAAACGAGGCATTACATGTTCCGGGCTAAGACAACCGTTCTTCTCACTCTCGCCGGCGCCATGGCGCTGAGCGCCTGTACCGACGTGAACGATCCGAACCGCCAAGCCAAGAACGGCGTGCTGATCGGCGCCCTTGGCGGCGCTGTCGCGGGCCGCGCCATCGGCGGCAACAACTCCGACGCCACCAAAAACGCGCTTGCGGGGGCTGCTGCAGGTGCGATCGCGGGCGGCCTGATCGGCAACAACCTCGACAAGCAGGAAGCGGCGCTGCGCCAGCAGCTGGGCAACAACGTCGGCATCACCAACACCGGTGACCGCCTGATCGTGACCATGCCGCAGGACATCCTGTTTGCCACCGACAGCGCGTCGCTGCGTCCCGACCTGCAGGGCGATATCGCCACCGTCGGGCGCAGCCTGATGGAATATCCGAACACCACCGTTCAGGTGATCGGCCACACCGACAGCGACGGCGCGGCTGCCTACAACCAGTCGCTCTCGCAGCGTCGCGCGTCGGCTGTGGCCTCGCTGCTGATGCAGCAGGGCGTGCCCTCCTACCGCGTACAGTCGATCGGTCGCGGCGAAGACCAGCCGATCGCGTCGAACCTGACGCCGGAAGGCAAGCAGCAGAACCGCCGCGTCGAGATCGTCATCCTGCCGAGCGCCTGATCGCCAGCCGCCGCAGAGACGACCGAAAGAGGGCGTCCGGGGAAACCCGGGCGCCCTTTGCTTTGGGGCGGGTCGCGCAGGTAGGTAAAAAGAAAGCCCCCGCGCTTGCGGGGGCTTTGTGTCGTCTCGGGGGGGAGGGGCGCGTCAGCAGCCGGTGCCGGTCCAGACCACTTTGACGGTGCGCGCCAGCACCTTGATGTCGGTGACGAAGGACAGCTCTGCCAGATAGGCGGTGTCGAATTTCGCCCGCTCCGAGAAGCTGGCCTCGTTGCGCACCGAGGTTTGCCAGAAACCGGTGATGCCGGGGCGCAGCGCGTAATAGGCGGTGCCGGGGTAGATCGGGGTCTGCTCGACCATCATCGGGCGCGGGCCGACGAGCGACATCTCGCCGCGCAGCACGTTCCACAGCTGCGGCAGCTCGTCGATCGAGGTCTTGCGCAGCAGACGCCCGATCGGGGTGATGCGGGGATCGTTGCGCAGCTTTTGATTGCGGTCCCACTCGACGCGCGCCAGCGGGTTCGCCCGCAGATGCGCCGCCAGCAGGCAATCGGCGTTCGGTACCATGGTGCGGAGCTTCCACATACGGAATACGCGCCCGTTCCGCCCGACACGGCGTTGCAGGTAAAACGGCGCATGGCCGTCACGTGCCACGAGCGCGGCAAAGACCAGCACGAAGGGCAGCACCGGCAGCGCCATGATCAGCACCAGCGCGATGTCGAGCACGCGCTTGAACACGCCGCGATAGGCGGCATGATGCGGGGCGCTGTTCAGCGCCTCGTCGATCAGGTTTTCGAAATCGACAACCGCGTTTCGCGATTGGTTGGCATGCATCGTCAATTCGACCTCCCCGAGGTTCATCGACGGAAGCTATGCAAGGCGGCACTAGGGCGCGCGGGACGGCCTTTGGATGCAAGTTCCGCGCACGGTGCCGAGGGGCATCGCGGGTCGGACCTGACCGGCAGGCATATCAATTTTTCAGATGTTCAGTCCCAAGCGACTTTCAGCAGACTCACACACACTCCCAAAGTGGAAGCACCAACCCCCAAGTGCCGTTATGCGGCGGAAATAAGGCATCCGCCCGACAAGACCTCTTATGTAACTCGCCGAGATCATCGTCAACTCAAGCTTTGGAACGCAATCTTGAGGTGACTTTGGGAACCGACATCTGCGCGGGAAACCCCTGCCGCTGAGGGGCTTATGGGCCCAATGGAGTGGCTTTTGCGGGGTATTCCGGTTCGTCTTGGCCGTTCTTCGGTGCGAAATTTTGGAAACGGTGTTCGCTTGCCTGCTTTGTAGCTGTTTGCGTTATGTGTCCAAAATTGGACGCGCCGCTCGATCGTTTCCGTACTCCGGTGATTTTGCCGGGTGACCGAAAAGCTTGATGAAATCTTCTGCCGAAATGTGGAAACAATCGCGCCGCTGGATGGCGGGCTTCCGCTCCCCGTGCCGAGCGATTTTCACGAGCGGGATGCCGGTCGGGCGGCACACGCCAGAGGCGATCACTGCGACTCACGAAATGTTACAAGTTGATGTAATTTGCGATCAGTGCGCCCGAATCAGTGCTGTGTGTCGCCCGCTTGATGCCTCATTGGGGGCGAATGTCGTCACATTTTGGGGCGACCAAAGGGGTGAATGTGGCGATCTTGCCGTCACCGCCGCAGTTGCATGGCGCGCGGCGGAGGCCTATGTGCGGGCATACGCGCGTGATCACGCGCGCCCGCGCGAATTGAACCTGCGTGAACCGACGTTGCGTGAACCGAAGGGGCCAGCATGGCGAACCATCTCTATCAGGGCGATCTTCCGGACGGGCTGGACCTTGGCTCTGTCGTGGCCATCGATTGCGAGACCATGGGGCTCAACCCGCATCGCGACCGGCTGTGTGTCGTGCAGCTTTCGGCAGGCGATGGCGACGCGCATCTGATTCAGGTCGCGCGGGGCCAGACCGAGGCCCCGAACCTCTGCCGCCTGCTCGAAGATCCGCAGGTGCTCAAGCTGTTCCACTTCGGGCGCTTTGACATTGCCGCCATGTATAATGCCTTTGGGGCGCTGGCGGCGCCGGTCTATTGCACCAAGATCGCGAGCCGCCTCGTGCGCACCTATACCGACCGCCACGGCCTGCGGAACATCGCGCAGGAACTGCTGGGCGTCGATATCTCGAAGCAGCAGCAATCCAGCGACTGGGGCGCGCCTGAGCTCAGACAGGCACAGATCGACTACGCCGCTTCCGACGTGCTGCATCTGCACCGGCTGCGCGAGGCGTTCGATGTCATGCTGGCGCGCGAGGGTCGCAGTGAGCTTGCGCAATCGTGCTTTGAATTCCTGCCCGCACGCGCCAAGCTTGATCTGCTCGGCTGGGCGGACACCGACATTTTTGCGCATTCGTGAGCCATGGCACAGCGCCGAGATTCATATTCCAGCTTCATCGCTTGGCTGAAGATCCTGCTACCGCTGGTGGCGCTGGCCTCTCTCTCGACGCTGTTTTTGCTGTCGCGCGGCTCGCAGACCTCGCAGAGCATCCCCTACGCCGAGGGCAGCCTTCCCGAGCGGGAGCAGGTGGCGGCGCCGCAATATTCCGGCACCACGCCGCGCGGCGACTCGGTGACGATGACCGCCGAAAGCGCGCGGCCCACCGCGGGCAATAACGGCGAGGTCGAGGCCGACGGGTTCTTCGCCACGATGGATATGGCCGACGGCAGCAGGCTGACGCTGGATGCGAACCTCGCCACGATGAGCGACGGGATGCAGGCGGCACTGCTGCAACAGGGCGTGCGGATCACTAGTTCGACCGGCTATGTGATCACCACAGACGAGATGCGCGCGGCCCTCGATCGTATCGAGGCCGAGACCCTGGCACCGGTGAGCGGAGAAGGGCCTGCGGGGCGTTTCACCGCCGGTCGCCTGAAAATAACCTCTTCGGGCGAAGAGGATGACGTGCAACTGCTTTTCACGGATGGCGTGAAGCTGATATATGATCCGAAAAAAGAGTGAGTTGATGATGGTTCACATTGCCGCCTTGATGATTGCGCTGCTCGCGCTGGTCAGCCCCGTGTCTGCCCAGGGCACCAGCGTGGCTTTCGGCGGGATGCAGCAGGACACCAGCGCGCCGGTCGAGGTGACCGCTGATCAGCTGGAGGTGAACCAGAAGGACGGCACGGCGCTCTATACCGGCAATGTGGTGATCGGGCAGGGCGAGATGCGCCTCGCGGCGCCGCGGGTTCTGGTGGTCTACGCCGAAGGCGAAAGCGGCGCGGGCCGTATCCAGCGCATGGAGGCCACCGGCGGCGTGACGCTGGTCAGCGGCGAGGAAGCCGCCGAGGCAGAGCGCGCGGATTACGACATCGACGCAGGCACTGTGGTGATGACCGGCAATGTGCTGCTGACCCAAGGCGGCAACGCGCTCACCTCCGAGCGGATGGTGGTCAACCTCGAGGCTGGCACGGCGCAGATGGCCGGGAGGGTGCAGACGGTGATCAATCAAGACAGCAGCGGGCAAGGTCAGAACTGATGGCCCGCCCCGAACTTACTGTGACCGAAGGCGGCCAGGGCCTGCGGGTCGAGCACCTGCGCAAGAGCTACCGCAAGCGCACGGTGATCCGCGACGTCACGCTGAAGCTTGATCGCGGCGAGGTCGTCGCGCTGCTCGGGCCAAACGGCTGCGGCAAGACCACCACCTTCTATTCCATCGCCGGTCTGGTGAACCCCGAAGGCGGGCAGGTGACCATCGACGGGCGCGAGGTAACCTATCTGCCCATGTACCGCCGCGCGCGCATGGGCATCGGCTATCTGCCGCAAGAGAAATCCATCTTTCGCGGCCTCTCGGTCGAAGACAATATCGCTGCCGTGCTCGATATCTCCGAGACCGACCGCCACCGCCGCCGCGAGCGGCTGGAGGAGCTTCTGGGTGGCTTCTCCATCGAGCACCTGCGCCGCGCGCCTGCGCTGGCGCTCTCGGGCGGTGAGCGGCGCCGGGTCGAGATCGCCCGCTGCCTTGCGGCCAACCCCAAGTATCTGCTGCTCGACGAGCCCTTTGCCGGCGTCGACCCGATCAGCGTTGGCGACATCCGACATCTTGTCGCCGATCTGAAGAAGCGCGGCATCGGCGTTCTGATCACCGACCATAACGTTCGCGAGACGCTCGAGATCGTCGACCGGGCCTATATCCTGCACGATGGGCAGGTGCTGATGTCGGGTACACCGGCGGAAGTGGTGCAGAACGAAAACGTGCGCCGCGTTTACCTCGGCGAGAACTTCCGCATCAGCTAAAGCGATTCCTTGAGGAATTTCGCCTATCCTTCCCTCGCGAGTTTGCGACAGATCATTGACAAAATGGGGGGTGCTGACCTCAAATGAGGTTATGACGCACCGTTATTCTGCAGCTCCGGCATTTGCGTCCCCAGAGGAGAGGGGAAGCCGGGTCCATTCTGCAGCGGCCTTGCGTCACCCCTGATCCGCACCACATCTGAGGCAGCCTCCGGGCTGGATGCGATACGGATCCAAAGAGAGAAGGAACAAAGATGCGCTATCAGATCACGGGTAAGCAGATCGACATCGGCGACGCACTTCAAACTCATACAAAACAAGAGCTTGATGGAGTATTTGGGAAGTACTCTGGCCGTCCCACCGATGCGAATATCACCTTTTCCAAGAGTGCGCATGAATACGTCTGCGAGGTCACTGTCCACCTGTCGACGGGGCTGACCACCTCGGCGAAGGACAAGGCGACCGAGATCTACTCGGCCTTCGACGGGTGCTGCGAGAAGATCGACAAGCAACTGCGTAGATACAAGCGACGCCTGAAAGACCATCACAAGGATCGCGCGGAGCCCGTTGAACTCCAGAACGCTGCCTCGTATATCCTCGCGCGCGAAGAGGACTCGCATGAAGATGCCGAGCCCGACACGCTGCAGCCCATTATCGTGGCAGAGATGGAGACTTCGATCCCGTCGCTGACCGTAGGCGAAGCCGTGATGCAGATGGAACTGGCCGGGGCTCCCGTGCTGGTCTTCCGCAACGAAAAAAAGGATGGCGTGAACGTCGTGTATCGGCGTGAAGACGGCAATATCGGCTGGATCGATCCGTAAGGGTCGCAACCTGCCGGGTGATCGGCGCCTTCGAGCAGACAGTAAAGGGCGGTCAATGACCTTTCTTGAACTCCTGAAACCGCAGGCCGTGAAGGTCGTCGCGGCGGCAAGCAGCAAGAAGCGGCTGATGCATGACATCGCCGAGCTGGCCGAAACCGCCTACGGCATCCACGCGGCCTCGGCCGTCGAGGCGCTGATGGAGCGTGAAAGCCTTGGACCCACCGGCGTGGGCCATGGCGTCGCGCTGCCGCATGCGCGGATTCCGGGCATCGATCAGGTGCACGGCGTGTTCATCCTGCTGGAGAAGCCGGTTGAATTCGAAGCGGTCGACCGTCAGCCGGTGGATGTGGTCTTTGCGCTCTTCGCGCCTGAAGACGCCGGGGTCGAGCACCTCAAGGCGCTGGCGCTGGTCTCGCGCTCGCTGCGCGATGCGGCGCTCTGCACCAAGCTGCGGGCGAACCCGGATCCGGCGACGCTCTATGCGGTGCTGACCGAGGACCGCTCGTCGCAGGCGGCCTGAACCCGCGCGACATGACGTTCTGAAGGAGCGGGCCAAACGGCCCGCTCCTTTTTCGTTGCGTGCTGCTGAAAGGCGGGCCCTAGGCCCAGTCGCCGAAACCGAACATCAGGTAGTCGCGCTGATAGACATCCCGCACCAGCGCTTCGAGGTCGGCGTCATAGATATCGGCAAGCGTATAGGGCGCGGCGGCGGAGCGGCCCTTGGCCTCGGGTTCCGGCGGCGCGGGATGGCCCACCTGCATGGCCAAGGCCGGCAAATAGACTGCCATCTCGTCTTCGCGCACGATCATGTCGGGCAGGGTGAACTCGGCCATGCCTTGCAGGCACTGGCTCTGCGAGGCCCAATGCCCGTCGATGCGCAGCGCGGTCTGCCCGGCGAGATTGGCCTTCACAAAATTCAGGAAGGCGTCGAAGGCGGCGCGGTGCTGCTCGGCGGTGTAGTCGGGGCCGGGGGCACCTTCGGGCAGCGGCAGCCCGTGGGCGCGGCGCAGCGTCTTGCGGATGCGCGCATAGCCGCCGGGGCCGGTGTCGAGGATCTTGCTGCAGAAGGCGTCATAGGCGCGGGCCAGAGGGTGGCGCACCACGGTAAAGCCGCGATGCCCGGGCCGCGCGCGTTTCCACTGGCGCAGGGTCTTCTGGCTGAAGCCGGTGATCAGCGCCTCTTCGTCCGCGCCGTCGAGGGCGCAGAGCCATCGGCGCACACTTTCCGTGGGGCCAGAGTGGATCGGCATGTAGATCAGCGGCGTTTCCGCGCCTGCCACGTAAGAGGGCACCACCGGCCCGCGGCGCGGCTCGAAACTCGGCGTGCGGGTAAGGTTGAACCGGTCGAGGCGGGCCAGCGCGCGCTCCATCTCGTCGGGGTTGGCGACCTTCTCGGCCACTGGCTGCGGGTTCTGGCGCTTGAGCGAGGCGTCGAGCGCTTCAAGGCGAGCGGGGACGCCCAGCCATTTCGCCAGACCGTTCATCACCGCGACGTTCTGCAGATCCTCATAGGCCACATAGAAGGCGGTCTGCCCAGAGGTCTGCAGCGCGGTCATCAGATGCACCTGAAAATCCTGCAGCCGCGCCAGATGCGCCTCGAACTCGGGGCCGTCGAACTCTGCCTGCGCGTCCTTGCGCTTTTTGACGTTGGTCAGCTTCCATTGGCCGGTGGCCTGCGCGATCTTCCAACTGACGTAGCTTTCGACCGGGTTGCGGGTCAGCACGATCTTCGCCACGCGCTCATCCTCGAGCAGCGTCGGCAGCACGCGCGGGTCGTGGTCGTGGAAAAACCGAAAGCCGCCCATGCCGCCCGGCGTCTGCTGCCGGATCACCTGCAAAAGTCGCTGCGGGTCGGCGTCGCGCTCTGCCTGAGTGACGCCCAGAATTTCGCTCGAATTGGGGTAACCGATGAAATGCGGGTTGAAGGCCTCGCCGTGGCAGGTCAGCCCGTCCATCGCGTTGAGGTTGGTCTCGAGGAAATTCGAGCCGGTGCGCATTTCGGCAAAGACGACGAAACTGTCAAAACGGTTGGACATGAAAACTCAGTTCTTCACGAGGTAGGGTTTGCGCGCCGGGGATGCGCTGGGACGCGGCGCCGCTTCGACCGGGAAGTCGCCCATGAGGTAGGGGTGCATCCCTTGGTTCTTGAGTTGCTGCAGGAACCGGCCGAAGCCGTTCAGGTCGAGCATCACCGGCGCCTCTGCCAAGCGGCGGGGGGATTTGTGGCCGATCTCGTCGATGATCAGCTGCAGCGGCTCCATCGGGGCCTCGATGAATTCAGCCATGGTCCAGATGCGGATGCGCGCCTTGGCGTCCGGCGAGCGCAGCTGATCGAGCAGCGCATGTTCGGCCTTCTGCAGCGCCGCCGCCTCGGCGCGCAGTTTCGAGAAATCCCCTCCGGACCGGAACAGGGGCACCGCCCAAGCGCCCGAGATGACGCTGATCTGGGCGTTGGGGTCGCGGGCCATGTCCCACATGATGTCGGGCGCGTCATGCGGCCCGAACTGAAAGCACTGGCGCTCGCCCCGCGTGCTCCAGATCAGGTTGGTGAGAAAGGCCTTGGGGTTCCAGTCGCGGTAGGCGGCGGTGTCCGGCAGCGCGCCATTGAGCAGCGTCTGCCCACCGGCGAATTCGGCGCGCTCGGGGGCAAAGAGATGACCATGCACCTGCGCCCCGGTGGCGCGACCGAGCCACGGCTCGAAATCCTCGAAAAGCTCGGCAAACCCCTGAAACACGGAATAGCGCGCCGCGGTCATGCCGTTTTCCCAGCCGAAGTTGGGATAGCGTGACTGCATGTAGAGCCCCGAACGTCCTCGGGTCCGGCGGTCGACCGCCTTGGCGAAGATGCGGTCGATCTTGCCGGGGTTCGGCTCCTGCCGGTTCGCAGCGCTTTCGGGATGGTTCAGGAAGGTCTGATAGAGCCGCCCGGCATGGGGCCAAATTTTGCGCGCGACGAAACAATCCGAGCGCCGCAGCAGCTGCAGGTGATCGTCATAGAAGATGTGCGGCTTGCCTTGGAAATCGAACTTCGAGAGCGTCAGGGAACGGCTTTCGATATTCTGCGAATGGAGCCGCGCGAGTGACTGGAAATAGCTCTCATCGGGGATCCAGACGCGCTTGAAATAGCGCTCATGGCGGCGGCGCTGCGGGCACTGCAGGATTGCGCTCAGGGTCTGCCGGGTGAGGCACCACCACTGGCTGCCCATATGCGGCACGACCCCCTTGGGGATCCGGCGCGAGACGTGCAGCGCGCGCTGCGCTTCGACGAAGCGGTCAAAGAGGTAACGGTTGCGGCGCCAAGAGAAGGGAAAGAAGAGCGTGAATCGCTCGTGGTCGAGCCCGCCCACCGTCCACGGCACATCGGCGGTGGTGGCGCTTTCGATGAAATCGGTCTGGGGTCGCGCGTCGAGATAGTCGATCAGTTCCTCGACCGGGCGCAGCGGCAGGCAGGACCCGGAGGTGAGATAGACGTGCCGCACTGCCGCGAAGCGATCTAGCATCATCTCGGCGGCGTCCTGACTGGCAGCGACAAGCCCCCATGTGCCCCATTCGCAGCGATGGCGGGGCGAGAAGATCACCTCGGGCAGGTCGGACAGAGCCTTGGTGAAGGCGCCATAGGTCTTTTCTGGCACCTTGCTGTCCACATGGATCACCACCGGGCAGCCCGCCCGCGCCCAATGCCGCGCCACCTGCTCGGCGCGGTCAAAGGCGGTGTGCACCAGCATGATGATCCCGACGCTCATAGCCGCCGCCCCGTCATGCCCAGTTGCCCTTGGACATCAGCCCAAGGATCTCGAGCTGGCGCCAGTTGATGTATTTCTCGGACCATTTGCACCAGAGGTCGGGATTGTCTCGAACGCCCTCGGCGTAGGCGATATATTCGGTCGAGCCGGCGTAGTGCTGTTTGCGGCTGAGTTCCTCTTCGGCCTTGGCGTTGAACGTGTCGAGAAACTTGGTGTGCAGCAGCAGGCCCGAGGCTTTCTCTCCGCCCCATTCGTCATAGACGAGGTTCAGGCCCCGCGGCAGCAGCATATGCGTCGAGCTGACGTAGGCGTAGCGGCGATCCCATTTGACCAACGGCACCTTATTGAGCGCGGGCGCGCGTTCGGGCCGGTCGCCGAAGAACATGCGCGCACGCGGGCCACCCTGTATCCACAGGTTGCCGAAACGCTTGTTCTTTTTCACCGAGTAGTTTCCGGCATCGAACCACGAGGCGATCTCCAGCGGGTCCTGCCCGGCCTCATAGGGCTGCGCGTCGAGCCGCCCCTTGGGGTACATGTCCAGCAACATGGCCGAAAAGCTTTTGATCGAGGAGGCGTCGAGCCAATCGGTCAGTGCACGCAGCGGGCGCGTGTCGCAGAACGGGTAGAGGAACAGCTCGTCAGGATCGACCACCAGCACCCAATGGCCGTGGCCATAGCGGCGCAGCAGCCAGTTGATCCAGTCCATGCCGAAGCGCGAGCGCTTGTAGCTGGTGCTTGTATGCCAGACCGAGACATCCTCTTGCGCCTTTAGGTAATCGAGCGAGCCGTCGGAACTGTCGTTGTCGACCATGATGAAATGGTTCACGCCCATCTCGCGGTAGTATTTCAGGAACCACGGCAGGCGCACGCCCTCGTTGCGGGCGGTGCAAAAGACGATGAGATCGGACGGTCGGAGGCTGCCGGTGCGGTCGGTGACGGCGGTCAGTTCACGCCGTTTGCGCAGGGCCCGGATCAGCCAGCGTTTGCGCTGCAGCCGAAGCCTGTATGATTGCCATGCACCCACGCGTTATCCCTCATTCGGGGCGAGGCCCCGCGGCCGGCTTGGCGCCAGCTATCAAATCAGGGTTAACACGGCTTTGAAATGGGCGTCCCAGCTTGGCGGAGTGAAAGCTCCCCGCTCCTGAATCGCCTCGTCCGGTTGCGCCCGATACCCTTTGGCCATTTGCCTTATTCTTGAGGCCCAAAGATATCGGTGCGATTCGTCTGCGTAAACCGGATTGTCGCCCAGAACCTCCTGCACCACGGGCAGTGGCGCGCTGAGCACGGGCACGCCAAGCGCGGCTGCTTCGACCGGGGGAAGGCCATAGCCTTCGGCATGGCTTGGAAAGAGCAGCCCCGCGCTCTGCCGTAGCAGGGCGGCGATCTCTGCATCGCTCAGGCCGGGCAGTTCGTGAACGCGCGGGAGGCCCGCGTCGAGCGCGGCAAAGACATCCTCGTTTCTCCAGCCGCGCTGGCCGCAGATCAGCAGATGCGCGGGCGGCGCGAGGTCACGCCAGATGTCCAAAAGTAGCGCATGGTTCTTGCGCGGCTCGATGGTGCCCAGCACGACGAAATAGGGCGCGCCGGTCCATGGCCCTTGCGGCGCCGTGCCGGGCATGGGGCGGGGCACACCCAGATGCGCGACGATGCTCTTGGGGATGCGCTGCCCCGAGAGGTGCCGCAGCATATCGCAGCGGGTCACTTCGGAATTGCAGATCACCAGATCGGCGCCTTGGCCCACACGGCGCAGGAAGGCGGCAAAGGTCTCGACACTGCCTTCGCGCTGGAACTGCGGCCAGTCGAGTGGGATCGTGTCGTGCAGCAGCACCGCGATCCTTGCCTGAGGCAACTGCCGCAGCGCCGCGATCACCCGGTCCGAGAAATTGCTGTGCCCGGTGTTGAGATAGACGGCTCCCGCAGGCAGGTGACGCCGCAACATCGGTCCGAGACGCGCGGGCAGGGCGCGAGCACATGCGGCGCGGCGCAGCGCCATTTCGGCGCCGGCGCGGGCCGGGTCATTTCGGCGGGCCATACGGGCCAGAAGATCAGGATCGGGCCAATCCTGTGCGTCGAGCCGCCGCTTCATCTCGGCGCAGCCGGTGCGGTCCAGCAGCAGGTAACCCAGCGAGGTTTTCACCAGCGCAAAAAGCGGAACCGGCTCCTGTAGGAGCCGGTCCAGATAGGCATATTCAACGCGGTCCACGCCGGTCATCACCCGCCCTGCGCGACTGGCGAGCCGCGTCAGATCCAGCAGGCGTGCCGGAGGGGGCGTCACCTCAGTGATCGTAGTGCCCGTTGAGGTGCCAGTTCCACGCATCTTCGATCATCTTTGGCATGGTCGAGCGCGCCGGTTCCCAGCCAAGCTCGGCCAGAGCACGGGTCGAGCCCGACACAAGCTTTGTGGCGTCCCCGGCGCGGCGCGGCCCTTCCGAATGCGGCACCTCGCGGTTGGTGACGGCGCGCGATGCGTCGATCACTTCGCGCACCGAGAAACCCTTGCCGGTGCCAAGGTTGAACACCGAAGAGGGCTTGCCCGCCTCGAGCCATTTCAGCCCCAGCACATGCGCGTCCACCAGATCCATCACATGCACATAGTCGCGGATGCAGGTGCCGTCCGGCGTGTCGTAATCGGTGCCATGGATGGTCAGCGCCGGGCGCTTGCCGTCGATCGCCTCGAGCATGACCGGGATGAGGTGCGTCTCGGGGCGGTGATGCTCGCCCACCTCGCCCTCGGGGTCGGCGCCCGCCACGTTGAAGTAGCGGAAGATCACGTGGTTCAGCCCGTCCGACGCGGCGAAATCGCGCAGGATGTTCTCCACCGCCCGCTTGGACGCGCCATAGGCGTTGAGCGGGATTTGCGGCGTCTCTTCATCGAGCACCACATTGTCATGCTCGCCATAGGTGGCGCAGGTCGAGGAGAAGACGAAGTTCTTGCAGCCCGCAGCGCAGGCGGCTTCGATCAGCGTCAGCGAGCCTTCGACATTGTTGCGCCAGTAGAGACCGGGCTGGGACATGGCTTCGCCGACCTGGCTGAGCGCGGCGAAATGCATGACCGCGATGGGCTGGTACTTGGCGAAGACCTCGTCGAGCCGCGCGCGGTCCGAGAGGCTGCCCTTCTCGAAAGGGCCGAATTTCACCGCCTGCTCCCAGCCGGTGACGAGATTATCATATGTGACAGGCGTATACCCTGCCTGTCTCAAAGCTTTACAGGCGTGCGAGCCGATATAGCCCGCGCCCCCCGTCACCAGAACATTTGCCATCAGATGTGACTACAGACGTTACTGCGCGGCTTTGCGCGAGGAAATGACCTCATGCAAATACGCCTCGAGATCGTCGCGAAGCTCGTCGCGCTCCAGACCGAAGGACACGGTGGCCTGCAGGAAGCCCGCCTTGGAGCCGCAGTCGAAACGCTGGCCGTTGAAGCGGAAGCCGTAGACGCCGTCATCTTCGCTGCCGATCTGCTTGGCGATGGCGTCGGTCAGCTGGATCTCACCGCCGGCGCCGACCTGCTTGTCTTCGAGGTTCTGTAGGATCTGCGGCGACAGGATGTAGCGGCCGATCACCGCGAGGTTCGACGGCGCGGTTCCGGCTTTCGGCTTTTCAACCATGCCTTTGACCGAGACCAACGAGCCCATGTCTTCCTGCACGTCGAGGATGCCGTAGGAGGAGGCCTTGTCGGCGGGCACTTCCATGGCCGCAACCATATTGCCGCCCACTTCCTGATAGGCTTCGACCATCTGCTGCAGGCAGGGCTTGTCGGCGGCGATCACGTCATCGGGCAGCATGACGGCAAAGGGCTCATCGCCGATCAGGCGGCGCGCGCACCAGATCGCGTGGCCAAGGCCGAGCGCCTTGTGCTGGCGGATGTAGGCGATCTCGCCCGAGTCCATGTTGGTGGAGCGCAGCGTTTCGAGCAGCTTGTCCTTGCCCTTGGCTTCAAGCTCGCGCTCGAGTTGCGGCGCGTGGTCGAAATAATCCTCAAGCGCACCCTTGCCGCGCGAGGTGACAAAGATGAATTCCTTGATGCCTGCGGCGCGGGCCTCGTCGATCGCGTATTGAACCAGCGGGCGGTCAACCAGCGTCATGATTTCCTTGGGAACCGACTTGGTTGCGGGCAGGAAGCGGGTCCCCAAACCCGCCACGGGAAAGATCGCTTTTGTAACTTTGCGCGACATGAATTTTGCTCCTTGGACGTGCGCTGAGCACAGAGAGGTCAGCATGAATCAATTGATAACAATCATATTGTCTTGAGAGCGTAAAAGTAAATCTACGGCCTGTGGAGCGCGAATTTGCCTACCGCGCCTCTTGCGGCTGAAACGCGGGAATTTTCGGCGCGGACGCGGGCGGAAAAGCGGTAGAATTGCAAAAGATTGGCACTGCGCAGACTGCGGCCGTAGAGCCCTCCGGTCTGCTCCCAGTATCCGGCCGGGTTGAAACGGACGCGGTGATATAGGGCGGTGTGGGAAAACCGGTAGAGCGTCACAATCTCGCCTGCTTTTGCGCGGCGCTCCGCTTGCTGCCGCAGGGCCTCGCGGCGCCATATTGGCCCGCTCAATGTGACACGCCGAGCCCCGGGGTGACCGGGATAGGGCAGGAAGGGGGAGGGGCTGTGCCCGATGGCGGGCAGAGACGCAGCAGGCCGCGCGGCGCCGTCTTGCCAGCCACGGTCGAGGCCCTTGAGCAAGCGGTGCACGTCGTCGGCATTTAGCGGGCCGCGCTGCATCAGCCGCAGGAGACGGTCCCGCTGCGCGCTGCGCTGGGCGGCCCAGACCGCGGGATGCTGTTCAACCGGGAGATGTCGGAGCAGGAAGGCATGGATCGAGGCGCCGATCTCGCTCAGATCGCGCGGCGTACGGTCGGCGTCGCGTCGGGCGCTGGCGGCATAGCCGTGGTGCACCTCGGCCAGCGGAGCGACGGCCACCCGGTGCCCGTCGGCGGCATGGCGCAGATCGAGGTCGGTCTCATCCAGATAAAATCGGAAGGCAGGGTCAAAACCGCCCATGCGCGCCAGCAGGTCGCGGCGATGGGCCATATTGGTGCCCTGCAGCTTGACCGCCCGGCCTGCGGGCAGATCCGGAAGATGCGGGCCCGGCGTGTCGAGTAGCAAATCTTCCTCGCGCAGATCGGCGCTGATAGAGCGCCCGCGCCATTGGAAGGAAATGCCGTTGCGCCCGCGCACATAGCCTCCGGCGGCGGCGACGCTGGGGTCGGCGAAAGGGGCGCAGAGGTGGTGCAGCCAAAGCGGCTCGGGCACCGCGTCATCGTCGATGAAAGCGACGATCTCTCCCGCAGCCTGCGCGATGCCGAGGTTGCGGGCCGCGGAGATATTCGGCGCGTCGAAGGGGATGAGCTTGATATGCGGCAGGTCCGGGCGGGCCGCGACGGCGGCGGCCCCCTCGGGGCAGGCGACCACCACGACCTCAAAGGCCGGGTGATCGAGCTGCGCAACGCCGGTCAGGCAAAGATCGAGCGCCGCGGGGCGTCCACGGCTCACGATCACCACGCTGACCGGCAGGGCGGTCATGCCCGGCTCACGCCTCTTTCAGCGCGACATCGGGCGAGTAGGCGATGAAGAACGGGTTGGCGAAACCCGGCTTGCCGTAGGACAGCGGCGTGTGATCATCAAAGCGCACAACCCGGCCGCCCGCGCCCTGCAACACGGCCTGACCCGCGGCGGTGTCCCATTCCATCGTCCGGCCAAGGCGCGGATAGATATCGGCCTCGCCGGTGGCCACGAGGCAGAACTTCAGCGACGAGCCCGCGCTCTTCATGTCGGCGGTGCTGTATTTGCTGATGTAATCGTCCGTCGCCTGATCGCGGTGCGACTTCGAGGCGACCACGAGGAGCGCCGAATTGTCCGGGTCGCTGACCTTGATCGGCTTGGTCTCGCCGGGGGTCTCTTTGTCGAAGGGACCCATTTCCTCGACCGATTTGCCGACGCTGTCGGTGTAGAACATGCGGTCGCGGGCCGGCGCGTAGACCACGCCCATGGTCGGCACGCCATTTTCCACCAGAGCGATGTTCACGGTGAAATCGCCGCGGCGGTTGACGAACTCCTTGGTGCCGTCGAGCGGATCGACGATGAGGAAGGTCATCGCATCGACCTCATGGCTGTCGGCCTGCTCTTCGGTCACCAGCGGCAGATCGGGGAAGGCCTCACGCAGGCCCGCAGAGATCAGCTCATCTGCGGCTTCGTCGGCTTCGGTGACCGGGCTGGCGTCGGACTTGGACTTAACTTCGAAATCATCGGAATTATAAATTTCCATGATCTTGTCCCCAGCCTCGAGGGCAAGGCGTCGGATCACGGCAACAAGATTCTCGTAATTCAAGGCGGTACTCCCTTCCGCTGCGCGGATTTATTGATTTGAAGGCCTGCGACTCTTATGCTGCGCTGCGTCTAGATGGGCAAGAAGACCCGTCCTTTTCCGCCAGTACCGGAGCAGTGTTGCCATGTTTCAGACCTCAAAGCCGCGCTCTCGGCTGGGATCGGCCATCTACATCAGTGAGCTGATCTACCACAATTCGGTCCGGGCGGTGCGCAAGAGCCATGGCAACGCCTTCATGGCGATCTTCATGAATATGCTGCAGACGATCATCTTCGTTCTGGCCTTCTACTTTATGTTCCACATTCTGGGGATGCGCGGCACGGCGATCCGCGGCGACTTCATGATCTACATCATGACGGGCGTGTTCCTCTATATGACCCACACCAAGACGCTTGGCGCGGTCGCCGGATCCGAAGGACCGGCGAGCCCGATGATGCAGCACGCGCCGATGAACACTGCGATCTCCATCGCCGCGGCCATGCTCTCGACGCTCTACATTCAGATCCTGTCGCTCTTTGCGATCCTGTTCGTCTATGACGTGGCCTTCAATCCTTTCGTCATGTCCGAGATTCACGATCCCATCGGCGCCATGGCGATGCTGCTGCTGTCGTGGTTCTCGGGGGCGGCGATCGGCATGGTGCTGCTGGCCGCCAAACCGTGGTTCCCGACGCCGGTGTCGATCATCACCACGGTCTATCAGCGCGCCAATATGATCGCCTCCGGCAAGATGTTCGTGGCCAACTCGCTGACGCCGGGGATGCTGGCGATCTTCGACTGGAACCCGCTGTTTCACACCATCGACCAGTCGCGCGGCTATGCCTTCTCCAACTACTTCCCGCGCAACTCCAGCTGGGAATACGCGCTTTGGGTGTCGATCGTGCTGATCATGATCGGTCTCATGGGCGAGTTCTACACCCGCAAGCACGCCTCGGCCTCCTGGGCGGCACGGCGCTAGAGCGGGGGCTGACCCAGACAGAAAGCCTGATCCGACGGAAAAACTGGACTGCATCGGCAAAGCTTCGCACTCTAAGCCCAAAGGCGCGTTTCGGGAGGAGGCACCCATGCGACATCTCATCATCGCGGCAGCTTTTCTGGCGGCCACCGGGGTTTCGGCCCAGGACCTGCCGGGCTTTTACGATGTTTCGGGCGTGGCGGCGGATGATCTGCTGAATGTGCGCGCGGCGCCCGCAGCCGACGCCGAGATACTTGATACGCTCGCGCCCACGGCAACGGATGTGCAGGTCAGTGCGCTGAACGACGCGGGCACTTGGGGCCGCGTCGTGACCGGCGAGGGGGTGGGCTGGGTGTCCATGTCGTTCCTCGCCGCCGCGGCGGAGGGCACGCTTCCGCAAGTCGCCGGGCTGCGCTGTTTCGGGACCGAGCCGTTCTGGACCTATGAGGCGCGGCAAGAGGACAGCGCCACATGGCAGACCCCCGACAGCAGCGCTACATTGCTTGCTGGCCCGATCGAGACCGCCAGCGGCATGACCCGCCCGTTCTCGGTGGTGGCAGGGGCAGACGATCTGCAGGCGGTGCTGGTGGCCAGCCCCGAGGCCGAATGCAGCGACGGCATGTCCGACCGGCTTTACGGGCTTTCGGCGGTGCTGGTGATGACGGGCCGGATCACCGGCACCTATGGCGGCTGCTGCGAGCTTTTGCGCTAAGTCACCACGCGCAGCGTCAGATTGATCCGCCCGCCCTGCGGCAGCAGGCTCGACGAGCCAAAGCGGATACGGTCGACGCCGTGATGGCGCAGCCGGGCCTCGCCGCCCATGACCACCACGTCGCCGGATTTCAGCCAGACCGACTCGGTCTTGCCGCCGCGCGTCTCATTGCCCATGCGAAAGAGCCCCTCGTCGCCAAGCGAGACCGAGACCACGGGGCAGGAGAAATCCACCTCGTCCTTGTCCTGATGCAGCCCCATACGGGCACCTTCGCCGTACCAGTTGATCAGGCAGCACTCGGGATCGCGCGCTGCGCCCGAGACCTCGCGCCAGATCGCCAGCACCTCTTCGGGAATCGGAGGCCAGTCCATGCCCTCGGGGTGGCGCGGCTCGTAGCGATAGCCGCGCCGGTCGGTGACCCAGCCGAAACGCCCCGCCGCGCTCATCCGCACCGACATTTTCTGCCCGCGCGGCGTCACCGGCTGATAGAGCGGCGCCTGCCGCAGCAACGCGCGCAGGGTTTCGACCAGCGCTTCTTGCGCAGGGCGGTCGAGAAAACCCTGAAAGAGTTTGAAGCCGCGGATGTCGAGAGGGGACGTCATGGCCCCGTTTTGTGGCATTCCGCCACGGCGTGCAAAGAAATTCCCCCCAAATGCAGGCAAAGCCTCGCCACAGCCGCTTGCAGCGTTCAAACCCCCTCCTTATATACCCTTCGAACGCCGCGAGGCCCCCGCCGGACGGCTTCTGAAACAAGCGGGGCTGGATGCCGTAACGGGTCCGAACGCCTCGCGTCATCGCCTTGAATTGGAAAGGGATCGAATCATGGGCAAAGTGATCGGTATCGACCTCGGCACCACGAACTCCTGCGTCGCCATCATGGACGGCAGCCAGGCACGCGTGATCGAAAACGCCGAAGGCGCACGTACCACCCCGTCGATCGTCGCCTTCACCGACGACGAACGTCTTGTTGGCCAGCCCGCAAAGCGGCAGGCCGTGACCAACCCCGAAGCCACCATCTTCGCTGTCAAGCGTCTGATCGGTCGCCGCACCACCGATGCGGAAGTGACCAAGGACCAGAACATCGTCCCGTATAAAATCGTGGACGGCGGCAATGGCGATGCCTGGGTTGAAGCCAAGGGCGAGAAATACTCGCCGTCTCAAATCTCTGCCTTCATCCTCGGTAAGATGAAGGAAACCGCCGAGAGCTATCTTGGCGAAGAGGTGACCCAAGCGGTCATCACCGTTCCCGCATACTTCAACGACCAGCAGCGTCAGGCGACGAAAGACGCCGGTAAGATCGCTGGCCTCGAAGTGCTGCGCATCATCAACGAGCCGACCGCGGCTGCGCTGGCCTATGGCCTCGACAAGAAAGAGTCGAAGACGATTGCCGTCTACGACCTTGGCGGCGGTACGTTCGACGTGACCATCCTCGAGATCGACGATGGCCTGTTCGAAGTGAAATCCACCAACGGCGACACGTTCCTCGGCGGTGAAGACTTCGACATGCGGATCGTGAACTACCTCGCGGATGAGTTCAAAAAAGAGCACCAGGTCGACCTGACCAAGGACAAGATGGCCCTGCAGCGTCTCAAGGAAGCTGCGGAAAAGGCCAAGATCGAACTGTCCAGCTCCAGCCAGACCGAGATCAACCAGCCGTTCATCTCGATGGGCTCGAACGGCCAGCCGCTGCACATGGTCATGAAGCTGACCCGTGCGAAGCTGGAAAGCCTTGTGTCGGACCTGATCAAAGCGTCGATCAAGCCGTGCCAAGCCGCGCTGAAGGATGCTGGCCTCACCAAAGACGAGATCGACGAAGTCGTTCTGGTCGGTGGTCAGACCCGTATGCCGAAAGTCTTCGAAGAAGTGACGAAGTTCTTTGGCAAAGAGCCGCACAAGGGTGTGAACCCGGACGAAGTGGTTGCCATGGGCGCCGCCATTCAGGCCGGTGTTCTGCAGGGTGACGTGAAGGACGTTGTTCTTCTCGACGTGACCCCGCTGTCGCTGGGCATCGAGACGCTGGGTGGCGTGTTCACCCGCCTGATCGACCGCAACACCACGATCCCGACCAAGAAGTCGCAGATTTTCTCCACCGCCGAAGACAACCAGTCGGCCGTGACGATCCGCGTCTTCCAGGGTGAGCGCGAGATGGCTGCCGACAACAAGCTTCTCGGCCAGTTCAACCTCGAGGACATCCCGCCGGCGCCGCGCGGTCTGCCGCAGATCGAGGTGACCTTCGACATCGACGCCAACGGCATCGTCTCTGTTTCGGCCAAAGACAAAGGCACGAACAAAGAGCAGAAGATCACCATTCAGGCGTCGGGCGGCCTGTCGGACGCCGACATCGAGAAGATGGTGCAGGACGCCGAGGAGAACGCCGAGGCGGACAAGGCCCGCAAAGAGCTGGTCGAGGCCCGCAACCAAGCGGAAAGCCTCATCCACTCGACCGAGAAATCGATCGAGGACCACGGCGACAAGGTCGATCCGTCCACCATCGAGGCCATCGAACTGGCGCTGTCGGCGCTCAAGGACGATCTCGAGAAGGACGACATCACCGGCGAGAAGCTGAAGGCTGGCATCCAGAACGTGACCGAAGCGGCCATGCGTCTGGGCGAGGCGATCTACAAGGCGCAGGCCGAAGAGGGTGACAGCACCCCCGAAGCCGATGCCGGTGACGCCGACAAGTCGGGCCCGGCGGATGACGACAACATCGTGGACGCGGATTTCGAAGACCTCGATGACCGCAAGCGCAGCTAAGCCATAGCGGAACCAGACGGGGGCCGGTCCGGATGCCGGACCGGCCCTTTTCTGTTCCGGGCCAAGGAGGGCATGGATGTCCAAGCGTGACTATTACGAGCTGCTCGGCGTCGCCAAAGGGGCCTCCGCGGACGAGATCAAGAAGGGCTATCGCAAGAAGGCGAAGGAACTTCACCCAGACCGGAACGCGGACAACCCTGACGCTGAAGCTCAGTTCAAGGAAGTGAACGAGGCCTATGAGGTCCTCAAGGACGCCGACAAGAAGGCAGCCTACGACCGGTTCGGCCACGCCGCCTTCGAGGGTGGCATGGGTGGCAGTGGTCGTCCGGGCGGCGGCGGGTTCGGCCAACAGGGCGACTTCGCCTCGGCCTTCTCCGACGTGTTCGACGATCTCTTCGGCGACTTCATGGGCGGTGGCCGCGGTGGCGGCGGTGGACGGACGCGCGCAGCGCGCGGGGCCGACCTGCGCTACAACCTGCGTGTGACGCTCGAAGAGGCCTACGGCGGCCTGCAGAAGACCATCAATGTGCCGACCTCGGTGCAATGTGGCGAGTGCCACGGCTCGGGCGCCGAAGGCGGCGCGGAGCCGGTGACCTGTCCGACCTGTTCGGGCATGGGCAAGGTCCGCGCTACGCAGGGCTTCTTTACCGTCGAGCGCACCTGTCCCACCTGTTCGGGACTGGGCCAGATCATCAAGAATCCCTGTAACGCCTGTGGCGGTCAGGGCCGGGTGCAGAAAGAGCGCTCGCTGTCGGTGAACATCCCCGCTGGGGTCGAGACCGGCACCCGTATCCGTCTCGCCGGTGAGGGCGAGGCTGGCATGCGAGGCGGGCCTCCGGGCGATCTCTACATCTTCATCGAGGTGAAGAAACACGAGATCTTCGAGCGTGAGAGCACCGAACTGCATTGCCGCGTGCCGGTGTCGATGACCACCGCCGCGCTTGGCGGCGACATCGAGGTGCCGACGATCGACGGTGGCCGCAGCCGGGTGAAAATCCCCGCGGGCAGCCAGTCCGGTCGTCAGATGCGCCTGCGTGGCAAGGGCATGCCCTCGCTGCGTGGTGGCGGCACCGGTGACATGTTCATCGAACTGGCGGTGGAAACGCCGGTCAACCTCACCTCGCGGCAGAAGGAACTGCTGCGCGAATTCGAGGGGCAGTCCGAGGACAACAACCCCGAGTCGAAGAGCTTCTTTTCTTCGGTCAAAGGGTTCTGGGACTCGATGAAGGGCTGAGCCACGGCTCTTGAGACTTTGGGAAGCGGCGCGGGGTCTCCCGCGCCGTTTTCGTTTGCGGGCACGGATGGCGCTTAACGCTTTTCTAACCTCGCTGCCGCCATGCTGAAGCGATGACCCGCCCGCGCCATTTCTCGGACAGCCAGCCCACGCTCTTCGCCCATGACGAGGCGCCGGTGCAGCCGGTGCCGGGCACGCGCGCGCTGCCGTCCTACATCCGCGATCACCGCAAGCGCCTGCGCGAGCGCTTCCTGCAGGGCGGGGCGGAGGCGCTGCCGGATTACGAATTGCTCGAACTGGTGCTATTTCGCGCGATTCCCCGGCAAGACGTGAAACCGCTGGCGCGGCGCCTTCTCGACGGCTTCGGCGATTTCAACGGGGTGGTCTCGGCCCCGCCCGCGCGATTGCGCGATGTTCAGGGCGTGGGCGATTCGGTGGTGACGGAACTGAAGATCGTCGAGGCGGCGGCGCACAGGCTCGCCCGCAGCCGGGTGCTGCAACGGCCCGTGGTCAGCTCTTGGGAGGCGCTGCTGGATTATTGCCAGACCGCCATGGCGCATGCCGAGACAGAGCAGTTCCGCATCCTGTTTCTGGACCGCAAGAACGTGCTGATCGCCGATGAGGCGCAGGCGCGGGGCACGGTGGATCACGTGCCCGTCTACCCGCGCGAGGTGGTGAAACGCGCGCTCGAGCTTAACGCCAGCGCGCTGATCCTCGTGCACAACCATCCCTCTGGCGATCCCACACCCAGCAGCGCCGACATCGACATGACCGCACAGATCGAGGCGGCGGCCAGCGTCATGGGCATCACGCTCCACGATCATCTGGTGATCGGGCGCTCGCGCGAGCTGAGCTTTCGGGCCGAGGGGCTGCTCTAGCTCAGCGCAGCCAAACCTCGACGCGGCGATTCACCTGACGGCCCCAGACCGTCTCGTCGCAGGCCATGGGCATGGCCTCGCCGAAGGCATCGGTCTCCAGCGTGATGCCCGCAAGGTCCGTGGCCTCTGCCGCCGATCGCACCGCATCGCGCACCGAGGCCGCGCGTTCCTCCGCGATCTCGAGGTTTCCGGCGGCGGGCCCCTGACCATCCGAGAAGCCGACGAACACCAGCGTGCGCCCGTCGTAGTCGCCCAGTTCCAGCGCGCGGGCCAGTTGCTGCACGTTGGAGCGCGACTGCGCGTCGAGGCGCGCGGAATTGGGCTCGAAGCGGAAGGAGGTGGTCAGCCGCCGCATCGGGGCCAGCGTGGTGACCAGCCGTTTCAGCTCGCCCAGCCCCTCTTCGCCCTCGGCCACCTGCACCGCATTGGCGAGCCGGTCGCCCTGCGCGTCGAGCGGCAGTTCCTCGGGGGCCTGATCGACAAACCCGGCGCGGCGGATGACGATCTGCGCCGGGGCCGAGCGGGTGAACTCCAGAAACTCGCGGGCCAGCTTCGGCAGCCGCCGCGCGGGCAGGTAGACGAAGACCGGCATGGTCAGCGGGTAGTCTTCGGTCTTGATCGCCTGCCGTGTGCCGCGCAGATGAAAGCCGCAGCTGCCGGTGAGCACCAAGGGTCGGGCGTTTCCAACCTCGGCGGCGCTGATGAACCCAAGTCCCAGCGGATCGCCCGTGACCGCCTCGGCAAGCTCGGGGGCGGTGGCGTGACGTTTGGTTTCGGCGCTGCGCAGGCTGAGGGAGGGGGGCTGCAAAAGCCGGTCCTCGAGCGCCTGCACCAGTCCCGAGCCTTCGCGCGGCAGATGCAGCACGATGGGCGCATCCGGCCCGCCAAGCGCCTGCCAATTGTCGATCTCGCCCGACAGGACATGCGCCAGATCGGGCAGGGTGACCGCGCCCACGGGATTGTCCGGCGCGACCACCGGGATCAGCGCATCCAGCGCCAGCACGCGGCTGCGGTTGGGCTCGCTGAGGTCGCCAAGACCGGCGGCCCGCGCCAGTTCCTGCTCTGCCGGGCGAATGGCGCGCAGGGCGATGGCGATGTCCGCCTCATCGGCCAGCAGATCGGCAAACCCCTCGTCGGTGCTCGATGGGGCGACGTCGAAACGTCCGATCACCCGCTCGGGATCGCTGAGGGTGAAGCGGGTGCCGCCCTCGGCCAATGTGCTGCGCGTGACGGTGTAATCGTTGCGCTGCACAAAGCTCTCGATCAGCGCAGGCATCAGCAGATCGCCCATGGTCGCCGCGCCCGAGATGCGCATCTCGGCGACGAAATCGGTGAGGGAGGGGCAGCCTACGCCCTCGCAGAGCACGCCAGAGCTGTCGACGGTGAGCTCGCCATAGCGGCTGTCGATGCGATAGAACTCGCCATCAAAGCCCAGCATGGTGCCGTTCAGCTCGATACCGCCATCGCGCGAGCGCAGGGTGACGTCCTGCGCAGCAGCCGCGGTGCCCAGACCCGAGGCGAGCAGGGCGCCCGGAATGAAAAGTGCGGCGATGATCGCCGCACGGACCTGTCTCATCTGGGCCTCTTGACCGCTCGTTCTACTTGGCGGCGATCTTCAGGTCTTCGAGCAGGTTTTTCAACACCAGAAAGTCGCCAGTGGTGCTGCAATCGGGGATCGCGAGCGTAAGATCGCGCGCCCGCAGCTTGTCGCCAAGGCGGCGCTCCAGCGTCTGCGCTTCGATCTGCTGGCCGCAGTTGGCCCCGGTGATCTCGGCTTCGATGGTCAGCGCCACGGCGCCAGCCTTCTTCGCGGCGGCGGCGGGGAATGTGTAAACCTCGGCGATCAGCGGGTCGGGGCTTTCGGCGTCACCGAGGCGGGTCATAAAGCCGCCTTCGCCCTGCGCGGTGCGGGTCAGATCGCCCGCGGCGGCGGCCCAGATATGGCCCTGATCGTCATCGCGGGCGCCGAACTCATTGGCATGCAGCATCAGGCCGCTGTCGCCGCGCCACTGCAACACCACCCGATCATAGAAGGGCAGAGCGGGAACCTCGGCGATTGCCGTCTGGCCATCGCCATTGGCGAAAGAGGCAATGAAAAGCGCATGTTCCGCCAGAGCTGGAACCTTCACCCGCAGCGTCCCGTCGGGTTGGGTCACCTCGGTGAACATCAGCCCGTTGTGGTGGATGGTGACACGCTCGGAGGCATAGCAGGGCGCATCGATATCCAAGGCGACGATGGCACCAGCGCCAGTGCGCGCGTTCATCGTCACGCTGCAATCGGCCGCTTCCAGAGAGGTCTCTTCGGGCAGGCTCGGCGTGCCGAGGGCGGGCTCTGTCACCGCCGCGGCAAGATGCAGCTGCGCGGTGGGCAGGGCGGCTTCGGCGGCGCGGTCGGCGGGCAGCCGGGGCAGCGCAGCCGAGGAGGTGTCTTCGATTTGCGCGATCTGCAGGGCGGCGGGCTTTGGGCTGCGCGCATCATGCTGCTGCATGGCAAAGCCGATGCTCAGCGCCGCACCAATGGTCACTGCCGCAAGTCTGTAGGTCTTCATCCGTCCCATTGCGAACTCCCCCGTCACTCTGAACTGCGGCCAGAGACTCGACCGCTCGAACTGATCTGGGAAACAGTCTGTCTTTGAAAAGAGGCGCTGATTGGGCGAAGCCGCGGAGTCATCGGGGCGGGCCCGCGACATATCGCGCGGACCCGCCCCGTTGTTACGTCAGCCGATCTGACCGGTTCAGAGGCTGCCGTGGCAGTGCTTGAACTTCTTGCCCGAGCCACAGGGGCAGGGGTCGTTGCGGCTGGGGTTGCCCCAAGTCGCGGGGTCAGTCTCGTCGAAACCGTCGACCAGCGGCTCATGCGCTTCGGGCGTGGCGGCGTTCTCGCTCGGACCCACGGCCTTGGCCTGCTCGGCGATCTGCTGCTGCTGGGCCTGCTGCGCGGCCATCTGCTGCAGCATCTGCTTTTGCTCGTCCTCGGTCATCGGGCGGACGCGGCCAAGCTGCTCGGTGACGCGCTCGCGCAGCGACTCGAGCATCGACTCGAACAGCTGGAAGGCCTCAGTCTTATACTCGTTGAGCGGGTCGCGCTGCGCGTAGCCGCGGAAGCCCACGACCGAGCGCAGGTGCTCCAGCGTCAGAAGGTGCTCGCGCCATTTTGTGTCGATGGTCTGCAGCAGCACCTGCTTTTCGATCTGGCGCATGGTGTCGGGGCCGAAGGCTTCGGCCTTTTCGGCCATCTGCTTGTCGGTGGCCTCTTCGATACGCTCGCGGATAGTCTCGGCGTCGACGCCCTCTTCCTCGCCCCAAGCGATGACCGGCAGGTCGATGCCCAACTTTTCGATACAGGCGGCATAGAGCCCCTGCATGTCCCACTGGTCGGCATAGGCCTTGGCGGGGGCATAGGTCTCGACCAGCTCGTCGATCACCTCGTGGCGCATGTCCTCGGCGATTTCCGAGAGGTCCTGCGCTTCCATGATCTCCAGACGCTGCGCGAAGATCACCTTACGCTGGTCGTTCATCACGTCGTCGAATTTCAGCAGCTGCTTACGAATGTCGAAGTTGCGGCCCTCGACCTTCGCCTGCGCGCGTTCCAGCGACTTGTTCACCCAAGGGTGGATGATCGCTTCGCCTTCTTTCATGCCCAGCTTCGAGAGCACCTTGTCGAGCCGTTCGGAGCCGAAGATGCGCATCAGGTCGTCTTCGAGCGACAGGTAGAACGAACTGCGGCCCGGGTCGCCCTGACGGCCGGAACGGCCGCGCAGCTGGTTGTCGATGCGGCGGCTTTCGTGGCGCTCGGTGGCCAGAACGAAGAGACCGCCAGCTTCCTTCACCTCGGCCTCGGCCTTGGCGTGCTCGGTCTCGAGCCGCTGGCGGATGTCCTCGGGGTCGGCTTCGGGATCGGCGGCGATGGCCTCCATCACCTGAAACTCGAAATTGCCGCCAAGTTTGATGTCGGTGCCGCGGCCCGCCATGTTGGTCGCGATGGTGATCGCGCCCAGCTTGCCCGCGTCGGCGACGATCTGCGCTTCCTGCTCGTGCTGGCGGGCGTTGAGCACATTGTGCTTCAGTCCGGCCTGCGTCAGCAGCTGCGAGAGCATCTCGGATTTCTCGATCGAGGTGGTGCCGACGAGGACCGGCTGGCCCTTCTCATGCGCCACTTTGATCTCTTCGGTGATCGCGGCGTATTTCTCGCCCGCGGTGCGATAGACTTTGTCGTCGTCATCGATCCGCGCGATCGGGCGGTTGGTCGGCACTTCGACCACGCCGAGCTTGTAGATCTCGGCAAATTCCTCGGCCTCGGTCAGCGCGGTGCCGGTCATGCCCGACAGCCGGTTGTAGAGGCGGAAGTAGTTCTGGAATGTCACGCTGGCGAGGGTGACGTTCTCGGGCTGGATCTGGCAGCCCTCCTTCGCCTCGATCGCCTGATGCAGACCGTCCGACAGACGGCGGCCCGCCATCATCCGGCCAGTGAATTCGTCGATCAGCACCACTTGCCCGTCGCGGACGATATAGTCCTTGTCGCGGGTGTAGAGCTTATGCGCGCGCAGGCCCTGATTGACGTGGTGCACCACGGTGGTGCTTTCCGGGTCATAGAGCGTCTGGCCCTCGGGCAGGATGCCGCGGCGGTGCAGCATGTCCTCGAGCGCCTCGTTGCCTTCATCGGTGAAGGTGACGTTGCGTGTCTTTTCGTCGAGCGTATAGGCGTCGGCGGGCAGTTCGGGGATCAGCCGGTCGATGGCCACATAAAGATCCGAACGGTCCTGCGACGGGCCGGAGATGATCAGCGGCGTGCGGGCCTCGTCGATGAGGATCGAGTCCACCTCGTCGACCACCGCAAAGCCATGGCCGCGCTGCATCATTTGGTCCAGCTCGGACTTCATGTTGTCGCGCAGGTAGTCGAAGCCCAGCTCGTTGTTGGTGGCGTAGGTGATGTCGCAGGCATAGGCCTGCTTCTTCTCGGCCTCGGGCTGCTGCGGGTAGACCACGCCGGTGGTCATGCCGAGCGCGGCAAAGACCTTCGACATCCACTCGGCGTCGCGGCGGGCGAGGTAGTCGTTCACCGTCACCACATGCACGCTCTTGCCCGAGAGGGCGTTGAGATAGGAGGGGAAGGTTGCGACGAGCGTCTTGCCCTCGCCGGTCTTCATCTCGGAGATGTTACCTTGATGCAGGAAGACACCGCCCATCAGCTGCACATCGAAGGCGCGCAGACCAAGCGCCCGCTTGGCCGCCTCGCGGCAGTTGGCGAAGGCTTCGGGCAGCAGTTTGTCGAGGCTTTCGCCCTCGGCGACCCGCTTGCGGAACTCTTCGGTCTTGGCGATCAGACCGGCGTCGTCCAGAGCCTCGAACTCGGGTTCCAGCGCGTTTATTTCTGCGATCAGCGGTCGGGTGGCCTTGATCTTGCGGTCGTTCGGGGTGCCGAACACCTTCCGCGCGAGTTTTCCCATTCCGAGCATGTGGCCTGCCTGTCCTGTCTGACAAAGTCGTGTTCTGCGTGAGGCATCCGCTTGCCCGCCTCGCACTCAACCCATATGACACAGGGGAACGACCGGCCTTGCAGAGCCTTCAGGCGATGTAAGCGGCAGGTTGGTAAGTGTCAACGCCGCCCGGTGGCGGGCGGCCAACAGGAAGGACGCCTAGATGCCCAAAACCCTCACCAAACTGGGCGCGGCTGCGCTCGCCCTCACGTTCGCGCTGCCGCTTCACGCGCAGGAGCAAACCGAGGCGCCGAGTGCCGAGACCGTCGTCGCCACGGTGAATGGCCAGGACATCACGCTGGGCGAGATGCTGATCATCCGCGCCAGCCTGCCCGACCAGTACCAGCAGCTTGGCGATGACGTGCTCTGGAGCGGCATTCTCGACCAGCTCGTGCAGCAAGAAGTGCTGGCGCAGGACGAGAAGGCGGTCGAGACCAACCGCGTGAAGCTGTCGATGGCCACCGAGCACCGCACGCTGATGGCCGCCGAGACCGTGTCTGCCGTGGCCGAGGCCGCGGTGACCGACGAGGCGATCCAAGCCGCTTATGATGCGCAATACGCCGATGCCGATCAGGGGCAGGAATTCAACGCGTCGCACATCCTCGTGGAGTCCGAGGACGAAGCGAAAGCGATCATCGAAGAACTGCAGGGCGGCGCCGATTTCGCCGAGGTGGCGAAAGAGAAGTCGACCGGACCGTCGGGCCCGAACGGCGGCGAGCTGGGCTGGTTCAGCGCCGGCATGATGGTCGAGCCGTTTCAGGCCGCCGTCGAGAAGATGGAGCCCGGCGCGATCACCGAGGCGCCGGTGCAGACCCAGTTCGGCTGGCATGTGATCAAGCTCAACGAGACCCGCGCCAAGGAAGCGCCGGCGCTCGACGAGGTGCGCGACCAGATCGCACAGCAGGTGCAGCAGGAGGCGGTGAAAGCCTATATGGACGACGCCATCGCTGGCGCCGAGATCACCCGCACCGAGGCTGGCGAGATCGACCCCTCGGTTCTGTCCAACTTCGAGCTGCTGGAGAAGTAAGTGGCCAAGACCCTCGCCGTTTCCCCGCTGGCCCCTGCGGCCTTTCCTGAACTGCCGGTGATCGACGGGGTGCGTTTCGCCTCCGTCGCCGCCGGGGTGCGCTACGCGGGGCGCACCGACGTCATGCTCGCCCAGCTTGATGCGGGCAGCACCATGGCGGGGGTCTTCACCCGCTCGGCCACAAGGTCCGCCCCCGTGCTGGACTGTCAGGCGAAGATCGGCGCGGCCTCGGATGAGGGCGCGGCGATCATCGTGAACTCGGGCAACTCCAACGCCTTCACCGGCAAGAACGGCATCGAGAGCACCCGCGCGGTGACCTCGGCCGTGGCGGCCGCGACCGGCCTGCCGGAGAACCGCGTGTTCTCGTCGTCCACCGGCGTGATCGGCGAGCCGCTGCCGCATGAGCGCATCACCGCCAAGGTCGATGAGCTTGTGGCCGCACTCGACGCGGATGGCATCTCAGGCGCCGCCAAGGCGATCATGACCACCGACACCTTCCCGAAGGGCAAAGCCGTCACGGTCAGCCTGCCGGGCGGCGAGGTGAAGATCGCCGGCATCGCCAAGGGTTCGGGCATGATCGCGCCCGACATGGCGACGATGCTGGTCTATGTCTTCACCGACGCGAAAGTGCCGCAGCCGGTGCTGCAGGCACTGGTCAGCCAGATCAACGACCGCAGCTTCAACTGCATTACCGTCGACAGCGACACCTCGACCTCCGACACGCTGCTCATGGGCGCCACTGGCGCCTCGGGCGTCGAGGTGACCGAGGCCGACACCGCCTTTGCCGAGGCGCTCGAGGAGGTCTTCCTCGATCTGGCGCATCAGGTGGTGAAGGACGGAGAAGGCGCGACGAAATTCGTCACGGTGCAGGTCACCGGCGCGGCAAGCGACGCGGATGCGCGCACCCACGCCATGGCCATCGCCAACTCGCCGCTGGTCAAGACCGCCATTGCTGGCGAGGATCCCAACTGGGGCCGCATCGTCATGGCGATCGGCAAATCCGGCGCTGCCGCCGACCGCGACCTTCTGACCATCCGCTTCGGCGACGTGCTGGTGGCCGAGAAAGGCTGGGTCTCGCCCGATTACCGCGAGGAAGACGGCGCGCGGCTGATGAAAGAGCCCGAGATCACCATCTCGGTCGATCTCGGCCTCGGGCAGGGCACGTCCACCGTGTGGACCTGTGACCTGACCCACGGCTACATCAGCATCAACGCCGACTACCGCTCGTGAGCGGTTGCCTCTTCGTCTAGAGGCAAATATCCCGGGGAGTGCGAGGGGCTGGCCCCTCGCTTTTCCGTTCCTGCCGAAAGCGCCCGCCCATGAAGAAGATCGTCCTCGTCTCCGCCGTTGCCCTGATCGACGTAGAGGGCCGCGTGCTGCTGGCACAGCGCCCCGAAGGCAAGTCCATGGCCGGTCTGTGGGAGTTTCCCGGCGGTAAGGTCGAGGCAGGGGAGACGCCCGAGGCGGCGCTCATCCGCGAGTTGCACGAAGAGCTGGGTATCGAGACATGGGACAGCTGCCTCGCGCCGCTGACTTTCGCCTCGCACGCCTATGATGATTTCCATCTGCTGATGCCGCTTTTCGCCTGCCGCAAATGGCAGGGCGTGCCGCAGGCGCGCGAAGGGCAGGTGCTGAAATGGGCGCGGGCAAAAGACCTGTCGACCTATCCGATGCCGCCCGCGGATATCCCGCTGATCCCGATTCTGCGCGATCTGCTATAAGCAAGGGGTTTTCGGGTTTCAGCCTGATTGACCATAAATGCAGCGCAAAAAAGTGCGGAATTGCCTACTAATGAAACAGAATTGTGCAACTTAAGTGTAGTTTTGTTGTCGGTCATGCGCTAAAAACGTCTTCGCAAGGTTTTAGTTGAGGACACAACATGTTGCGCACCATTATCATGGGTAGCTGCATTTCGGTCCAGGGCTTTCTTGAGAAGACTCTTCCCGATGGGCGCATCATGGTGCGTGTCGGGCAGCAGCTCTTCACCGGGCGCCCGGTCTGATTTACACGCCCCCTAGAAGTCAACGATATGCGAGTCGCCCCAAAAGGGCGGCTCGCATTTTTTGTGGCTGACGGTTCCGGCTTTCTGCCTTCTGCCTTCGGCTTTTGCCGTGCGGGTGCGGTGACCCTTTGCCGCCAGCGTTTCCTTCACCCATGCCACGCTTTTCCCGGCGACAGGCCACCAGACATGAAAAAAGCCGGCGATGGAGCATCGCCGGCTTTTTGATCTGTAGTGCCCCGGAGTTGGGGCAGGGGAGGGGTCAGAGCTTGCGCTCGACCTCCTCGCGCTCGAAGATCTCGATGACGTCCTGCGGGCGGATATCGTCGTAGTTCTCGAAGGCCATGCCGCATTCCTGACCGGACTGCACCTCGGGGACCTCGTCCTTGAAGCGCTTGAGGGTCTTCAGCGTGCCTTCGTGGATCACCACGTTGTCGCGCAGCAGGCGTACGCCCGCGGAGCGGCGTGCAACGCCTTCGGTGACCAGACAGCCTGCAACCTTGCCGACGTTCGAAACCTTGAAGACTTCTTTGATCTCGGCGTAGCCGATGAAGTGCTCGCGGATTTCGTTCGACAGCAGGCCCGAAGCCGCGGCTTTCACGTCGTCGACCAGATCGTAGATCACCGAGTAGTACCGGATTTCCACGCCCTTTTGGTTGGCGCCGTTGCGGGCCGGAGCGTTGGCACGAACGTTGAAGCCGATGACCGGGCAGCCCGACGCTTCGGCGAGGCCGATGTCGGTTTCGGTGATCGCGCCCACACCCGAGTGGATGACGCGCACGCGCACCTCGTCGTTGCCGACCTTCTCGAGCGCCTGAACGATCGCTTCGGCAGAGCCTTGCACGTCCGCTTTGACGATGACCGGGAGTTCCGAGACGTTCTCGTCGTCCTTGGCCTTCTGCATGAGCTGCTCGAGGGTCGTTGCGGCACCGGCTGCGGCGCGCTTGTCCTTCGTGACCTGAGCACGGTACTCGGCGATCTCGCGGGCCTGCGCCTCGGTCTCGGTGACGTTGAGAACGTCGCCTGCCTCGGGCGTGCCATTGAGACCCAGCACCTCGACGGGAACCGACGGACCGGCTTCCTTGACGCGCTCACCCTTGTCGTTGATCAGCGCACGGACCTTACCGTACTGCTCGCCCACGACGAAGACGTCACCCTGCTTCAGCGTGCCGTTCTGCACCAGAACGGTCGCGACCGGGCCACGGCCCACGTCGAGCTTGGCTTCGATCACCGCACCTTCGGCCGCCCGGTTCGGGTTGGCCTTCAGTTCGAGAATTTCGGCCTGCAGCGCGATGGCTTCGAGCAGTTCGTCGAGGCCCTTGCCGCTCTTGGCGGAGACTTCCACGTCCTGAACGTCGCCCGACATCTCTTCGACAACAACTTCATGCTGCAGAAGATCGGTGCGCACCTTGGTCGGGTTCGCCTCGGGCTTGTCGACCTTGTTGATCGCCACGATCATCGGCACGCCAGCCGCTTTCGCGTGGCTGATCGCCTCGACGGTCTGCGGCATCACCGCGTCGTCCGCCGCAACCACCAGCACCACGATGTCCGTCACCTGAGCACCACGCGAGCGCATGGAGGTGAAGGCTGCGTGGCCCGGGGTGTCGAGGAACGACAGGACCGCGCCGCTGTCGGTGGTCACCTGATAGGCGCCGATGTGCTGCGTGATGCCGCCGGCTTCGCCGGAGGTCACGTTGGCCTTGCGGATCGCGTCGAGCAGCGAGGTCTTGCCGTGGTCGACGTGGCCCATGATCGTGATGACCGGCGGACGACCCTGCAGGTCTTCCGGCTTGTCTTCTTCGATCTTGATCACGTCTTCGACGTCGGCATCGGACACGCGGGTCACGCGGTGGCCGAATTCCTCGATGATCAGTTCCGCGGTATCGGCGTCGATCGACTGGTTCTGAGTCGCCATGATGCCGCTTTGCATCAGCGACTTCACCACGTCGGCGACGCGCTCTGCCATACGGTTTGCCAGCTCCGCGACGGTGATCGCCTCGGGCAGCTGAACGTCGCGCACGACCTTCTCACGCTGCTGGCTGCCACCCATCGCCTTCTGACGCGCGCGCTCTTGCTTGCGCTTCATTGCGGCCATGGATTTCTGCCGGCCACCTTCGCCGCCCAGAGCCTGGTTCAGCGTCAGCTTGCCGGAGCGGCGCGCACCGTCGTCGCGGCCACGGGCCGAACGGCCACGCTCTTCGCGCTCGCGGTCGGCCTTGCGCTGCGGCTGTGCCGCCGGCTTCGCGGCCGGTGCACCAGCTGCGCGGGCGGGAGCGGCGCTCTCGTCCTTGGCAGCGGCCTTTTTCGGCGCGGCGTCGGCTTTCTTGGCTGCTTCCGCAGCCTCGGCCGCCTCGCGGGCCTTACGCGCTTCTTCCTCGGCTTTCGCTTTGGCACGCTCTTCGGCTTCGCGCTGCTCGCGCTCTTTTTGTTCTTTCTCGGCGCGCAGGCGCTCACGCTCTTCGGCGCGAGCCTTTTCCTCGGCCTCGCGCTGTGCAGCCTCCTCGGCTTCACGCGCCTTGGCGGCCTGCAGCGCGCGCAGCCGGCGTTCCATCTCCGCTTCGGTGATGCCCGCCGGGCGCTTGCCCGATCCGCCATGCGATCCGCCGCCCGAACCCTTTGCACCGCCAGCGGCGCCCGCTTTCGGGACCACGACGCGTTTACGCTTGGTCTCTACCACGACGTTTTTCGTGCGCCCGTGGCTGAAGCTCTGCTTCACGTTCCCCGAACGGGAGCCGCCGCGCAAACCCAAAGTCTTCTTGCCGTCGTTATCGCTCATTAAGATTCTCTTATCCTTTCCGGCGGCCCTTGCCGCCCGCGGCAGCCCCTGCTGCCGGTCTCGCGTCCGCCGATGCGACGCGCAGGCCCTTCAATCGTTGGGCCTCCTCTACAACACGTTTGGTGAGTCCACCAGCGCCAAGCGCGGCATGTATCACCTTTTCACGTCCGAAGGCCAGCCCCAGCTCATCCGCGGTGAGCCAGCCGATGTAGTTCCCCCCGTAGGGAGTACTGAGTTTGGTCTTGCCGCGGGCGCTTCCGTCCTCGGCCTGGATCAGCACGCGGGCTTCTTCCTTACCCAGCCAATCCTTCACCTTTTCGTAGCCAGCGACCGCACCGCCGCCCTTGCGGGCGAGGCTGATGAGATCGACCACACGACGCGCCAGCATCCCCTCGACGAGGTTGGCCAGATCGTCGGGCACCGTCACCGGTGCCTTGGCGGCGCGGGCAAAGAGACCTTTGCCCGCCGCTTTTTCCAGTGCCTTGCGATCGGACGAGACCCAGATGCCCCGGCCCGGCAGCTTGCCGGCGATATCGGGAACCACCTGGTTCTCGGGTCCGACCACGAAGCGGATCAGCCCGGTCTTCGGCTCTACATCGCCCGTGGCAATGCAGCGCCGCTCGGGCCCGTCCGCCCTGTCCTTATCCCGGCCTCCGCGAGTCATCTGTGGCTCAGGCCTCCGATTCTTCGGCAGCGTCGTCGTCACCTTCGAGCTCATCGCCCTCGGCGCTATCGGCCACCAGTTCCTCGGGGTCGACCCAGCCCAGCATCACGCGGGCGGTCATGATCAGGTTCTGTGCCTCATCAAGATCGACATTGAATTTCTCGAGCAGGCCATCGTCCTTCTGGCGCTCGCCGTCGACCGTGGTCCAGCCACCGGCAAGTTCCCAGTCAGCGCAGGTGGCGAAATCTTCGAGCGACTTGATGCCGTCTTCCGCCAGTGCCTCTACCATTTGGGGAGTGAGGCCCTCGAATTCAATAAGGCTGTCCTCGACACCAAGCTCACGCGCCTTCTCGAGCGCCTTGCGGGCCTGTTCCTCGAGGAATTCGCGGGCACGGGTCTGCAGCTCTTCGGCGGTGCCTTCGTCGACGCCGTCGATGACCAGCAGTTCGTCAAGCTCGACGTAGGCCACTTCTTCGAGGTTGGTGAAGCCTTCGGCAACCAGCAGTTGGGCAAAGAACTCGTCGACGTCCAGCGTGTCCATGAACAGCTTAGTGCGCTCTTCGAACTCGGCCTGACGGCGCTTGCTCTCTTCTTCCTCGGTCATGATGTCGATGTCGAGGCCGGTGAGCTGCGAGGCCAGACGCACGTTCTGACCGCGGCGGCCGATGGCCAGCGACAGCTGCTCGTCGGGCACGACAACCTCGATGCGCTCGGCATCTTCATCCAGAACCACTTTCGACACTTCGGCCGGCTGCAGCGCGTTGACGAGGAAGGTCGGCATGTCCTCGTTCCACGGGATGATGTCGATCTTTTCGCCCTGCAGTTCGTTCACGACGGCCTGCACACGGCTGCCGCGCATACCGACGCAGGCACCCACGGGGTCGATCGAGCCATCGTAGGAGATCACGCCGATCTTGGCGCGCGAGCCGGGGTCACGGGCCACGGCCTTGATCTCGATGATGCCGTCGTAGATTTCCGGCACTTCCATCTTGAACAGCTCGGCCATGAATTCCGGCGCGGTGCGCGACAGGAAGATCTGCGGGCCGCGGGCCTCGCGGCGCACGTCCTTGACGTAGCAGCGGATGCGGTCGCCGGGGCGATAGCTTTCGCGGCCGATCTTCTCGTTGCGGCGCAGGATCGCTTCGCCACGGCCGATGTCGACGATGACGTTGCCGTATTCCTCGCGCTTGACCTGACCGTTGATGATCGTGCCCTGACGGTCCTTGAACTCTTCGTACTGGCGGTCACGCTCGGCTTCGCGCACTTTCTGCAGGATCACCTGCTTGGCGCTCTGCGCGGCGATCCGGCCAAGGTCGACCGGCGGCACTTCTTCGACGTACTGATCGCCCACCTTGGGGTCGGCCATATACTGCTTGGCCTGCTGGACGGTCATCTCGGCCTGATAGTTTTCGAGGAGGTCATCCTCGACCACGGTGCGCACGCGGGTGAAGCTGGCGCGACCGGTCTTGCGGTCGATCTTCACGCGGATGTCCATCTCCGAGCCGTAGCGGCTCTTGGCGGCGCGGGCGAGGCTCTCTTCCATCGCTTCGATCACCAGCGAGGGGTCGATCATCTTCTCGCGGGCGACGGCCTCGGCGGTCTGCAGAAGCTCGAGCTGGTTGGCAGAGGTGATTGCCATGGTCTTAGTCCTCCTGAGCGGCCGCGTCGTCGGCCTCGATGTCGTCGAATTTGGTTTCGTCCACTTCCTGCGCCTTGCGGGCGCGGAGCATGTCTCGGATCAGCTCGTCGGTGAGCACCAGCTTGGCGTCCGACAGCCAGTCGAATTGCAGGCCGATGGTCTGCTCTTCGCCGCCGTCCTCGATGTTGAGCAGCACTTCGCTGCCCTCCACCCCGGTCAGAACCCCGCGCCAGCGCTTGCGGCCGTCGATCAGTTCCGAGGTTTCGAGTTTCACCTCATAGCCCTCGAAGGTCTCGAAGTCCTTGAGGCGGGTGAGCGGGCGGTCGATGCCGGGCGAGGAGACCTCGAGCGTGTAGGCATCGATGATCGGATCCTCGACGTCCAGCACGGCCGAGACCGCAGTGGAGATGTCGGCACATTCATCTACCTCGATGCCACCCTCGGGCCGTTCGGCCATGATCTGCAGCGTCGAGGTCTTGCCGCCCATAAGGCGGATTCGCACAAGCTCGAACCCCATGTCTTCGATGACGGGGCCGACGATCTCGGCGAGGCGCTTATCGAGCGATGATTTGGCGATGAGGTCGGTCATTCTTCCGACTCCTTCGGAAACAAAAATACGGGCGCGCGGCCCGTCGGTGTTTCCCGGTGGAGCTTCGGTGCCAGGACCGACGCGCCGCTGTTGAAGCGCCATATACGTGTCTGCAGCGGATTTCGCAAGGGTGATTCCTTTGCGAAGGGGGCGCGGCGGTTTGATCCCTGCCCGGCGCATGGCCCGCGCCACCATCCAAACCCCGGCGTCATCACGCCGTTACGCAAAGCCCTTCCCATGCGCTGCTCTTTGCCGCTTCACTGGCAAGCGCGATGGCGCGGCGGAACCCGCCGGGGCTCCGCGCCGTTTCCGCTGCGTATTCCGCCCATGAGGAACTTTCATGCAAGTCTTCCGCTGCCCCGCCTGCTCCAGCCCGGTCTATTTCCACAATCTCGCCTGCGGCTGCGGGCAGGAGGTCAGTTTCGATCCCGACGCTCAGACCATGGTCGCGGGGGCGGCGCATTGCGCCAATCGCGATGACATTGCCTGCAACTGGGTGGCCGAGGAGGGCGGGCTCTGCCGCTCCTGCGCGATGACCGAAACCGTGCCCGACCTGCGCGCCGAACAAAACCTGCCGCTGTGGGAAGCCAGTGAATACGCCAAGCGCCGGATGCTCGCCGAGCTTGGCCGCTGGGGCTGGTTCACCTCGAATGACGCGGGCGCGCGCCCGGTGTTCCGGATGCTCTCGGAAGAGACACTTCATGGCGAGGAAGATGTGATCATGGGCCATGCCGACGGGCTGATCACGATCAACGTCACCGAGGCGAGCGATCCGGTTCTGGCAGAGCGGCAGGAACAGTTTGACGAGCTTTATCGTACCATGCTGGGCCATATGCGTCACGAGATGGCGCATTTCCTCTTCCTGCGGTTGGCCGGTGAGCCGGGATTCCTCGACAGTTTCCGCCCGCTCTTTGGCGACGAGCGCGAGGATTACGGCGCCGCGCTTCAGCGCCACTATGATGCGCCCGCCGACCCCGGCGAGACTCACATCACCCATTACGCCACGGCGCACCCGCATGAGGACTGGGCCGAGACGCTGGCGCATTTGCAGCATCTGGTCTCGATGCTCGACAGTGGCGTGGCCAGCGGGCTGCGGCTGCCCGGGATGCCGGGCGAAGGCTATGATCCCTATCTCGAGGCGGACACCGATGCGCTGATCACCCAAGCGGTGAACCTGTCGATCGCGGTGAACCATGTGAACCGGGCGCTCGATCTGCCCGACCTCTACCCCTTCGTGCTGACCCAGCCGGTGCGCGAGAAGATGGCCCTCGCGCACCGCTGGCTGCGGCGCCTCTAAAGCAGAGGCCTAGCTGCCCAGTAGCCCGGCGCTGCGCGCGGCGTGGCGGAAGATCTCGGCGTCCTGTCCCGCTGCACGGCGCGCAAGGCGGCTGAGCGCTCCTTCGGCACGCGCCGGGGTCTGCTCGAGACGTTTCAGCCGGGCCAGCGCGGCGCAGAGCGCACGGCGCTCGGTTGCCGGTGTGTCGGGCGCAGCGAGGATTTCCTGCGCGCGCATCGCCGCATGGCCGAGATCAAGCAGTGCCAGCCCCGTGTCCAGCGCATCGCGCTGCGCCCGCGCCGAGCGTTCCGTCAGCCGGAAGAGGCGCAGCATCCGGTGATAGAGCCGCGCGCGCCACACGTCCCTGTGCTGCGGCGCTGCCGGGTCTGCGGCCAGCGCGGCCACATCGTGCAGCATCATCCGCGCCAGCGTCGACTGCTTGCGGCGCAGCGTTGGTGGATAGATCGTGCGATAGGCGGCCAGTGCGGCGAGCGGCGCGGCGACCACCGCCAGCCCCATCATCACCGAGGTGCCGAAGCTGCCGGTCAGCGGCAGGGCGGGATGCAGCAGAAGCAACATCACCATATTGTAGTCGAAGCTGACCTTCATGCCGCGGTCATGCCCGCCCAAGACGCCGCCCAGCACGATGAACGGCAGCATCATCGCCACCATCTGCCATTCGGCATCCGCATGCGGCCAGACCAGCCAGCGTATGGCGATAGCCATGGCGGCGCCCATGAACTGGCCCAGAAACACGAAGGGCAGCATGGCGATGGGGTTCTCGAAGGTGGTGAAGATCGAGATCATGATCGACATGCCCAGCAGCAGGAAGGCCCCGGCGGCAAAGCCGGTGATCTGCCACAGCGCGCCAAAGAGCAGCAGCGCGCCGGTGGCACGGATCGCCGCCTCGCGGGCCCCGATCCAGTCGCGGTGCAGCACCATGGGCAGGGCGCTTTCGGGCGCGGGCGCGCTGCGGTTCTCGGGGGCGCGCCAGCGGGCCAATGCATTGACGAGCGGGCGCAGATTCTCGTCCAGACCGGGCAGGGCGGCGGCGCGCTCCAGCGCCTTCAGCGCGGTTGCGCCATCGTCCGCGCGCAAGGCGGCAGCGGCCTCGGTCAGCGCGAGGCGGGCGGCCTCGGGCACCGCATCTGCGTCGCGGCCACGCCGCCAGAGCAGAACTGCCAGCGCGGTCGAGAGCAAGTTGCGCGTGGCCCGCGTTTCGCGGTGCGAGCGCAGCGAGCCTGCGGCGTGCGGGTCGAGCGCCTCTTCTGCGCCCGCCATGGCCGAGATCAGGCCACGGGCCGCTTCTCCATCCTGTTCCGGCGCGGCGATCTGCTCGCATAGATCGGCCAGCAACGCCCGGATGCGGCCGCGCAAGGCCTTGCCGTCTGCGGCGGGGGCGAACAGCCAGCCCACCAGCAATGCGGCCACCACGCCCACAAGCACCGTCGCCATGCGGTCGGCCCCAAGTGCCAGAACGTTTTCCGGGTGTCCCACGTCGAGCAGCGAGACCATCGCCGCCGTGTATCCCGCCAGCACGGTGCCATAGGCCACGAACCCGCGCGCAAGATTGGCAAGCCCGGTGCAAAGGCCGACCCAGAGCGCGAGGCCGATCACCAGCAATGCCGGATGCACCAGCATGGCAAAGATCAGCCCGATACCGGCAATCGTGCCCACCACGGTGCCCGCAAAGCGAAACAGGCCCTTCTCGAGCAACTGCCCGCGGACGGGTTGCGAGGCGGCCCAGACGGTCATCCCGGCCCATTGCGGATGCTCCAGCCCCAGCAGCCACGCGATGATCAGCGCGAGACAGGCGGCAAAGGCAGTACGCAGGGAGAATGTGAGCCGGTCCTTGTTGAAGCCAAGGGTCTGAAGGGCGGCGGTCATGCGGTTTCCTCGCGGTCGGTCTTGTCGGTCAGCATCGTCTCGGCGCGGGCGGTGATGCGGGCAAAGCTGCCGAGCATGTTGGCGAGTTCGTCTTCGCCGATGCCGGACAGCAGGTCGTGCTCGGCCTGCAGCAGCATGGCGCGGATCCTGCTCAGCTCGCGGCGGCCATCCTCGGTGAGGTGAATGCGCCGCGCGCGCCGGTCGTTCGGGTCGACGCGGCGTTCGATAAAGCCCCGCTCCACCAGCAGGTCGAGCAGACGCACGAGGGTGGAGGTATCGAGGCTGATCCGCGCCGCAAGCTCGCGCTGGCTGATGCCGTCGCCGCCTTCGGCAAGATGGATAAGCGGGCGCCATGTGGCGTCGGTCAGCCCGGCTTCGGCCAGCCGCATGTCGACGACGCGATGCCAGCGCCGTGCCAGCGAGACGAAGGCGAATCCGAAACGGTCGCGGGGGGCGGAATACTGTGTCATGAGAATTGATGTAGATAAAAATGATTTGCAGTGCAAACTAAATGCCGCGCCGCAGAGTGGCGCAGATTGCCGCAGGGTCATCAGCAAGCTGCCGCGCTCCCCTTTGCGTGAACGGTGCACGGATTGCGCCGCTTTGCCCTGCGGGCTAATCTTTGCGGCAACCAATCAACAGGAGGCGGCATGTCGGGCAAGGCAATCGGGACACTTCGCGGCACGGTCATGGCACTGGCGCTGATGGCGGCGGGCGCGGCTTCGGCCGAAAGCCTGTCGGGCGATTACCTTGCGGCGCGGCAGGCCAGCTTTGCCGGAGATTTCAAGGCGGCGGCGCGCTACTACGGCGAGGCGGTCAAGCATGACCCCGAGAATGCCGATCTGCTCGAACGCGCGGCTTTGGCCAATATCGGTCTGGGCGACTTCAACAGTGCCGAGGCGCTGGCGGAGCGGCTGACCGCGCAGGGCCATGACAGTCAGGTCGGCCATCTGGCCGAAGTCGCGGTGCTGGCGCATGAGGAAAACTACGCCGAACTGCTGTCGCGCGTGGAAGAAGGCCGCTCGGCGGGGCCGCTGGTCGACGGGCTGATCAAGGCTTGGGCCGAACTGGGCCGCGGCGATGTGACCGCGGCGCTGTCTGGCTTTGACGAGGTCGCGAAAGAGCGTGGCCTCGCGGGCTTTGCCGCCTATCATAAGGCGATGGCGCTGGCGTCGGTCGGGGATTTCGAAGGCGCGGAGGCGATCTTTGCCGAACCCGGCTCGGGCGGCATGCAGATGACCCGGCGCGGGCTGATGGCGCGGCTCGAGATCCTGTCGCAGATCGACCGGCAGGAAGATGCGGTTTCGCTGATCGACGACGCGCTGGGCAAGCAACTCGATCCCGGCATGGCCGACCTGCGCGCCAAGCTCGAAGCGGGTGAGACGCTGCCGTTCGACGTGATCACCTCGGCGCGCGACGGCATCGCCGAAGTCTTCTTTACCATCGCCAGCGCCCTCGCGAACGAAAGCGCCGAGGATTACACGCTGCTGCACGTGCGCGTCGCCGAATATCTGCGCCCCGACCACGTGGGCGCGCTGCTGATGGCGGGCGATCTGCTGGAGCAGATGGGCCAGTACGAATTGGCTGCCGCAACCTACCGGCGCGTGCCGCGGGATGACGCCTCTTTCCATGTCGCCGAACTTGGCCGGTCCGACGCGCTGCGCGCCGAGGGCAAGCTGGATGCGGCGGTCGAAGTGCTGGAGCAACTGGCGGACACCCATGGCAATATGCCTGCGGTGCAATCGGCGCTGGGCGATCTGATGCGCCAGTTGGAGCGCTACGACGAGGCGATTGCCGCCTATGACCGCGCTCTCGACACATTCGACGAGCCCGATCCGGCGCAGTGGTTCCTTTATTACGCGCGCGGCATCTGCAAAGAGCGCGACGGCGACTGGGAAGCGGCGGAGAAGGATTTCCGCGCCGCGCTCGAGTTCGTGCCGAACCAGCCGCAGGTGCTGAACTACCTTGGTTATTCGATGGTCGAGCATCACGTGAACCTCGACGAGGCGCTGGAGATGATCGAGCGCGCGGTCGATGCCGAACCGCAGAGCGGCTATATCGTCGATAGCCTTGGCTGGGCGCTTTACCGGCTGGGCCGCTACGACGAGGCGGTCGGCCATATGGAGCGCGCCGCTGAACTGATGGCGGTGGATCCGGTGGTCAATGATCACTTGGGCGATGTCTACTGGGCCGTCGGTCGCAAGGTCGAGGCGCGGTTCCAGTGGCAGCGCGCACTGTCCTTTGTGGGCTGGGAAGATGCCTCGGACGATGTCGATCCCGAACGCATCCGCCGCAAGCTCGAGGTCGGTCTCGACGCGGTTCTTGCGGATGAGGGCAAGCCGCCGCTGAAGGTGGCGCATGACGTGGACTGACGTGTTCGCTCCGGCGAAGATCAATCTGACCCTGCACATCACCGGCCAGCGCGACGACGGGTATCACCTGCTCGACTCGCTGGTCGTCTTCGCGCCCGTGGGCGATGCGCTGCGCGTGGCGCCATCCGAGGATCTGAGCCTGCGCGTCGAAGGGCCGGAGGCAGCGGGCATCCCTGCCAACGGCGACAACCTTGCGCTGCGCGCCGCCGCCATGGTCGGCGAAGGGCAGGGGGCCGAGATCGTGCTGGAGAAGGTGCTGCCGGTGGCGTCAGGCATCGGTGGTGGATCGGCGGATGCCGCCGCTGCCGCCCGCGCCGTGCTGGCTGAATTGGGCCCGCTGGATGAGACCACAATGACCCGCGCCGAGGGGGCGCTGCTGGCGCTTGGGGCGGATGTGCCCATGTGCCTCGCCTCCCGCCCCGTTCGCGTCCGCGGCATCGGCGAGGGGCTGGAGCCGGCCACGCTGCCGCCGCTGCCCGCGGTTCTGGTGAACCCGCGCGTGCCGGTCTCGACACCGCAGATCTTCCGCAGTCTGACCTCGCGCGACAACCCGCCGATGCCCGAACGCCTGCCGGAGTTTGCCGGGGCGGAGGGGCTGATCGACTGGCTCAGGGACATGCGGAACGATATGGAGCCCGCGGCCCGCACTCTGGAGCCGGTGATCGGCACGGTGCTGTCAGAACTGGAGGCTTTGCAGGGCTGCCGGCTGGCGCGCATGTCGGGCTCGGGCGCGACGTGCTTTGGCCTGTTTGCGAGCATGGCCGAGGCGGGTGCCGCCGCAGAGGCGCTGCGCGCGGCGCGTCCGGATTGGTGGATCGCCGAAGGGCTTTTGGGAGATCAGCAGGCGCGGGCGATGCCGCGCCGGGGCTGAGGATTGAAGGCTGGCAGGCGCGGGCTCAGTAGAGCCGCGCCACCACGAAATCCGCCAGTTCGATCATCACGTCGCGCAGTTCGGACTGTGGCAACTGCGCCATCGACGCCTTGGCCTTTTCCGACCAGCCAAGCGCATCCTCGCGGGTGGCTTCCAGCGCGCCATGCTTGTTCAGCAGCTCTAGCGCGTGCTCGAGGTCGCCCTCTTCCTGCTTGCCCTTCTCGATGGTGCGCTGCCAGAAGGCGCGCTCCTCTTCGTCGGCTGCCGCGACGGCCTTGATCACCGGCAGCGTCAGCTTGCGCTCGCGGAAGTCGTCGCCGACGTTTTTGCCGGTGGCCGAGCTGTCGCCCATGTAGTCGAGCAGGTCGTCGGCGATCTGGAAGGCGATGCCGAGCGCGTCCCCATAATCGAAGAGCGCCTTCACCTCTGCCTCATCAGCCCCGGCGATGACGCCGCCCACCTCGGTCGCCGCCGAGAAGAGCGCTGCGGTCTTGCCGCGCACCACCTGCAGGTAGATGTCCTCGCTGGTGCGCAGGTCCTGCGCTGCGGTGAGCTGCAGCACCTCGCCCTCGGCGATGGTGGCCGCTGCGTTCGACAGGATCTCGAGCACCCGCAGGTTGCCCGGCTCGGTCATCAGCTGGAAACTGCGGGCGAAAAGATAGTCGCCGACCAGCACCGAGGATTTGTTGTCCCACAGCAGGTTTGCCGTCGGACGGCCCCGGCGCTGCGCGCTTTCGTCCACCACGTCGTCATGCAGCAGCGTTGCGGTATGGATGAACTCCACCGTCGCGGCCAGATGCACGTGATAGGGGCCGTCGTAATTGCAGATATTCGCCGCGGCGAGCGTCAGCATCGGGCGCAGGCGCTTGCCGCCCGCTTCGACCAGATGTGCGGTCACCTCGGGAATGCGCGGCGCGTGTTTCGATGCCATCCGCTCGCGGATCAGCACGTTCACCGCGCCCATCTCGTCCGCCAGCATCGAGGCCAGCCGATCATGCGGTTTCGCTTTTGCCGTATCCAAGCCCATCAGACCCCCGTCACAGGCTCGACAAGGCCGGGGCCCTGTCCTTACATCCCCTTTATGGAAGAACTTCTGCGTACCACCGACATAACGCTGATCCCGCTGGCGAAGACCCTCCTTGATGGGCAGGGTATAGACAGCTTTGAGTTGGACGTAAATATGAGCGTCCTAGAGGGATCCCTGGGAATTTTGCCGCGCCGCCTGATGGTGCGAACCGGCGATCTGGAGGCCGCGCGGCGTGTGCTGCGCGAGAACGGCGTCTCCTTCGAGGCCGGTGCATGAGGCGCGAGCCCTTCGCCGAGGAAGAGCTGCGTCGCGACGCATTCCTCGGCGGGATGGCGAAGATATGGCAGCCAAAACATGGGTTTGGCTATCGGGCTGGCGTTGACCCCGTGCTGCTGGCTGCGGCGGTCGAGGCGCAGCCGGGACAGGAGGTGCTGGAGCTTGGCTGCGGCGGCGCCCCGGCATTGGTCTGTCTTGGGGCGCGGGTGGGCGGGCTTTCGCTGGCCGGGGCCGAGATCCAGCCTGCCTATGCCGCGCTCGCGCGCCGTAACATTGCCGAGAACGGGCTAAAGGGAGAGGTCTATGAGACCGATCTGGCCGCGCCTCCGGCGGCGCTGAAGGCGCGCAGCTTCGATCACGTTCTCGCCAACCCGCCCTATTTCGAAGAGGGCAAGCGCAGTGCCGCGCCGGACGCCGGGCGCGAGCTTGCCTTGGCGGGGTCCCTGCCGCTGGCGGATTGGGTGACGCTGGCGGCGCGGCGTCTGAAACCGCGCGGCACCGCCACCTTCGTGCAGCGGGTCGAGCGGCTGCCAGAGCTTCTGGCGGCGCTGGCGGCGAATCTGGGCTCGGTCGAGGTGCTGCCTCTGGCCCCGCGCGAGGGGCGAGCGCCCCGGCTGATTCTCGCGCGTGGACGCAAAGGCGGGCGCGCGGCTTTCCGCCTTTGCCCCTCGGTCGTGCTTCACGCTGGCGCGTGTCACCTTGAAGATGGCGACGATTATACAAATGTCATCAAAGCAGTCTTGCGCGATGGAAAACCGATCAGCTTTTCCGGATGAGCGGGCTTCCGAGCAGGGTTCTCACCTTGCGTAAAGCAATGCTGCGGGTGCGGCGTGACAGAATGTAAAAGTTATGCTGCACTGTCTCTGCCCAAAGCAAAAAGGAGGACATAATGAGCTTAACTTCTCACCTGCAGGAACTGAAGAAGAAGCACCAAAACCTCGCCACCACCGTGGAAGAGATGCAGCGCAGTCCGGGCACGGACGACTTGCATGTCGCAGCCCTGAAGAAGCAAAAACTCCGTATCAAGGAAGAGATTAACCGGCTCTCGGTAGAGGCGACCTGAACGGCGCCCGGGCAGGTATCGCCCTAGAGCGAAGCACCCACCCACCTTGAGAGCGATCAGGTCCGCACGGCAGCCGCGCCGCCGGACCGCAGAGGTTCCGGGCCCGAATCTCCGGGCCCGGGCGGCAGGGCAGGCGCCGGACGGCGCGAGGCGACGCGGCAATTTCAAAGCACGGTTTTTCACGCACCCTTTTCACACCCTTGCACGAAGAGACGCGGGCATCCGTCCGCGCGTGTTCAAGGCCGTGCGTGTCGTTGTGCCCTGCGCGAAAACAGCGCCCCCGGAGAGCCAGGCTCCGGGGGCGCATCCGTTTCGGGATGTCACGCGGGATTTTGCGCGCGGCGCGTCAGTCGATCGGTTCGAGCCGCTGCTCCAGCTGCTCGCGCAGATGCGCGTGCTGGGTCGGCAGCTTGAGCGCCTCGCCGAGATGGGCGCGGTCTTCGTCGCGGTCAAAGCCGGGCTCGTTGGTGGCCACCTCAAACAGCACGCCGCCGGGGCTGCGGAAGTAGATCGCGTAGAAGTAATCGCGGTCGATCTGCGGCGTGATCTGAAAGCCGTTCTCGGTCAGCGCGTTGCGCACCTCAAGCTGTGCCGCCCGGTCCTCGACGGCAAAGGCGATGTGGTGCACGCTGCCCGCGCCCTGACCGGCCCGGGGCACGTCCACGGTCTCGATGTCGATCGTGCCGGCACCATTGTGCTCGGGCAGCGAGAACCGCATGACCTTCTCTTGCCGGCATTCTTCCTGATAGCCCATGAAGCGCAGCAGCTCCGCCGTGGGGCCCGCGTCGCGCAGGCGCATCTGCACCGAATGGAAGCCGCGGATCGCCATATCTTCGCCGATCCCGCCGCCGGTCCACGGCGCGCGGCTGTCATCGGCTTCGACCAGAGCCAGCCCGTCGCCATCGGGGCCTTCAAACACCAGACGGTGCTCGCCATAGCGGTTGAGCCGCTCCAGCCCCTTCACGCCCGCCTCGGTCAGGCGCGCCTCCCAAGCGTCGAGCGAGCCTTCGGGCACGGCAAAGGCGGTGGTCGCCACCTCGCCGCTGCCCGGCTTGCCACGGGCGGCGTTGGGGAAGGGGAAATAGGTCATGACGGAGCCCGGCGTGCCGACCTCATCGCCGTAGTAGAGGTGGTAGACGTCGGGCGCGTCGAAGTTGACGGTCTTTTTCACCCGGCGCAGGCCGAGCGTGTGGGTGAAGAAATCATTGTTCCGAGACGCGCTGCTAGCCAGCGCAGTCACATGGTGCAGGCCTTTGATTTGCGTGAGCATGGTCTCTCTCCTGATACGGAATTGTCAGAGACATAGGAAGAAAGTGGTTAACAGAAAACAAACGCCACCGCGCGGAAGGGCTGCATCAGTGCACAGTAGGGGGCGTTTGGGGGAAAACGACAAAGCCCCGGCGCGATCTGCAGCCGGGGCCCGTCCTTTAGGTCAGGCGTCTGCCGGATGGGTCAGACGAAGAACTGCGCTCCGTTCGCGGAGATCGTCGAGCCGTTCACGAAGCCTGCCTTCTCATCCGCAAGGAAGACCACGCAGCGGGCGATCTCCTCGGGCTCGCCAAGGCGGCCTGCGGGGATCTGCGCGATGATCGACTCGCGCACCTTCTCGGGCACCGCCATAACCATCTCGGTGGCGATATAGCCCGGACAGATCGCGTTTGCGGTGATGCCGTAGCGCGCGCCTTCCTGCGCCAGCGACTTGATGATGCCAAGATCCCCGGCCTTGGTCGCGGCGTAGTTCACCTGTGCGAACTGGCCCTTCTGACCGTTGATCGACGAGATCACGATGACCCGGCCATATTTGCGCTCGCGCATGCCCGGCCAGATCGGGTGCACTGTGTTGAACACGCCGGTGAGGTTGGTGTTGATCACCTCGTTCCACTGCTGCGGCGTCATCTTGTGGAACGGCGCGTCGCGGGTGATGCCCGCGTTGGCCACCACCACGTCGATCGGGCCGAGGTCCGCCTCTACCTGAGCGATCCCGTCTTTGGACGCGTCGTAATCCGCAACGTCCCATTTGTAGGTCTTGATGCCCGTCGCTTCGGTGAAGGCTGCAGCCTTCTCGTCATTGCCAGCATAGGTCGCAGCCACCTCATACCCTTCGGCCTTAAGCGCCTTGGAAATCGCCTCCCCGATCCCTCGGCTCCCTCCCGTGACCAGTGCAACTTTCGCCATAGTATCCTCCAGTCCAGTCCGTCGTGATTTGAAAGCTTGTTATATTTTTGTTAACTTTTGAGTAACTTTGTTGCGCAGAAGTTTTCAGCTGTCCAGCATTTGTTGTGCATCACGGGCGCCTTGTGCCCAAGTGTCGCGCAATTTCTGAGGGTCGGTGAAATCGATCTTGTCTGCGGCGGTCTCTTGCGAGGGCCAGAGGTAGTGGCGGCCCTCCACCTCGGGCAGACGCTTATACTCACGGGTGAGCAGCACCATCGTCTCGCCCTCGTCCGGCTCTGGCAGCGGAGCCTGATCGGCCATGCCGCCGTCGACGACCCGGCGTCCCTCCCAAAGCGGCGGCTCGAACACCGGGGGGATCACCGCAGCGGCGCAAATCAGCTCGACGAGGCGGCCCTCGCGGGCGGCGGCATTGGCATCAATGAGATTGGCGGTCAGGCCCATCTTCTCGGCCCAGTTGAAATGCGGCGAGCCGACGAGGTGCAGCTCGGCCTCATAGGCGGCGGCGAGCGCGGTGCCGGTCATCGTCGGCAGTGGCGTCTCCGGCGGGTGGGCGATGAGAATCTGCAGCTGCGGACCCTCGGCGATCTTGCGCGCGGCCTCGGCGTCGATGACCTCGGCGACCACCTCGCAGTAAAGCTCTTGATGTGGGGTGATTCCGTTTTCGTCGGGGCGCAGCAGGTCGATATTGCTGTCCTGCTTTTCGAACGCGGCGCACATGCGGTCGAGCAGCCGTTCCTCGATTCCGGCGATATAGGCGCTGGAGGCGAGCGCGCCGCCGCTGACCCCGGTGATGCGCTGCGGGGTGGGGCGCTCGCGGTGCCGGCAAAGCTCGGTCATGAAGCCGCCCTGCCAGAAGCAGCGCAGCCCGCCGCCGGAAAAGACGATCTGCGCGGGGTCGCGGGGAATCCGCGGAATGTGTGGACCTGTCGTCATGGCCGCCTTTCGTGTCCTGAGTGTGGGCACGTGTGCCACGGGCGCCGGGCTGACGGGGTCAGCGGCGCCCGCGGCGATAGCTCAGTCGCGCTCGACGCAGAGGGCAACGCCCATGCCGCCGCCGATGCAGAGCGTTGCGAGGCCCTTCTTGGCGTCGCGGCGCTGCATTTCAAAGAGCAGCGTGTTGAGAATGCGCGCGCCCGACGCGCCGATCGGGTGGCCGATGGCGATGGCGCCGCCGTTCACGTTCACGATCGCCGGATCCCAGCCCATGTCCTTGTTCACGGCGCAGGCCTGCGCGGCAAAGGCTTCGTTGGCCTCGACCAGATCGAGGTCCTCGGGCTTCCAGCCTGCCTTCTCCAGCGCCTTGCGCGAGGCGTGGATCGGGCCGACGCCCATGATCGACGGATCGAGCCCGGCGGTGGCATAAGAGGCGATGCGCGCCAGCGGCTGGATGCCGCGCTTCTCGGCGTTCTCGGCGCTCATCAGCAGCACGCCGGCGGCGCCATCGTTGATGCCCGAGGCGTTGGCCGCGGTGACCGAGCCGTCTTTGGTGAAGGCCGGGCGCAGTTTCTGCATGGCTTCGATCGTGGCGCCGTGGCGGATGTACTCATCCTTGTCGACGGTGATGTCGCCCTTGCGGTGCTTGACCACGAAGGGGATCACCTCGTCGTCGAACTTCCCAGCGTTCTGCGCGGCCTCGGCCTTGTTCTGCGAAGCAACAGCGAATTCATCCTGCTGCTCGCGGCTGATCTGCCACTGTTCGGCGACGTTTTCGGCGGTCTGGCCCATGTGGTAGCCGTTGAACGCGTCCCACAGGCCGTCACGGATCATCGTGTCGATATATTTGACGTCGCCCATCTTGTGACCGGCGCGCAGATGCGCGGCGTGGGGCGAGAGGGTCATGTTCTCCTGACCGCCCGCGGCGACGATATCGGCGTCCCCCAGCAGGATGTGCTGGGCGCCCAGCATGACGGTGCGCAGGCCCGAGCCGCAGACCTGATTGATCGACCATGCGGCGCTTTCCTTGGGAAGACCGGCATTGATATGCGCCTGACGCGCCGGGTTCTGGCCCTGCGCGGCGGTCAGCACCTGACCGAGAATGGTCTCCGAGACCTCTCCCTTCTCGATTCCAGCGCGTGCCACCAGCGCTTCGAGCACGGCGGCCCCCAGATCATGCGCAGGTGTATTGGCAAAAGCGCCGCTAAAGCTGCCGACGGCGGTACGTGCGGCAGACGCGATTACGACATTGGTCATGAAGTTCTCCCTCCAAGCAAAGCGTGCAGTCGGAGTGCCCGTCCGCCGCCCTCGTGGCGGGGTCAGGGCCTCCGCGTATTGGCCTCACCGTTGTTGATAACGCGGGGATCCGCAACTGCACAGAGGCAGCTTCACGGTTTTGCGTTTGATAGCGCAATTCGTCGCAGTTTCAGAGGGTAGGGCGGGATCGTTCTAACGATTTTTGTCTTAACGATTAAGGGGGCCGCTCCGGCCCGCAACGTTTTGGGCGGCACTCTCTCGCCAGTCCGGGCTGACGGTGGGAGCGCCGTAGAAATACCCCTGCAGGCAGTCGATACCGCTGGCAGCGGCAGTTTGCGCGTCCTCCAGCGACTCGACAGATTCGGCGACGGTGAACATGTCGAACTCTTCCGCGATGGCGACGATGGCACGCGCCAGAACCTGATTGTCGGGATCGCGGGCGATGCCGCGAATGATCTGGCCGTCGATCTTTAGGATGTCGAAGGAGAAGCGTTTGAAATGACGCAGCGCGGTCTGCCCTGCGCCGAAGTCATCCATCGCGAAGGTGATGCCGCGGCGGTGCAGGTCGGCCATGAAGCCGATCACCAGTTCCGGCAGCAGCATGGCCGAGCTTTCGGTAATCTCGAGGATCAGCCGCTCTGCCACCGTAGGATCGGCGTTGATCCCCTTTTCCAGCACCTGCATCCAGCGCCGATAGCCGATCGAGCGGGCGGACATATTGATCGCAAGGCGCAGAACCGGGGTGCGGATCAGCTCTGCAAGGCCCTGTTCCAGCGCTATGCAATCCAGCAGCCGTCCCTCCTCGCGTTCTTCCATCTCGAAGATGAATTCGCGCGCGGGGACGATCCGGCCGGTTTCGTCCATGACCCGCAGCATGGCTTCATGAAAGGCGATCTGCTCTGTCGCGGCGGCGCGCACCACCGGCTGAAACACCAATAGCACCTGCCGATGGCGGATCGCCTCTCGCACGCGCTGCAGGATGTCGCGATCCCGCAGGTCCGTGGCTGTCGCAAGCAGATCGGTGGGCGGAGCTTTCGCCGCCTCGCGTGGGGCGGCGGGAAAGCTGGTGATCTGGGCGCCCCTTTGGTTTCGTTGGCCCGCTTTTCGCCGCTTGGCCCCAAACGCCGCGCCGCGCTCTGCGTCTGTTTTCGTCATCACGCTCTCCTGTCGCCGTCGTTGTCATGCTGCGCGCAGAGGGGTTAATTCCCGGCTAAGCCCGGCCCGGCGCAGAGCCGCGTGGCGAAATTGGCCGGGAAAAGCGGGCAGGGCGGGTTTGGCCTGTTGACTCCCCTGCCAAAGCCCATATAAGCGCGCGCTCATTGGTGTTGGTGGCCCCCGCAAGGGGATGCCTGTCGGCCTACGGGCAGGAGGACAACGCCCTTCGCAACTTATGAAGGAGATCAGCCGTGACCAAACGCACGTCTGCCAAGTACAAAATCGACCGCCGCATGGGCGAGAACATCTGGGGCCGTCCGAAGTCCCCGGTGAACAAGCGTGAATACGGCCCCGGCCAGCACGGTCAGCGCCGCAAAGGCAAAATGTCGGACTTCGGTCTGCAGCTGCGCGCCAAGCAGAAGCTCAAGGGCTACTACGGCGACATGACCGAGAAGCAGTTCCGCCGCATCTTCGCGGAAGCAGAGCGGATCAAGGGCGACACCGGTGAGCTGCTCATCGGCCTGCTCGAGCGCCGTCTCGACGCCGTTGTGTACCGCGCCAAATTCGTGCCGACCGTCTTCGCAGCGCGTCAGTTCGTGAACCACGGCCACGTGCTGGTGAACGGCAAGCGCGTGAACATCCCCTCCTACCGTGTGAAGGAAGGTGATGTGATCGAGGTCCGCGAGAAGTCGAAGCAAATGACCGTCCTGCTGGAAGCTGTTCAGCTCGCAGAGCGTGACGTGCCCGACTACATCGAGGCAGACCACTCCAAAATGTCCGCGACCTTCGTGCGCACTCCCGGCCTAGCCGACGTGCCCTACGCGGTTCAGATGGAACCGAACCTCGTCATCGAATACTACGCACAGAACTAATCCTTCTGTCCGTACGATGTTGGAAAGGCCGCGCTGCAAAGCGCGGCCTTTCTGCTTTCTGCGTCGTGCTGTTCGCGGTCACTCAATGAGTTGGTGAGAGGGGGCCTCAGCCCCCAGCCCTCAGCCTTCTGGCGCGAGGATCTTGCGGAACACCGTTTCCACATGGGTGTTCGCGGCGGCCCAGCCGGGCTCTTCGTCGGGCACCAGAACCCGTACCTGCGTGTCGAAATCCGCGAAATGCTGGGTCAGCGCCCAGATCGACATGATCAGTTGCTGCGGATCCTGCCGCGCCAGCTTGCCGCTCTCCATCCAGCCCGCGATCAGCGCACATTTCTCGTCAAACAGCGGTTTCAGGTCGCTCTGCAGATGCGGCAACATGCGCGGCGCGCCCTGAATGATCTCGGTGGCGAAGAGCCTGCTTTCGCGCGGATACTGGCGACTCATCTCCATCTTGCGCCGCACATAGCCGAGAATCTCCTCCATCGGCTCACCCTCGGGGTCCATTTCGCGCAGCGGATCGAGCCATTCGGTCATCAGCGCGTTGAGCAGGGCGACGTGGATCGCTTCCTTGCTGTCGAAATAATAGATGAGATTGGGCTTCGACATGCCCGCCGCCTCGGCGATCCGGTCGAGCGTGGCACCGCGAAATCCGTTTTGCGAGAATTCGTCCAGCGCCGCCTCCATGATCTTTCGGCGGTTTCGGATCTGGATCCGGCTGGGCTTTTTCGCGGGAGAAACGGGCATCCGGTTCCTGACTTGCTGTTTTTGCGGGCGCATCTGCCCGTTCGTTGTGCATATGCTGCGACTGTCGGAAGGGCACTTCGCGGAACCCTCCGGGGCGCATTGCAATCATGCCTTTACCAAACGGTAAAAAACACGCGGGAGACGCGCAAGCGCCTCATTGCAGGACATGCACATCGCAGGACAAGGCGACGAGGACAAGACTATGGCGGCACAGGGTATCGCAGCACAGGGCAAGAACCTTCGGATCAATGGCGACCGGCTGTGGGACAGCCTGATGGAGATGGCCAAGATCGGTCCGGGCGTGGCGGGCGGCAACAACCGCCAGACGCTGACCGACGAGGATGCCGAAGGCCGCGCGCTGTTTCAGCAATGGTGCGAAGCGGCGGGTATGACCATGGGGCTCGACGAGATGGGGACGATGTTCGCCACCCGCGCGGGCGAAGACCCCGAGGCGCTGCCGGTCTATATGGGCTCGCATCTCGACACCCAGCCCACGGGCGGCAAATACGACGGCGTGCTCGGCGTGCTTGCGGCGCTGGAGACGGTGCGCACGATGAACGATCTGGGGATCAAGACGAAGCACCCGATCGTCGTCACCAACTGGTCGAACGAAGAAGGCGGGCGCTTCGCCCCGGCGATGCTGGCCTCCGGCGTCTTTGCTGGGGTGCATGACCTCGCGTTCGCCTATGGACGCAAGGACCTCGAAGGCAAAACCTACGGCGAGGAGCTGGACCGCATCGGCTGGAAGGGCGACGAGACCGTCGGCGACCGCAAGATGCACGCCTATTACGAGCTGCACATCGAACAGGGACCGATCCTCGAGGCCGAGGGCAAGGACATCGGCGTGGTCACCCATTGTCAGGGCCTGTGGTGGCTCGAATTCACCCTGACCGGCCGCGCCGCGCACACTGGCTCGACGCCGATGGACATGCGGGTCAACGCAGGGCTGGCGATGAGCCGCATTCTCGAGATGGCGCAGGAGGTGGCCATGGCCGCGCAGCCGCACACGATGGCGGGCGTCGGCCAGATGACCTTCGAGCCCAACTCGCGCAATGTGCTGCCCGAGAAGGTGATCTTCACCGTAGATCTGCGCTCGCCCGATCAGGCCAAGCTCGACGGGATGCGGGCCGAGATCGAGAAACGCGCGCCCGAGATTTGCGCCGAGCTGGGCGTTGGCTGCGCGGTGGAGGCGGTGGGCCATTTCGACCCGGTCACCTTCACGCCAGAGCTTGTCGGCAATGTCCGCGCGGCGGCCGAGGCGCTGGGGTACTCGCATATGAATATCGTTTCTGGCGCCGGGCATGATGCCTGCTGGGCCGCCAAGGTCGCGCCGACCACGATGATCATGTGCCCCTGCGTCGGTGGCATCTCGCACAATGAGGCCGAGGAGATCTCGAAGGACTGGGCGACAGCGGGCACCGATGTGCTGCTGCATGCGGTACTGGAGACGGCGGAGGTCGTGGGCTGAAGCGGGGCGCTGCCCCGTCGGCGGCCCCGTCCACGACCCGGGGGCCGCGGACTCCCCGGGATATTTTCGCCAAGAGGAAGCCCGAACCCGCGCAGACCACAGGGAGAGAGACATGTCCACGGTGATCAAATCCACTGTGATCAAAGGCGGCACGATCGTCACCGCCGATCTGAGCTACGAGGCCGATGTGCTGGTCGAACACGGCCGGATTGCCGAGATCGGCCCGAACCTGAGCGGCGACGAGGTGCTCGACGCCTCGGGGTGCTACGTGATGCCCGGCGGGATCGACCCGCACACCCATCTCGAGATGCCCTTCATGGGCACCTATTCCGCCGATGATTTCGACAGCGGCACCCGCGCCGCGCTGGCGGGCGGCACCACTATGGTCGTCGACTTCGCGCTGCCGTCGCCGGGGCAGGGGCTGCTGGACGCGCTGCAGATGTGGGACAACAAGGCGGGCCGCGCCCATTGCGACTATTCCTTCCACATGGCGGTGACATGGTGGTCCGAGCAGGTCTGGCAGGAGATGCAGCAGGTGGTGGATCGCGGCATCACCACCTTCAAGCATTTCATGGCCTACAAGGGCGCGCTGATGGTGAACGACGACGAGCTTTTCGCCTCGTTCCGCCGCTGCGCCGAGCTCGGGGCAATCCCGCTGGTGCATGCCGAGAATGGCGACGTGGTGGCCGAGCTTTCGGCGCGGCTGTTGGCCGAGGGCAATACCGGCCCCGAGGCGCATGCCTATTCGCGCCCGCCGCAAGTCGAGGGCGAGGCGACGAACCGTGCCATCATGATCGCCGACATGGCGGGGGTGCCGCTCTACGTGGTGCATGTCAGCTGCGAAGAGAGCCATGAGGCCATCCGCCGCGCGCGGCAGGCGGGCAAACGGGTCTGGGGCGAGCCGCTGATCCAGCATTTGACGCTCGACGATAGCGAATACGCGAGCCCTGACTGGGATCATGCCGCGCGCCGGGTGATGTCGCCGCCGTTTCGCAACAAGCGCCATCAGGACAGCCTCTGGGCCGGGCTGGCGGCGGGCTCGCTGTCCTGCGTGGCGACGGACCATTGCGCCTTCACCACCGAGCAGAAACGCTACGGGTTGGGGGATTTCACCAAGATCCCCAATGGCACCGGCGGGCTCGAGGACCGTTTGCCGATGCTCTGGACGCAGGGCGTGGTGACGGGGCGGCTGACGCCGCAGGAGTTCGTCGCGGTGACCTCGACCAATATCGCCAAGATCCTCAACATCTACCCGCGCAAGGGGGCGATCCTCACCGGCGCGGACGCCGATATCGTGGTGCTCGATCCCAAGCGGGAGAAGGTGATCTCTGCAGGCAGCCAGCAATCGGCCATCGACTACAACGTCTTCGATGGCATGAAAGTGAGCGGCCTGCCGCGGTTCGTGCTGAGCCGGGGCCGGGTCTCGGTGACCGAAGGCGCGATGAGCTCGCAAGAGGGCCATGGGCAGTTCGTCGCCCGCCCACCCTCGGGGCCGGTCAACAAGGCACTCAGCGCGTGGAAAGACCTGACCGCGCCGCGCCCGGTGGCGCGCGGCGGCATCCCCGCCAGCGGCGTCTGAGCGTGGCCGGGGAAGAGGCAAGGCAAGGAACAGGGCAGGGGGCCGCCAGACGCCTCCGCCGGAAGAACAGGGAAGGCAAGAGATGAGACAGACACAAGCGGTCCATGCGGACATGCCGCCGGTGATCTCGGCGCAGGGGCTGAACCTCGTGTTCGAGACCGGCGACGGCCCGGTGCAGGCGCTGAAAGACGTCGATCTGAAGATCGGCAAGGGCGATTTCGTCTCCTTCATCGGCCCCTCGGGCTGCGGCAAGACCACCTTCCTGCGGGTGATGGCTGACCTCGAGACGCCGACCTCGGGCACGGTGCTGGTCAACGGCGTGACACCGGAAGCGGCCCGCAAGGCCCGTGCCTATGGCTATGTGTTTCAGGCCGCGGGGCTCTACCCGTGGCGTACGATCGGCGGCAACATCCGCCTGCCGCTGGAGATCATGGGCTATTCGAAAGCCGATCAGGCCGAGCGGGTGCAGCGCGTGCTGGATCTGGTCGAGCTGTCGGGCTTTGAGAAGAAATACCCCTGGCAGCTGTCGGGCGGGATGCAGCAGCGGGCTTCCATTGCGCGGGCTCTCGCCTTCGACGCGGACATTTTGCTCATGGACGAGCCCTTCGGAGCGCTTGACGAGATCGTCCGGGATCACCTCAACGAGCAACTTCTGGCGCTTTGGGCGCGGACCCAGAAGACAATCTGCTTCGTCACCCATTCGATCCCCGAGGCGGTGTATCTGTCGACCAAGATCGTCGTCATGTCGCCGCGCCCGGGCCGGATCACCGACGTGATCGAGAGCCCGCTGCCGAAAGAGCGCCCGCTGGATATCCGTGACACGCCGGAATTCCTCGAGATCGCCCACCGCGTGCGCGAGGGGCTGCGGGCGGGGCATGCCTATGACTGAGTTGCCTATGACTGAGCTGCCAGTGACTGATGCCGAACTGACCAACACGCAAACTGCACCGCGTGCAGCCAGCGCTGCGACCCGGAGCGCGCTGCTTTTGCGCCGCGCCCCGGTGCCGCCCCGCAGATTGTCTCGGAACGCGGGCTCCCCTTTCACCTTTCGCGGTCATCGGCTCTCCAGCCTGTACCGCGGAGATAGGGAAACACTTAAACCTTTCATCTCTCTAAAAATACTCAAGGAGCACCGGAACCCGCAGGGAGAGGGGGATGAGTATTTGAGGAAAGATGAAAGCTGCAGGGGGTCAAGATGACCGATCTTCAGGTAAGGCGCGCGGGCGAGGCCGACATTCCGGGCTGCGCCGCGGTGGTCAACGGCTGGATCGATGCGACGCCGTGGTTTCCGCGGATCTTTTCGGAGAGCGAGATCGAAGGGTTCATCCGCGAGGCCTTTACCGAGCGCGAGATCTGGGTGAGCGGAGAACCGATCGAGGCCTATCTGTCGCTCGACCCTGCCACGCTGAAGGTCGGCGCGCTCTATTGCGCGCGGACCGGGGCAGGACTGGGCAAGGCGCTTCTGGATCGCGCCAAGGACGGGCGAGAGAGGCTGTGGTTGCACACCCACGCGCCGAACCTTGCCGCGCAGCGCTTCTACCGCCGCGAGGGCTTCGTCGAGACCGGCCGTATCGCGCCGGAGCCGCCGGAGACCGTCGAGGAGATCAGCATGGAGTGGACGCGATGAAGAAGATCGTTCCCGTTCTGACCGTCGTGCTGGCGATCGTGGTGATCTGGTACGCAGCGGCGGTCATGCTCAACAAGCAATGGGTGCTCGATCAGGCGGCGCGGCAGGAGCAGGTGCTCACCTCGCCGCAGCTGATCGCCGCCACATGGTCGCAGGAAAAGCCCAAGCTGCCGGCGCCGCATCAGGTGGCGGGTGAGCTTTGGGACACGGTTGCGATGAAGAAGCCCAGCTCGAAGCGCAGCCTCGTCTACCACGCCTGGGTGACCATGAGCGCCACGGTGCTGGGCTTTGGCCTCGGCACGCTGCTGGGCTTCGCGCTGGCGCTGGGCATCGTCTACAACCGGGTGATGGACATGTCGGTGATGCCTTGGGTGATCGCCAGCCAGACCATCCCGATCCTCGCCATCGCGCCGATGATCATCGTGGTTCTCAATGCCATGGGGCTGTCGGGGCTGCTGCCCAAGGCGATGATTTCGATGTATCTGTCATTCTTCCCGGTGGTGGTGGGCATGGTGAAGGGGCTGCGCAGCCCCGACCGCATGCAGCTTGACCAGATGCGCACGTGGAACGCCTCGCGCGGGCAGGAATTCCTGCGCCTGCGTCTGCCTTCGTCGATGCCATACCTCTTTACGTCGATGAAGATCGCCATGGCGGCCAGCCTTGTGGGTGCGATCGTTGGCGAGCTTCCGACGGGGGCGGTCGCGGGCCTAGGGGCGCGGCTGCTGGCGGGCAGCTACTACGGTCAGACCATCCAGATATGGTCGGCGCTGCTGATGGCGGCGGCGCTGGCGGCGGTGCTGGTGGGGCTGATCGGCCTTCTTCAGCGGGTGACACTCAAGCGCATGGGGATGGCATGATCTGGATCGTTCTGGGGCTGATCGTCTGGGCCACGGGCCTCGCGCTCAATGTCCGCCTGTCGAAGCGCAAGGGCAGCCGCTGGGCTGCGCTGGCGGTGCCGGTGATCTTCGGGCTCACGCTGATCTTTGTATGGGAGGCGGTGGTGCGCGGTTTTGGCATCTCGCCGGTGCTGCTGCCCGCTCCCTCGGCGGTTGCCTTGCGCTTTGCCCAGTCGGGCGGCGTGCTGTGGGAGGACTTCGTGCAGACCGTGCTGAAGGGCGCGCTCGCGGGCTACATCCTCGGCTGCGGCGCGGCGCTGGTGATGGCGGTGATCGTCGACCGGTTCGACTTCCTCCGGCGCGGGCTGCTGCCGGTCGGCAACTTCGTGGCGGCGCTGCCGGTGATCGGTATCGCGCCGATCCTCGTCATGTGGTTCGGTTTCGACTGGCAATCGAAGGCGGCGGTCGTGGTGGTGATGGTGTTCTTCCCGGTGCTGGTCAACGCGGTCGAGGGCCTTGGCGACACCAGCGCCATGCAGCGCGATCTTATGCGCACCTATGCCGCCAGCTACTGGACATCGCTGTGGAAGCTGCGGCTGCCCGCGGCGCTGCCCTTCATCTTCAACGGGCTGAAGATCGCCTCCACCCTCGCGCTGATCGGCGCCATAGTGGCCGAGTTCTTCGGCTCGCCGATCCGCGGCATGGGGTTTCGCATCTCCACCAGTGTCGGGCTGCTGCAGCTTGATCTCGTGTGGGCAGAGATCGTGGTGGCCGCGCTTGCGGGCTCGGCCTTCTACGGCGGCGTGGCGCTGATCGAACGCGCCGCGACCTTCTGGCACCCGTCGCAGCGGGGCCAGTGAAGACGACAAGACCAAGAAACGCGCAACGCAACAGGAGTGTATGATGACTAAGTTTACTTCATGGGGGATCGCCGCGGCGATGGGGCTCGCCGCGGGCGGCGCACAGGCCGCCGACGAGCTGACGCTGCAGCTCAAATGGGTGACGCAGGCGCAGTTCGCCGGCTACTACGTGGCGGCGGAGCAGGGCTTTTACGACGAAGAAGACCTCGACGTGACGATCAAGCCGGGCGGTCCCGACATCGCGCCGGTGCAGGTGCTTTTGGGCGGCGGGGCCGACGTTATGGTCGACTGGCTGCCTTCGGCGCTGGCCGCGCGCGAGAACGGCGCGCCGATCGTCAACATCGCCCAGCCCTTCAAATCCTCGGGCCTGATGCTGACCTGCCTCAAGGAGCATGGCATCGAGAGCCCCGAAGACTTTCCCGGCCACACGCTGGGCACGTGGTTCTTCGGCAACGAGCTGCCGCTCTATTCGTGGATGTCCAAGCTCGGCTACCCGACCGATGGATCCGAGGGTGGGGTGACCATCCAGAAGATCAACTTCAACGTCGACCCGCTGCTGCAAAAGCAAGTCGAATGCGCCACCACCATGACCTATAATGAGTACTGGCAGGTGATCGACGCGGGGCTGACGCCCGATGATCTGGTGGTCTTCAAGTATCAGGACGAGGGTATCGCGACGCTTGAGGATGGTCTCTACACCACCGAGGAAAGCCTCGAGGATCCCGAGATGGTCGACAAGCTGACCCGCTTCGTGCGCGCCTCGATGAAGGGCTGGAAATGGGCCGAGGAAAACCCCGATGAGGCCGCCGAGATCGTGCTGGAAAACGACGCCACCGGCGCGCAGACCGAAAAGCACCAGAAGCGCATGATGGGCGAAGTGGCCAAGCTGACCGCCGGCTCGAACGGCGCGCTTGATCCGGCGGACTTCCAGCGCACCGTCGACGTGCTGATGAGCGCCGGTGCCGATCCGGTGATCACCAAGGATCCGGGTGAGGCGGCCTGGACCCATAAGATCAGCGACGCCGCGCTCCAGTAAGCGCAAAGCCTCGGCAATGAAAATGGGGGTGGCGCAAGCGCCACCCCTTTCTTCATAAAATCACTGCGTTTTTTGACCGGGGGATACGGAACCAATACTCCGCGCATTGAACCGCGGCACTCATCAAAAGACGCCCCGACTCCTAAGGGCGTCGGGTGACGGCGCGGTGACGCGGATGTAACGGTGTGATGACCCTATGATGAAGGTGGCCTTGGGGCAGGGCTCAGGCCGGGCGCGCGCGCTTCAACACCTGCATCAATTGGCTGCTGTTGAACGGGCGCTGCAGCACCTCATAGGGGCAGGCCTCGCCCGCTTCCTCGGCGGCATCGCCAGCCAAAGCAATGCGGGTGCCCTTCTCGCGCAAAAGCCTGCCGAGCGGGCTTTGCGGCACATCGTCGGGCGGCATCTGCAGCAGCGCCACAGAGACGCTGCCCTCGGCCAGAACCATCAGAAGGGCCGCTTCGGGGGTCTGTGCGCAGAGCACGCGCGCTTCGGGCGCGCTCTCAGAAATGCTTCGGGCAACATCTTCGGCCACAAAGGGGTCACTCAGCAGCACGAGAAAACCCGGCCCGGTGTCGGGCGTGTCGTCGGGAATCATTCGCGGTCTCCTCTCGCTGGGCGCAATGTGGAACCAGATGGGGGTGGCGCGCATTAATCTGTGACATAGGAGAGCCCCCATGCGTCAGATTTCCTGCGAACATTGCCCGCTGCGCCGCAAGTCGCTGTTCCGTGCCTTCGAAGACGACGAACTGGCCTTTATGAAGGGCTTCAAAGCCGGTGAGCTGACCGTGGATCGCGGCTCGCATCTGATGATCGAAGGCGCGCCGTCGCCGCAAATCTTCACCGTGCTCGAAGGTATGGGTCTACGTTACAAGACATTGGAGAACGGTCGCCGACAGGTAATCAATTTCCTGCTGCCGGGCGATCTGGTGGGGCTTCAGGCCGGGCTACTGGGCGAGATGAAACATTCGGTGCAGGCCACCAGCGAGATGCGGCTGTGCGTGTTCAACCGCTCAGACCTCTGGGCGCTGTACCGCAAACAGCCGTCGCTGGCTTATGATGTGACGTGGATCGCTGCGGCGGAAGAGCATTTCCTTGGCGAGACGGTGGCGACGCTGGGCCAGCGCGATGCGACACAGCGCGTGGCCTGGGCGCTGCTAAAGATCTACAGCCGGCTTTCTGACCTCGGGATCGGGCAGGGGCCGCGCGTGCCAATGCCCTATCGCCAGCAGGACCTAGCCGACGCGCTTGGCCTTTCACTGGTGCACACCAACAAGACGCTGGCGAAGCTGCGCAGCCGCAAGCTCGCCGAATGGAACGACGGCGAGCTGCATATCAGCGATGTGGAGAAACTCGCGGATCTTGCGATGACCGATACCGAAGAACCGGCGCGGCGACCGCTGCTCTAGGTCAGCGGCGCAGCGTGTCGCCATAGGCGATCTTGGGGGTCAGCTCGACGATGCTCTCGTACTCGGCCTCGGGGTTTTCGACCCTTGCGGCGATGATCTGCGCCGCCTTGCGACCGATCTCGGCGCGGTGCGCATCCATCGTGGCCAGCTGTCGCGGCAGACCCTGCAGCAGCTCGACCCCGTTGAACCCGGCTAGCCCGATCTCGGCAGGAATATCGCGGCCCTGTTCCATCAGGTAGAGCAAGCCGCCCGCCCCGATCATATCGTTCGAATAATAGAGAAAATCGATCTCGGGCTCGCGTTCGAGAATGGCCTGCGTCATCTCGCGGCCCTTCTTCAGCGCCGAGCCGCCAGAATAGAACTCCTGATCCACCACCTCGACGCCGCTCTTGGCAAGCGCCTCGGTGAAGCCCTCGAACCGCTTCCGCGCACGGTGGTCGAGCGGCATCTTGGTGCCCAGAAAGCCGATCTTCTGATAGCCCGCGCGCAGGATCGCCTTGGCCATCTCGCGGCCCGCCCGGCGGTGCGAGATGCCGACGGCGCAATCCACCGGCTTGCCGTCGATGTCCATGATCTCGACCACCGGAATGCCGCTGGCCTTCATCATCGCCTTGGAGGCTTCGGTGTGCTCAAGCCCGGCGATGATCACGCCGGACGGACGCCAGGAGAGCATCTCGTAGAGCACCCGCTCTTCTTTTTCGGGCATATAGTCGGTGACGCCCACCACCGGCTGCAGCTCGGTGTCTTCGAGCACCGAGGAGATGCCGGCCATCACTTCGGGGAAAACCATGTTGCGCATCGAGGGGATGATCACCGCGACGAGGTTCACCCGCTGGCTGGCCAGCGCACCTGCGATCTTGTTGGGCACATAGCCGAGCGCCTTGGCGGCTTCGAGCACCTTGGCGCGGGTCGCCTCGGACACGTCGCCCCGATTGCGCAGCACGCGGCTCACGGTCATCTCGGAGACGCCGGAGGCTTCGGACACGTCGCGCAGGGTGAGGGGGCGGGGATCTGTGTCGGCCACGGCAGGCTCCTCCAATACTCTAAATACCTGAATGTTAGCCTTTCTGTCAGGGCATACAAGCACAAGCCCACGGCACGGCGGAATTTCCGCTTGCGTGGTGACAACCGGTCGCGCCCACGCTAAGGGAGGGGCGTCGGTCCCGTGGCTCAACTGGATAGAGCAGCCCCCTCCTAAGGGGCAGGTTGCAGGTTCGAATCCTGCCGGGATCGCCACCTTCCCAAGATCGCGCCGTGGTCGTGCAAAACTGCCGCGCCGGGGCGTTTCAGCCCTCGCGGCTTTGCTCGTATTCACCGACGAATTGTTGTCTGCACGCGCCGTAGAGATAGCTCGCCGACCAGGTCAGAACCATGAACCCGGCAAGCGCCTGCATCATTGCAACGATACGCAGTGGCCCGCTGACCTGCATGCCGGTTTGGCCGAGCGTGGTGAAATTCATCCCCGAAAAATAGACATAGTCGTTCCATGTGCCACTGAAGCTGCCGCCAAAGCCTTCGGGATAGAGTGTCCGGTGCAGCGCAAGGTAAACACCGCCCCCGGCCAGGATCTCGATCAGGTGGATCAGGGCCAGCAGACCAAAGACGGTGATCGGCAGCGCCTTGCTGCTGCGCAGGCGGTCCGGCACGCTGGACGTCGCCAGAACCAGAAGCGCGTGGTGAAGGCAGGCGGTCAGCAGCATGAAGGCAATGCCGATGAGGTAGGCGGTCATGGTAACTCCCTTGGATCGCGCGGTTGGTCGCACGCCAAGACAATGTTCCGCGCGCCGCACAGTTCCTTGCGGGCAGAGGATTGCGCCGCCTGCATTGAGAGGCGATCATGATGAAAAGGCGCAATTTCGATAGGCTATCATGATCCCCAAGCTGGAGATGTTCATCGCGCTCGCCCGGGAGCAGCACTTCGGTCGCGCGGCGGTCAGCCTCGGTATCACCCAGCCCACGCTGTCCACCGGCATCCGCCAGCTTGAGGAACAGCTGGGCGTGAAGCTGGTGCAGCGCGGCTCGCGCTTTGGCGGGCTGACCCCCGAAGGCCAGCGCGCTTTGGTCTGGGCGCGGCAGATCGTCGGCGACACCCGGCGGCTGCGCGACGAGATGCGCGCCTCGCGCGAGGGGCTTGCCGGGCATCTGCGGCTGGCGGTCATCCCGACAGCGCTGACATGGGCATCGACGCTGGCGGCGCAGTTCAACCGGCGCCATCCGCGCGTCACCTTCACCGTGCTGTCGCGTGCCTCGGCTGACATCCTGTCGATGCTCGACGATCTCGAGATCGACGCGGGCATTTCCTATCTCGACAACGAGCCGCTGGGCCGCGTCACCACCCGTCCGCTCTACCGCGAGGCCTATCGGCTGGTGTGCCGTGACGATCATCCGCTGGCGGGGCGGGCCGAGCTGTCATGGCGCGAGCTGGCCGGGCTGAACCTGTGCCTGCTGACGCCGGAAATGCAGAACCGGCGGATCATCAACCGGCAATTCATGGAAGCCGGGATCGAGCCCAGCTCGGCGATCGAATCGAACTCCACCGTGGTGCTGGTGAGCAATGTGCTGATGGGCGATTGGGTGACGATCCTGCCCACCGATCTTGCGACGTTTCTTGCCGAGGGCAAACCGCTGGCGCTGGTGCCGATGGCCGAGGACAGCCGTGCGCATGAGGTCGGGCTGATCGCGCCGTGGCAGGAGCCCTACACCCCGGTGCTGCAAGCTCTGCTCGACGAGGCGAAGGGGCTGGCGCGTCCGGGCTGACGCGGCGCCATTTGATCCGTCTCAAGACAGACGCGTGCCCTCTGCCTTAGGCTGGTGCCGAAAGAGGGAGGCGCCGTGACCGAGCAGCCGATCTACCGTGTCGAAGGGCTCACCCGTGTCTACGGGGAAGGGGCCTCTGCCGTGCATGCGCTGCGCGGCGTCGATCTCGTGCTGCCGCCCGGAGAGATCAGCGTGCTGCTGGGGCCCTCAGGCAGCGGCAAGTCGACGCTTCTGAATATCCTAGGCGGGCTCGATCGCCCCAGCGCGGGGCGGGCGTGGTTCCGGGGTGAGGAACTGACGCAAATGCCCGACCGCGCGCTCACCCGCTACCGGCGTGATCACCTTGGTTTCGTCTTCCAGTTCTACAACCTGATGCCCTCGCTCACCGCCGAAGAGAATGTGGCGCTGGTGACCGAGATCGCGCCCGATCCCATGGCCCCCGCCGAGGCGCTGGCGATGGTTGGGCTGGAGACACGCAAGGACCACTTCCCCAGCCAGATGTCGGGCGGTGAGCAGCAGCGCGTGGCGATCGCCCGCGCCGTGGCCAAACGCCCCGAGGTGCTGCTTTGTGACGAGCCGACCGGCGCGCTCGACAGTGCTACCGGGCGTGAGGTTCTGGGTGTCCTGCAGCATCTCAACCGCAGCCTTGGCACCACGGTGATGATCGTCACCCATGCCGCCGCCACCGCTGCCATGGCGCATCGGGTGATCCGCTTTGCCGATGGCGCGATCCGCGAGGTCGAGATGAACCACGCGCCGCGCCCGGCGGAAGAGATCGTGTGGTGACCGGATGAGCGCGCTCGACCGCAAGCTTTCGCGTGATCTGTGGCGCATGAAGGGGCAGGCGGCGGCCATCGCAGTGGTCATGGCTCTGGGCGTGATGATGCAGGTGATGATGGCCGGGCTGGTCGATACGCTCGATGAGACGCGGCGCGGCTATTACGAGCGTTACCGCTTCGCCGAGGTCTTTGCACCGGTGACCCGCGCGCCGCGCCACGTGCTGCATCAGGTCAGCGCGCTGCCCGGCGTGGCGCGGGCCGAGGGGCGCATCGCCGGTCTGGCGCGGATCGAACTGCCGGGCCGCGCGGTGCCGGTCTCTGCTGAGGCGCTGTCGCTGCCCGACCACGGCGCTCCTGTGCTCAATGCCATTCGTCTGCAGCAGGGCCGGATGTTCGCGCCCGGCGCGCCCGAGGAGGTGGTGCTGCTCGACAGTTTTGCCGAGGCGCATGGGCTGCACCCCGGCGACCGGCTGCAGGTGGTGATGAACGGCGCGCGCCGCAGCCTGCGCATCACCGGGCTGGCGCGCTCGCCGGAGTTCCTCTACGCCGCCGCGCCGGGCGAAATGGTGCCCGATGACGCGCGCTTTGCGGTGCTGTGGATGTCGGAGACCTCGCTCGCCGCGGCCTACGACATGAAGGGGGCCTTCTCCGAGATCATCGTGACGCTGACCCGGGGCACAGACCCGCGCGGTGTGATCGCGGCGCTCGACCGGGTGCTGAAACCATGGGGGTCTGCGGGGGCCTACGACCGTCAGGACCAGTTCTCGCATCGCTTCGTGTCGGAAGAGATCAGCGGGCTGCGTGACACCGCCGGGGCGATCCCGCCGGTATTTCTGGGCATCGCGGCCTTCCTTCTGAACATCGTCATCGCCCGCATGGTGCAGGCCGAGCGCGAGGAGATCGGGCTGCTCAAGGCTTTCGGCTACCGCGGGGCAGAGATCGGCGGGCATTACATGAAGCTGGTGCTGGTGATCGCCGTCGCCGGCGCGCTGCTGGGCGCGGGGCTGGGCATTTTGGGCGGGCGCGGGATGGTGCAGCTCTACCTGCAGTTCTTCAAATTTCCCTTCCTCGTCTTCCGGCTCGATCCCGCCGCGCTGGCGCTTGGGCTGGCGGTGAGTGTGCTGGCCGCCGCGGCGGGCGGCGCGGTGGTGCTGCGCCGCATTTTCGCGCTGCAACCCGCCGAGGCGATGCGCCCGCCAGCCCCCGCCGATTACCGCCGCGCGGGCCGCTGGGCCGGGGCGCTCAACCTCTTCGATCAGCCGACCCGCATGGTGATCCGCCGCTTCACCCGCACGCCGTTCCGGATGCTGGGCGCGGTGGTGGGCATCACCTTCGGCATGGGGCTCTCGGTCGCCATGCTGACCATCCACGCCGGGTTCAACCAGGCGGTAGCGATGAGCTTCGACGTGCTCGACCGCTCCGAGGCGAGCGTCACCTTCACCCACGCTGTGTCGGAAAAGACCCTGCTGGAGCTTGCCCGGCAACCCGGCGTGCTGCGGGCCGAGGGGGCGCGCATGGTGCCGGTGGTGCTGCACAATGGCCGCTCGAGCTATCGCGGTGCCATCACCGGGCTGCCGCCTGATCCCGCGCTGGTGCGGGCGCTGACGCCAGATTTGCAGCCGATCGCCCTGAACGGGCCGGGGCTGGTGCTGAGCCATGCGCTGGCGGGCACGCTGAGCGCACGGGTGGGCGACGTGCTGACCGTCGAAGTGCGCGAGGGCGCGCAGCCGGTGCTGCGCCTGCCGGTCACGGGCGTGTCAGAGACGGTGCTGGGCGCGCCGGCCTATATGTCGCTCGACGCGTTGGGACGGGCGCTGTTCGAGCCGCGCCGCATCTCGAGCGCGGCGCTGCGGCTTGATCCGGCGCAGGCCGAGGCGGTGCAGATCTGGCTGCGCGGCCTGCCGGTGGTGGCGGGCGTGAGCCTCAAGGCCGAGGCCCGCGAGGCCTTTGAACGGGTGATGAACCAAGGCACCGGCGCGACGCGTTTCGTGATGGCGGCGGTGGCCTTCACCATCACCTTCGGCATCATCTACAACGCCGCCCGAATCGCATTGGCCGAGCGGGCGCATGACCTTGCCAGCTTGCGGGTCATCGGCTTTTCAAAGGGCGAGGCCGCCTATGTGCTGCTGGGCGAGCTGGGCTTGGTCACGCTGTTGGCGCTGCCCTGCGGCGCGCTGCTGGGCTGGGGCATCGCACATCTTCTGGCGGCAGCCTATTCCTCCGACCTCTACACGATTTCGGTGGTCTTCGATCCCGCCGCCTTCGGCTTTGCCGCGCTTGTGGTGATCGCCGGGGCGGTGCTGTCGGGGCTGCTGGTGAAACGCGACGTGGACCGCGCCGATCTGGTGGCGGCGCTCAAGACACGGGACTGATCTCATGGCTCTCAATCACACACGCACGCGCACCCGTCTGATCCTTGGCCTCGGCCTTGCGCTGCTGCTCGGGGTCGCGCTGGCCGCCGCCTTCTGGCCGCGCCCGGTGCTTGTCGATCTTGGCGCGGTCATCCGCGGGCCGTTGGTGGTGACCATCGACGAGGAAGGCAAAACCGAGGTACGCGATGTTTACGTGGTGACCACGCCCGTCGCCGGGCGGCTGCTGCGGGTACAGGCGATCGACGGCGACGTGGTGGTGCAGGGCGATACGGTGGCGCATATGCGCCCCGCCGCGCCCTCTGTGCTGGACCTGCGCACCCGCGAGCAGGCGCGGGCGGCGGTGGCTGCCGCGCAGGCGGCGCTGCTGCAGGCCAAGGCCGAGGTCAGCGCGTCGCAGGCAGACGTCGAACTGGCGGTCTCGGACCACGACCGGGCCAAGGCGCTGGCGGCGCGGGGCACCATCTCGACCGCCGCGCTCGATCAGGCGCGCACGGCAGCACTGGCGGCGCAGGCGCGGCTCGAGACCTCGCGCGCGGCGGTGGCCATGCGCGAGGCGGAACTGGCCAACGCGCAGGCGCAGCTCATCGGCTTCGACGATCAGGGGCTGGCCGAGGCGCTGGCCGAGGTCGGGGCGAGCGACATCCCGCTGCGCGCGCCGGTGGACGGGCGCATCCTGCAAGTGGTCGAGCAGTCCGAAACCTCGCTGGCCGCCGGGGCGCCGGTGCTGGAGATCGGCAATATCGCGCAGGATCTGCAGGTGGCGGTGGACCTGCTGTCATCCGACGCGGTGCAGGTACGCCCCGGTGCACGGGCGATGCTGGAGGATTGGGGCGGGCCGGGCGTGCTGGATGCCGAGGTCGAGCGGATCGCGCCGCTGGGCACCACCGAGGTCTCGGCGCTGGGGGTCGAGGAACAGCGGGTGCGTGTGATCCTGCGCTTCACCGCGCCGTCAGAGGCGCGTGCGGCGCTGGGGCATGGCTATCGGGTGCTGGCGCGTATCGTGACTTGGGAAGATCAGGACACGTTGCAAATCCCGCAAAGCGCGGCCTTCCGCGCGGGCGCGGATTGGGCGGTCTTCCGGGTCGAGGAGGGGCGCGCCGTGCAGGTGCCCGTCTCGCTCGGGCAGGGCAATGGCATCGAGGTGCAGGTGCTAGAGGGGCTGAGCGAGGGCGATGAGATCGTGCTCTATCCGCCAGCGGAACTGACGGGCGGCGATCTGGTCGCGCAGCGTCAGGCGGGGTGATGAGGGCCGGCTGAGAAGCGGCCAGGCAACAAAGGCCGGTTGATGAGGGGCGGGCACGGCCCGCCCTGCTCATAATGTCGAACAGGGCCGAAGCCCCGCGCGGGTCAGCCCTGACCCTTTTCCAGCGCGTCGAGGCGGGCCTTCAGCGCTTCGTTCTCTTCGCGGGCCTTCTGCGCCATGGCGCGGACCGCGTCGAATTCTTCCCGCGTCACGAAATCGCGATCCGCCAGCCAGCGGTCGATCATGGATTTCATCGCGGTTTCCGCTTCGTCTTTCGCGCCCTGCGCCACGCCCATGGCGTTGGTCATGAGCTGCGACAGATCTTCGAATACCTTGTTGCGCGTCTGCATTGGGCTCTCCGTCATGTGATTGGGATCTATATGGAGCGGCGAGCCCCCGGTCACAAGGTTGACTTCGTCTCGAAACTCCCGGCACACATCGCGCATGAAAGCTGCCATTCCTTTTCCGCCCCTGTCCTCCGAGGTTTTTTCGATCTCGGCTTTCGGCATGGAATTCGCCCTGCGCTGGTACGCGCTTGCCTATATCGTGGGCATCATCATCGGCTGGCGGATCGCCGTCGCGGCGGTGAAGCGCGCGCGGCTCTGGCCCGCAGACACGCCGCCGATGAGCCCGGCACAGGTCGAGCAGCTGCTCACATGGGTGATTCTGGGGATCATCCTTGGCGGACGTCTGGGCTTTGTGCTGTTCTACCAGCCCGCCTATTATCTGACCCATCCCGCCGAGATCCTGATGGTCTGGCACGGCGGCATGTCGTTCCACGGCGGCTTCCTTGGTGTGCTGATCGGCTTCCTCGGCTTTTGCCTGAAGAACCGCATCCCGCTTGGCTCGACCGCCGATATGCTGGCGATCTCGGTGCCGCCGGGGCTGTTCCTTGGGCGGCTGGCGAATTTCGTCAACGGCGAGCTTTGGGGGCGGCCCACGGATCTGCCTTGGGCGGTGATCTTTCCGGGCGACGCGGCGCAGGCCTGCGGGCAGGCGGTTGGCGAGCTTTGCGCGCGCCATCCCTCGCAGCTTTACGAGGCGGCGCTGGAAGGCATCTTGCTGGGCGCGCTGCTGCTGTGGCTGGCGCTGCGCAAGGGCGGGCTCAAGACGCCGTGGCAATTGGCGGGCGTGTTCCTTGCGGGCTATGGCGTGGCGCGGTTCCTCGTCGAGTTCGTGCGCCAGCCCGACGCGCAGTTCGTCTCGCCCGGCAACCCGCTGGGGCTGGCGTGGCAGGTGGGCGGCTACGGGCTGACCATGGGCCAGATGCTGTCGCTGCCGATGATCCTTGTGGGCATCGGCCTCATTCTCTGGGCGCGGCGCCGGGCATGAGCGCGCTGCTGCCGCTCCTTCAGGCGCGCATCGCGGCCGAGGGGCCGATGACGGTGGCCGAATACATGACATGGTGCCTGCTGCACCCGCAGCACGGCTATTACACCACCCGCGATCCGCTGGGCGCCAAGGGCGACTTCACCACCGCGCCGGAAATCAGCCAGATGTTCGGCGAGTTGCTGGGGCTCGCGCTGGCGCAAAGCTGGCTCGATCAGGGACGGCCAGCGCGGTTCGTTCTGGCAGAACTGGGGCCGGGCCGCGGCACGCTGATGGCCGATGCGCTGCGCGCCATGCGCGGCGTGCCGGGGCTGCTGGACGCCGCCGAGCTGCATCTGGTGGAGGCCTCTCCGGCCTTGCGCGCCGAGCAGGCCGCGCGGCTTGGGGACCATGCGCCGGTCTGGCACGACAGCCTCGCCGATCTGCCTGAGGCGCCACTTTTCCTGATCGCCAATGAGTTCTTCGACGCGCTGCCGGTGCGCCAGTTCCTGCGCGACGGAAACGGCTGGCGCGAGCGCGTGGTCGGCTGGCACGAGGGCGCGCTGTCCTTCGGTCTGACCGATATCGCCCCGCAGGCGGCGCTGGAGCACCGGCTTGCGGGCACGCAACAGGGCGATCTGGTCGAGACCTGCGCACCGGCCGCGGCGCTCACACAGGAGATCGGCAGGCGCATCGCCGCGCATGGCGGCGCCGCGCTGCTGGTGGACTACGGCAGCTGGGGCAGCCTAGGCGATACGTTGCAGGCGGTGCGCGCGCATCAAAAGACCGGTCCGCTCGACACGCCGGGGGATGCCGATCTCACCGCGCATGTGGACTTCTGCGCATTGGCTGCGGCGGCGGCCCCGGCACAGGTGTCGTGGCTGACGGCTCAGGGCGTGTTTCTGGAGCGGCTGGGCATCACCGAGCGGGCCCGCGCGCTGGCCGCCGGGCTGACCGGCGCGGCACTCGACACGCACATCCGTGCACATCGCCGGTTGACGCACCCCGACGAAATGGGAAGTTTGTTCAAGGTGCTGGGGCTCTACGGTCCGGGCACAGCTACCCCGCCCGGATTGGACGCATGACGCTGGAAATAATCACCGCAGACACGCTCTCCCCGCTTCGGCATGGCTTCTTCACCCGCAAGGGCGGCGCGTCCTCGGGCGTTTTTGCCGGGCTCAACTGCGGGCCGGGGTCTTCTGACCAACGCGAGATCGTCTCGATCAACCGCACCCGCGTGGCGCAGGCCATGGAGGTGCCGCTGGAGGCGCTTATCACCGTCAGCCAAGTGCATTCGCCGCGCGTGGTCACGGTGACTGGCCCACTTTCCGAGCCGCGCCCCGAGGCCGACGCGCTCGTCACGCGCGAGCCGGGGCTGGCGCTCTCGGTGCTGACCGCAGACTGCCAGCCGGTGCTTTTCGCCGATGTGGAGGCCGGGGTCATCGGTGCGGCCCATGCGGGCTGGCGCGGGGCGCAGGGCGGCGTCCTCGAAGAGACGGTGGATGCGATGATCGCGCTCGGTGCCAGCCGCGACGGGATTCGCGCGGTGATCGGTCCGACCATCAGCCAGCGCGCCTATGAAGTCGGCCCGGAATTCTTTGAGGAGTTTCTGGCCGAGCATCAGGGCAACGCCCGCTTCTTCGCGGGCGGCGAGGGCGATCGCATGCAGTTCGACCTTCCGGCTTACGGCCTGCACCGCCTGCGCGCGGCAGGGGTCGAGGCGGAGTGGACCCGGCATTGCACCTATTCCGATCCCGAGCGCTTCTATTCGTTCCGCCGCACCACGCATCAGCGCGAAGCGGATTACGGACGTCTGATCTCGGCCATCCGCCTCTGAAGCAGGCTCAGCCGCAGCGTGATTTCGGCTGGAACCTTTCAGTTTCCGGGCATTGATTCGAAATTCTCTGTACCAAAATGTGGCGGGCTGGTTCCTCATCTCGCGACAATCTCTGCAGGTCGCGGGTATTGGGGTTCAGCTTCCCGACAAAACCTTGCCAATTTTGACACAAATGCCAGATTGAGGCCTGTTCAAGGCCAAGTCGGTTAAACGTCCGTCTGTCGTTGTTGGTGGGGGCCAACACGGATGTGACAGCCTCTCAAGGGATGTTCACATGACCAGTATTCATCACGCGGTACGAGGCCGCGACGATGCGTTTTCGCAATCCATTCCTCGCGATCCGGTATCTCTCCGGAGTGGGCGACCTCGGCGCGCAACTTCTCTCATGCGCAAATACGAGGTCGCCGCACTGCTGCCGGATCTGTCGCTGGCGATGAAGCAGCAGATCGCCCCGGCGATCCCTCTGTTCGAAGAGGCCTGCTCGGCATTCGCCCGCGGCACCCTGATTCAGACGGCGCGTGGCCCGATCGCCATCGAAGACCTTCTGCCCGGCGATTACATCGAAACCAGCCGCGGCGTGCAGTCGGTGACATGGATCGGATCGACCACCTATGTGCCCGGCGTGCGCAGCGAGCGCAGCGCGCTCGACACGCTGACCCGCGTGACCGCAGAGGCCTATGGCGTGGGGCGGCCCGGCTCTGACCTGCTGCTCGGCCCGGCGGCGCGCATGGTGGTCAAAAATGCCAAGCTGCGCAGCCTGCTGGGCAAGGACAGCGTGATGGTGCCGGTCTCGGATGAGGCCGACTGGGACCGCATCGTGCCGGTCACCCCGGGCGGGGCGGTGCAGCTTTATCACCTGATGGTGCAGCGCCATGCGACGATCCGCGTCGGCGGCATCGAGATGGAGACCTATCATCCGGGCACGGCGCTGTCGGCGCTCAGCAGCGAGAACATGCGCGCCCTGTTCCTGTCGATGTTCGAGAACATCGAAGGTCTGCAGGACTTTGGCGAGCTGTCGATGATGCGCTCGACCCGTGAAGCGCTGGATCAGCTCATCGAGCTGTGACGCCGCGCTGCCGGTCCGCCGATTAGGCGGTCCGGCTCAGCCGCTCTTCGAGCACGTCGAAGGGCACGCCCGGCTCATCCTTGGCGCAGCGGATGACCAGCGAGGTCTTCACCGAACCCACATTCGGAGCGGTCAGCAGATCCTCGGTCAGGAAGGCCTGAAAGGTCGAAAGATCGGGCGCCACGCATTTGAGGATGAAGTCCACCTCGCCATTGAGCATGTGGCACTCGCGCACCAGCGGCCAGTTGCGGCAGCGATCCTCGAAGGCGCGCAGATCGGCCTCGGCCTGACTTTGCAGCCCGACGCTGGCAAAGACCTGCACTTCGAAGCCCAGTTCGCGGGAATCAACCTCGGCGTGGTAGCCCTTGATGAAGCCCTGCTCCTCGAGCGTGCGCACACGGCGCAGGCAGGGCGGGGCGGAGATGCCCACGCGGCGGGCAAGTTCGACATTGGTCATGCGGCCATCGGCCTGCAGTTCTGCCAGAATCTTCCGGTCGATGGGGTCGAGCCTGTGGGCGGGCATGCGTCTTCCTTGAAGCTTTTCGCGAATATTATAGCAACCAGATATCCAGCGCAATAATCTTTCATATTCTTGAAAGATTCTTAACGGTGCGGAAATCGGTTGGGGATCCAGTCGGCACGGGGTTTGCGTCGCCGCCGCGCGTGGCTATATGCACTTCGCAAAGCAAATGCCATAGCTCGCGAGAGGCACGACATGTCCGACACCCGCCACACACGGCTTCTGATCATCGGCTCCGGTCCGGCCGGTTACACCGCAGGCGTCTACGCGGCGCGGGCGATGCTCTCGCCGCTGCTGCTGCAGGGGCTTGAACCCGGCGGCCAGTTGACCACCACCACCGAGGTTGAGAACTGGCCCGGCGAGACCGAGATTCAAGGCCCCGAACTGATGGTGAAGATGGAAGCGCATGCGCGCGCCATGGGCTGCGAGATCGAGGGCGACATTATCTCGAAGCTCGAACTCGACAAGCGGCCCTTCGTGGCGCATGGCGACAGTGGCACCACCTACACCGCCGACGCGGTGATCCTCGCCACCGGGGCCCGCGCCAAATGGCTGGGCCTGCCCACCGAGGAAGAGTTCAAGGGCTTCGGCGTTTCGGCCTGTGCCACCTGTGACGGTTTCTTCTACCGCGGGCAGGAGATCGTGGTGATCGGCGGCGGCAACACTGCCGTGGAAGAGGCGCTGTTCCTGACCAACTTCGCCTCCAAGGTGACGCTGGTTCACCGTCGCGATACGCTGCGCGCCGAGAAGATCCTGCAAGAGCGCCTTTTCGCGCACCCCAAGATCGAAACGCTCTGGCACCACCAGCTCGAAGAGGTGGTCGGCGACGACATGCCCAAGGGCGTGACCGGCGTGAAGGTGAAAGACGTGCGGAACGGCGAGATCACCGAGATCCCGGCGAAGGGCGTCTTTGTCGCCATTGGCCACGCGCCCGCGTCGGAACTGGTGAAAGACCAGCTCGAGACCCACATGGGCGGCTATGTGGTGACCAAGCCGGGCACCACCGAAACCTCGATCCCCGGTGTCTTTGCTGCGGGCGATCTGACCGACCATAAGTACCGCCAGGCCGTGACCTCGGCGGGCATGGGCTGCATGGCTGCGCTGGAAGCAGAGCGTTGGCTGGCAGAGCAGGGCCTCGAGGCGGGCAAGGACACCACCGAGCCGCTCGGCCATGGCGCGCCGCAGGGCGAAGCGGCGGCTGCGACCGGCAACTGAGCCGAGACAGCGCCGCTGGTGAGCCCGGCGGCGGCATGAATGACTGAGACCCGAAGCCCTCGGATATAGGGCTTCGGGTTTTTTGTACTTAAGATTTACGATTTCTTAATCATGTGAACGCCTTATGGGCGATCCGTGCGGGATGCGATCTCGCAGGGATTGTTTCGCGTAGCCCTGTGTAAGGCGTGCAAATGTTGAGATTGTTTTGTGTTCGGCTCGCTGCTTTTGCGGCGTTGCTTGTCGGCCCGTCCATCGCTTCGGCGGTCACTGTGGCGCCTGATGGTAGCTCGTCCTACCTCTTCGCGTGGTACGGGACGGGCGACACCATTGACCTGATCCTGCCGGGCGGCGGCGACAGTTGGTCGCTGCTGCTTTCCGATCCCAGCGAAGTGACGATCTCGGTGCGCGACAAGCTGTGGCCCAACGCCAGCTTTGGCCTGACCGGCACCGGAGGTGCGGTGCTGGACTGGACCTATACGTCCGACATCGGCCCGTTTCACGGCGTCTACGAGGCGGATCTGGACCCGGGAGCGTATGAGTTCAGCCTGACCGTGGACCCGCTCAGCGTCTGGGCGGGGCTGGGCTCTGCGCAGTTCACCGTCTCGGCGCAGATGCCGTCGCCGGTGCCATTGCCGCCCGCGCTGCCGGTTTTTGCCGGGCTGCTTCTTGGCGGGGGCGTTCTGCTGCGCCGCCGCGGCGCATCTGCAAGGCGCTGAGCGCTGGTCAGGCAGGCCCGCACTGCGCCTGCCGCAGAGGCAGCTTCGGCTCTGGCGCCGCATTAACGCGCGCCAACTTCAAGCGAGAGTTGAAATTTTTGCGGGCAGGGCTTTCACTAAGGTCATTGCCCGTACCGGCATCCGTTTGCCATTATTGATACAAGAGATTTTTACATGACCATGTCCAAAAACCTCGCTCCTATTCCGGAGCTCTATGTCTCTTACGACAGCGCGCAGAAGATGAAATTCGAGGCGGCGGAGCTTGTCAGCCTCGATCTGAGCCCCCGGCAAATCTGCGACCTCGAACTTCTGATGAACGGCGGCTTCTACCCGCTCAAGGGGTTTTTGGGGGAGGAGGACTACGATGGTGTGGTCGAGAACATGCGGCTTGCCGATGGGGCGCTCTGGCCGATGCCGATCACCCTCGATGTGAAGGCGGCGTTCGCCGACAGTATCGAACTGGACCAAGATATCGCGCTGCGCGACCAAGAGGGGGTGATCCTTGCCACCATGACCGTCACCGACAAATGGGTGCCGGACAAGGCCAAGGAAGCGCAGATGGTCTTTGGGGCCGACGATGACGCGCATCCGGCGGTGAACTACCTGCACAATTCGGCGGGGGAGGTCTATCTTGGCGGGCCGATCACCGGCATCCAGCAGCCCGTGCACTATGATTTCCGCGCCCGGCGCGACACGCCGAACGAGTTGCGCGCCTATTTCCGCAAGCTCGGCTGGCGCAAGGTGGTGGCGTTTCAGACCCGCAACCCGCTGCACCGCGCGCATCAGGAACTGACCTTCCGTGCTGCGCGCGAGTCCGAAGCGAACCTTCTGCTGCACCCGGTCGTCGGCATGACGAAGCCCGGCGATGTCGACCATTTTACCCGTGTGCGCTGTTATGAGGCGGTGCTCGACAAATACCCCGCTTCCACCACCACCATGTCGTTGCTGCCGCTGGCCATGCGTATGGCGGGCCCGCGCGAGGCGCTTTGGCACGGGCTCATCCGCAAGAACCATGGCTGTACGCATTTCATCGTCGGGCGCGATCACGCGGGGCCGGGCAAGAACAGCGCCGGAGAGGACTTCTATGGGCCCTATGAGGCGCAGGACCTGTTCAAAGAGCATGAGGCGGAGATGGGCATCGAAATGGTGCCGTTCAAACACATGGTCTACGTGCAGGAGCGCGCGCAATACGAGCCTAACGACGAGATCGCCGACAAGGAGACGGTGACCATCCTCAACATCTCGGGCACCGAACTGCGGCGGCGGTTGTCTGAAGGTCTGGAGATCCCCGATTGGTTCTCCTTCCCCGAGGTGGTCTCGGAGCTGCGCAAGACCAAGCCGCCACGCTCGAAACAGGGGTTCACGGTGTTTTTCACCGGCTTCTCCGGCTCGGGCAAATCGACCATCGCCAACGCGCTGATGACCAAGCTGATGGAGATGGGCGGCCGCCCGGTCACGCTGCTTGATGGGGACATCGTGCGCAAGAACCTCAGCTCCGAGTTGGGTTTCTCGAAAGAGCACCGCGATCTCAACATCCTGCGCATCGGCTATGTCGCCTCGGAGATCACCAAGAACGGCGGCATCGCGATCTGCGCTCCGATCGCCCCCTATGCCACCACCCGGCGCAAGGTCCGCGAGGGGATCGAGGAATATGGTGCCTTCGTCGAAGTGCATGTGGCGACCGCGCTCGAAGAATGCGAGCGGCGCGACCGCAAGGGGCTCTACAAAATGGCGCGTGAGGGCAAGATCAAGGAATTCACCGGCATCTCCGACCCCTATGACGTGCCCGCGAACCCCGAGTTGCGGGTCGAGACCGAAGGCACGGATGTCGACAATTGCGCCCATCAGGTCGTGCTGAAACTTGAGGCAATGGGGCTGATCGCCGGGCACTGAAGCGGGCGTCGCGCCGCGCAGATGGCCTCAAAAGTCGCGGGCGTGCCCCGCGAGTGCGGTAACGCTGCGTCTCTCTCGTAGATTTGAGGAGCTCCGCGCCAGCAGGGGTTTGATGCGGTGTGGCAGGGCGATTATTTCGGATCCAACCACCAGAATCGAAGACCTCGCCCCGGCGCCCCACACAGGCGTTCGGATCAGAAACGTCACCCGGAACCATGTCGCCCGGAAGTCTGCCGCCGGAGACCGCCATGAAGACCGCCTCGATCCTGCGCGCGCTGGCGCTGCTGCTGATCTGCCTGCTCCCGGCGCTGCCGGTGCGGGCGGAGGATGCGTTGCGCTCTGCCTACCGCAGCGGCGTGTCGACCACGCTGAATGCCTCGGTCGGGGCGTTCAACAGCGTGCTGGGCCATGCGACCACGGGCTACGGTCAGGTGCGGTTGACCGACAAGGGATTCTTTCTGGCGACGCCTGCCAGCAGCCGCGCCCCGCGCATGTGGTGGGCGTTCGAGGCGCGTGAGTATCACGGCGATACCAGAGGGCGGAAATTCGACATGCTGCTGGGGTTCGAAAAGCCGCTGGGGGTGCGCACCCGGCTGGGCTTTGCCACCGGCTACGGCGTGGCAGAACTTGATACCGGGCGGGAGATACGCTCGCGCACGCTCAGCTTCGCGCCCTATCTGCAGACCAAGCTGAATGACAATCTGGGGTTCAAGGCATGGGCGGCGCTGGCTCGGCCCGACTACCGGCTCGGCAGCACGCCGCGGGCGGCGTGGCGGACGGCGGCGGGGCTGGATGCCAACGGGGCCTACAAGCTGCGCAAGCTCGATCTGTCGGGCACTGCGGGGCTGTCACTGTCGCGGCAGGCCAGCAGCGGGGTCGGAGATGTCTCGGGCTGGCAGATCGGCAAGCTCACCGCGACATTGCGCACCCGCGCGACGCTCCGGCTGGAGCGGAACTTCCGCCCCTATTTCGAACTGGGCTACAGCTATGGCGCGTGGGTGGATGACGGCAGTTCCGGCGACTACGAGACGCCCAGCCTGAAAACGGGTCTCAGCTGGACCCACAAGAAGCGCAGCTTCACGCTCAACCTCAATGGCACGCAGGTGTTCGATCCGGTGCAGCCGCTGGTGCTGAGCACCAATTACAGCATCCGTTTCTGAGGGTCGTGGCCTAAAGGTGTATCTCGCCCGAGATGAGCACATGCGCCTGTCCGGCCACGCGCACGCCGGTGATGGCGTCGGGCGGGCCAAGCACCTCGACCTGCGCCTGACCGGGCCGCCCCATGCCATGGCCCTGCTCGGCGATAAAGCGCGGCGCGTCGATGAGCCCCTTGGACCAGAGGTAGCACGCCATGGCGCCGGTGGCCGAGCCGGTGAACGGGTCTTCGGGCGGGCTTGGCGGAGCGAGCAGCAGGCGCGAGAAGGTATCGCCCGCCTCGGTGGCGCCCTCCAAGGTGACAAGGAAGGGCTCGGCAAGGTCCATGCGCCCGCCGGTGGCCTGCGCCAGCCTTGCAAGCGCCTCCGTGTCGAGGCGCGCCCGCTCCAGCGCGTCGCGGTCCTTCAGCACGGTGATGCAGAAGGGCAGCCCGGTGGAGACCACCTGCGGCTGCCCGAGGATATCCGACGGGGACAGCGAGACCGCGTCGGCCACCAGCGCCTTGTCGGGGCTGGCCCCGAAGGTGGGCGCGATCTGGGTCATCACGATGCGGGGAGGGGAGACCAAGCGGTCGATCTCGATCGGGATCACCCCGGCAAGCGTCTCCAGCGTCAGACGATCGCCGCTCACCAGCCCACGATGCAGCAGCGCGGCGACGGTGGCCACGGTGGGATGTCCGGCGAAGGGAATCTCGCCGCTGGCGAGGAAGTAGCGCACCCGCACATCGGCCACATCCGAGGGGCCGGTGAAGGTGCATTCGACCAGCGAGGTCTCGCGCACCACGCGCTTGCAGGTCTCGTCGTCCAGCGCCGCGCCACCATGCAGCACCGCGCAGCCGTTACCGCCGAACGGGCGATCGGTGAAGGCGTCGACCCAGTCCAGCGGCAGCGTGCTCAAGGGCTCATCCAAGCTGAGTGGCCAATTTAATGGACGGTGACGGGGGCGAGGTCATTCTGCCGGGCCAGCGCGAAGGCCATGCCGCGGTCACGGACCAGTGCCAGCCGCTCGCCATCGGCGCGGTGCACCGCATAGAGGCGGGTGGTGTCACCGACCTGTTCCTGCACGTCCTCGGGCAGTTCGCTCACCTCGACGGAGCGGACATAGACGATGCGCTCGGCGTCAAATTCGGGGAAGTCGTACTTCGTGTTCATGGCTCAACCCTTTCTGATATTGATGGTCTGCACCACCGTCTCTGGACGGGACATGGTCAGGTCTACGTGCAGCAGACCGTTCTCCATGACCGCCTCGCCCACCTCGACACCATCGGCCAGCACGAAGCTGCGCTGGAACTGCCGCGCCGCGATGCCGCGGTGCAGGAAGATCCGGTCGGACCCGTCGTCGCGCTGCCGTCCGCGGATCACCAACTGGCGGTCCTCGACGGTGATGGCGAGATCGGCCTCTGAAAACCCGGCCACGGCCAGCGTGATCCGGTAGGAGTGATCCGACGTCTGTTCGATGTTGAAAGGGGGGTAACCTTCGCTCGACTTGGCTGTGCGCTCGAGCAGGCGCTCGAGTTGCTCGAAGCCGAGCATATGCGGATAGGAACCCAGGGTCAGTTTGCTCATGACATGTCCTTGACAGGGAAGCGACCGTCCGCCGGGCCCCGTGAGCGGCAACCCGACACCATGGAATATGGGAAGCCGCGCCGGGCAGCGCAAGACCCTTGCAAGGGCTTTGCGGGCGCGGCAAGTCTTGGTATCGTAATGCTTCCCGTGAGTTCCAAGGATGGACAGCCATGAACGCGCCGCAAGACATCTCGATGAAGACCGAAGAGGTGCTGCGGGTGGAGCTTGAAGTCTTCCGCCACGAGCACCGCGACCTCGACGAGGCGATCCGCGCCCTGCAGGAGCGCGGCACAGCCGACCAGCTGACGCTGCAGCGGCTGAAGAAGAAGAAGCTCTTCCTCAAGGACAAGATCGCGATGATCGAGGACCGGCTGACGCCCGATATCATCGCCTGAGGCCTCTGGCCGAGGCAGATGGGCGGCGAGGCAGGATGGGGGCGCTGCCCCCGCCGCGCTGCGCGCTGCTCCCCCGGGATATTTTCGCCAAGAGGAAGGACTTGCCGGGAGGCGGGCCGTTGCACCCTTTTCGGGGCGCGCGTATCACTTGCGCGAACGTCGACAGGAGGATCGGATGACGGACGGTGAACTGGCGCAGCGCGGGCTCGTGCTGCTGGGCTGTGGCAAGATGGGATCGGCCATGCTGGAGGGCTGGCTGAAGCGCGGTCTGCCGGCGGGCTCGGTCTGGGTCAACGATCCGCGCCCCTCGGACTGGCTGCAGGCGCAGGGCGTGCATATCAACGAAGACCTGCCCGAAAGCCCGGCGATTGTGCTGGTGGCGGTCAAGCCGCAGATGATGGCCGATGCGCTGCCGGTACTGGCCAAGCTGGGCAACGGCTCGACGGTGTTCCTGTCGGTCGCCGCGGGCGTCACCATTGCCACCTACGAGACGATGCTGGGCGAGAAGACGCCGGTGATCCGCGCCATGCCTAACACGCCCGCTGCGGTGGGGCAGGGCATCACCGCGCTCGCCGGCAACACCAACGCCAGCGAGGCGAATATGGCCATGGCCGAAGAGCTGCTTTCGGCGGTGGGTGAGGTCGTGCGTCTCGAAGGCGAGGGCCAGATGGACGCGGTGACCGGCGTCAGCGGCTCGGGCCCGGCCTATGTGTTCCACATGATCGAATGCCTTGCGAAGGCGGGGGAGGCCGAGGGGCTGGCGCCCGAGCTGGCCATGCAGCTGGCCAAGGCCACGGTGGCGGGTGCCGGTGCGCTGGCGATGCAGGCCGACGACGATCCGGCACAGCTGCGCAAGAACGTCACCTCGCCCAATGGCACCACGCAGGCCGGGCTCGAGGTGCTGATGGACGAGCAGAAGGGCCTTCCGCCGCTGATCCGCGCCACGGTCGGCGCAGCGGTGCGCCGCTCGGAAGAACTGGCCAATGGCTGAGATCAGTTACGACGACTTTCTCAAGGTCGACATCCGCGCGGGCAAAGTTGTCCGCGCGGAACCCTTCCCCGAGGCGCGCAAGCCTGCGATCAAGCTCTGGATCGATTTCGGCCCGGAGATCGGCGAGAAGAAAAGCTCGGCGCAGATCACCGTGCATTACGCGCCCGAGGACCTGCTGGGCAAAGAGGTGATGGCGGTGGTGAATTTCCCGCCACGTCAGATCGGCCCCTTCATGTCGGAAGTTCTCGTTCTAGGTTTCTCCGACGAGGCGGGCGCGGTGGTGCTTGCCACCCCTGACAAGAGTGTACCGCTGGGAGGACGCCTGCATTGACCAAGATCCTGATCGCCCGAAACCTGCCCGACAGCGTTGTTGCCGAGGCCCGCGACAGCTTTGACGTGACCTACCGCGACCGGCCCGATCCGATGAGCCGTGACGAGTTGCTGGCCTCGCTGGCGGACTACGACGGCGTGCTGATGACGCTCGGCGACCAGTATAACGCCGAAGTCTTCGCCGCCGCCGGTGTGCCGCGCGCAAAGATCCTCGCCAACTTCGGCGTGGGCTTCAATCACATCGACGTGGAGGTGGCGCGCAACGCCGGGGTCACGGTGACCAACACTCCGGGCGCGGTGACCGACGCCACCGCCGATATCGCCATGACGCTGATGCTTATGTCCTGCCGCCGCGCCGCCGAGGGCGAACGCATGGTGCGCATGGGCAGCTGGCAGGGCTGGCACCCGGTGCAGATGCTGGGGCTGCATATGACCGGCAAGACCGTCGGCATCCTCGGCATGGGGCGCATCGGTCAGGCCATCGCGCGGCGCTGCCATTTCGGCTTCGGCATGCCGGTGGCCTATATGAGCCGGTCCGAGAAGAGCCTCGCCCATCCGGCGACGCGCTACGAGACGCCCGAGGAGCTGGCGGCCAATGTCGACATCCTCGTCACCGCTCTGCCGGGCGGCGCGGCGACGCGGCACACGGTGAATGCCGACGTTCTGGCGGCGATGAAGCCGCATGCGCATTTCATCAACATCTCGCGCGGCGACGTGGTCGATGAGGCGGCGCTGATCGCGGCGCTGGAGGCAGGCCAGATCGGCGGCGCGGGGCTCGACGTCTACGAGCATGAACCGCAGGTGCCCGAGGCGCTGCGCCTGCTCGACAACACGGTGCTGCTGCCGCATCTGGGCACGGCGGCGCTGGAAGTGCGCGAGGAGATGGGCCGTATGGCGGTGGCCAACCTGCGTGCTTTCTTCGCGGGCGAAGCGGTGCCGAACCCGGTCTGAGCCAGTCTTCAGCTCTCCGTCTTCAGCTCTCTGCGGGCGCGCGGCGCCCGCGGAACTCAGCCCTGCGCGGCGTGGTCGCCCATCGCGTCGCGCCAGTGCTTGCGGCACAGCGAGACGTAGGATTCATTGCCGCCGATCTGCACCTGCGCGCCGTCGGTCAGCACATTGCCGTCACCATCCTGCCGCACCACCATCGTCGCCTTGCGCCCGCAATGGCAGATGGTGCGCACCTCGCGCAGCGTATCGGCCAGCGCCAGCAGCGCCGCCGAGCCCGGAAACAGCTTGCCGCGGAAATCCACCCGCAGGCCATAGGCCATCACCGGCAGCTTCAGGTCGTCGACCACTCGCGCCAATTGCCAGACCTGCTCTTCGGTGAGGAACTGCGCCTCGTCGATGAAGATGCAGGCCAGCGGCGTCGCCTCTCGTGCGGCGGCGATCATCGCAAAAAGATCGTCCTCGGCGGCGAAGGTCTCGGCCTCTTGTCCCAGCCCGATGCGCGAGCCGATGCGGCCCTGCCCGGCGCGCGTGTCGAGCTTTGCGGTCAGAAGGAAGACCTCCATGCCGCGTTCGCGATAGTTGTGCGCCGCTTGCAGAAGCAGGGTCGATTTGCCGGCGTTCATGGTCGAATAGTGAAAATGCAGCTTGGCCATGCGCGCTGTCCTGCCGCAGCCGCGCGCGCTTCGCAAGCCTGACCACGCGCGCCGGAGCGGAAGTGTTGCGCGAAAAATTTGCCAAACCGAGGGTCTTGTCCGAAGATGGGGGTCCTGTTGCCGGGGTCATGATCGGGAGGTTGAGTGATGTGGCATGCGGGAGAGGGCCCCGCACCGCGGCGGCCCATGCTGGAGGCTGAGCGGCATGTCCCGGACCTGCTGCAATGGTTCCTGACCGAACTGGAGATGACCGAGACGACCGAACAGGTCTGGCAGCTGATCGTCCGGCTTGGCCGGACCCTCGATCTGCCCTTCGTCGATCTGATCACCTCTAGCCTGCAGAGCGCGTGCCGCCGCCCGCTCTTTGTCCGAAGCTCGCATGACACCGGCTGGCTCGAGGCCTTTGGCAGCGATGTGGAGATCGGCCGCTGGTCCTATCTGCGCGGTCACGCCGCCGCGCATCTGACGCCGATCACCATTGGGCTGGAGTTCCTTTCGGAATACCGCGTTCTGCCCGAGCGCAGGATTGAGGTGCTGCGCGAGGCGGCGCGGCGCCGGATGCGGGCGGGCGTAGCCTTTCCGCTGCGCCAGGGCACGCCGCCGCGCGCCGGGATGCTCAGCTTTGCGGGGGATCATTCGCGGCGCGAGATGCTGGCGATCCTTCACGCCCATGGCTGGACGCTCAGCACCGCCGCGTTGCTGGGCCACCAGAGGTTCGCGGCCTGCTTTGCCCGCGAGTTTCCGCTGCGCCGACAGGTCACCGAAAAGCAGATGGAATTGCTGGGGCTGATCGGATCGGGTCTGCACGACAAGGACATCGCGGGGGTGCTCGAGATATCTGTCTCGGCGGTGCGGCAGCGGCTGCAGGCGCTCTGCGCGCGCACCGGCATGACATCGCGTGCAGAGCTTGCAGCGCTGGCGATGTCGCTTGGCGTGCTGCCCGACCCGCTGCAGCCGGGCCTCGACCCCTCGGGGCCAGAAGCGGCGCGCTGCGTCTTCTAGCGCTCTGGTCGTGGCTCAGCCACGGCCGAGCGGGAGCGCCAAAATAAATGCTCCCGGAAGACCGGGAGCATCGCGCCGTGATGAAATCCAAAAGCAAAATCAACTGTCTCCGAAGAGATAAAGGGTGATCACGCAGGGATGCGGTCGCAAGCCGACCGAAATTGTCGCCGCCTCCCGGCGCGGCCAGTGCCGCTGGAACCAGAAAATCTCCGAGCCCCTCCTCCATTGGCCCAATGACAGAAGGATAGCACGGCTGATGCGCGCAACGGATTGCGCTGGCGCAATAAAACGGGCCCCAAAGGGGCCCGGCGCTGGCGCGATTTGTGTCAGAACCTGTCAAAAGTGCCAGTTTGCCGCGGGCATTGCCGCGGCCTGCTGGCGGGATGGGCTCAGTTCGATTCGATCAAACGGCCCCAGAGATCGTATTCGCCCGCTTCATCCACCTCGACGGTGACCATGTCGCCGGGCTTGAGGTGTTCGAAGCCCTCGTCGATGAACAGGTTGCCGTCGATCTCCGGCGCATCGGCCTTGGTGCGGCAGGTGGCGGCATCCTCGTCGACCTCATCCACCAGAACCTGCAGGGTCTGACCGACCTTGGCTTCGAGCTTGGCCTCAGAGATCGCCTGCGCCTTCTCCATGAAGCGCTCCCAGCGGTCCTGCTTGACCTCCTCGGGCACATGGTCCGGCAGCGCGTTCGAGCGCGCACCCTCGACGTTCTCGTATTTGAAGCAGCCAACCCGGTCGAGCTGCGCCTCGTCCATCCAATCGAGCAGCGTCTGGAACTCGTCTTCGGTCTCGCCGGGGTAGCCGACGATGAAGGTCGAGCGCAGGGTGATGTCCGGGCAATCGGCGCGCCAGGCGGCGATCTCGTCGAGCGTGCGCGCGGCGGCGGCGGGGCGCGCCATGCGCTTCAGCGTGTCGGGGTGGGCATGCTGGAACGGGATGTCGAGATAGGGCAGCACCAGCCCCTCGGCCATCGCTGGGATAAGCTCACGCACGTGCGGGTAGGGATAGACGTAATGCATCCGCACCCATGCGCCGAACTGTCCCAGCTCACGCGCCAGCGACAGGATCGGGAATTTCTCGTCGCGGTCCTTCCAGTCGGTGCCATAGGCCGAGGTGTCCTGACTGATCACCAGCAGTTCCTTCACCCCCGCCTCGACCAGCTTTTCGGCCTCGCGCAGCACCGCGCGCTGCGGGCGCGAGGTCAGCAGGCCGCGCATGTCGGGGATGATGCAGAACTTGCACTTGTGGTTACAGCCTTCCGAGATCTTCAGATAGCTGTAGTGGCGCGGCGTGAGCTTCACGCCCGAGCCGGGCAGCAGATCGACAAAAGGATCGGGGGAGGGCGGCACGGCGCCATGCACCGCGTCGAGCACCTGCTCGTATTGATGCGGGCCGGTGACCGCCAGAACCTTGGGATGGGCGCCGGTGATATACTCGGGCTCGGCACCGAGACAGCCGGTGACGATGACCCGGCCGTTCTCCTTCAGCGCTTCGCCGATCGCCTCGAGGCTCTCGGCCTTGGCGCTGTCGAGAAAGCCGCAGGTGTTCACGATCACCGCATCGGCGCCGGAATAGTCGGGCGAGATGCCATAGCCCTCGGCGCGCAGCCGGGTGAGGATGCGCTCGCTGTCGACCAGCGCCTTGGGGCAGCCAAGCGAGACCATGCCGATGGTCGGCTGGCCATCGCGGCGGGTTTCCGTGACGCGGGCGCGGGCAAGGTCGGGGCGAAGATCGGGCGGATTCTGCATGGGCGGCATATACGCGCTCTCTTGGCTCCGGGAAAGGGCGCTTGGCACCGTGGCGCTTCATTCTGCGGCGCCGCGCGCATGGGGCGGGCGCGCCCTGCGTATTTGGAAAGAGAAGAAGCCATGGAGGGTCCCAGTTCTTCTTCTCTTTTCAAATACGCAAGGGGGGTGAGGCGCGGCAGCGCCGAGGGGGCAGCGCCCCCTTAGGCCGGGTCAGCCATAGAGCCAGAGGATGCCGGCGCAGGCGGCAAGCGCCGCCACGAGGTTCATCGCCAGCCCGATCTTCAGGAAATCGGAGAATCGGTAATTGCCCGCGCCATAGACCAGCGTGTTGGTCTGATAGCCGATTGGCGTGGCGAAACTGGCCGAGGCGCCGAACATCACCGCAGCGGTCAGCGCGCGCGGATCGAGCCCGGTGCTCTGGGCGAGCCCGATGGCAATGGGGGTGAAGACCACGGCGACGGCGTTGTTGGTCACGGTCTCGGTCAGCAGCGAGGCCAGCAGATAGACCGAGAGCAGCGCGAGGAAGGGCGGCATTCCAGAGATCGGCGGCGCCAGCCAGCCAACGAGCAGATCCATCGCGCCGGTGTTCTGCAGGCCCAGCCCGACCACCAGCATGGCGAAGATCAGCACGAGGATCGCGCCATCGACCGCACCCCATGCCTCGTCGGCGTCGATGCAGCGCAGCATGAGAATGGCGGCGACCGCGAGTAGCGAGAGCGTGGCGATCTCCATCACGCCGAAGGCCGCAAGCAGCACGACGGCGGCCAGCGCAGCCAGCACCAGCGGCGCGCGGCCGCGGCGGAAGGCGCGCCCGGTGGGGCGGCTGACGGAGACCAGCTGCGCCTCATCCTCAAGCGTCTGGAACGCCGTGGGCGGGCCTTCGAGCAGCAGCTTGTCGGCGGGACGCAGCCGCACCGAGCCGAGGTCGGGGCCGGGGTTGTGTTCGTGCCGGTGCGCGCCCAGCACCCGCACGCCAAAGCGCCGCCCCAGCGACATGCTGCCCAGGCTGCGGCCAAGGCTCGATTTGCGCGGCGAGACCACCACTTCGACGGTCACAAGCTCGCCCTCTGGGGGCTCGCCGCGGCGCAGACCGATCTTCAGGGCCGGATCGTCATGCAGCGTCAGAAGTTCGGAGGTGGGCGCGCGGAAGATCACCGTGTCGCCCTTCTCGAGCTCTTGCTCCTCAATCGGGGCAGGCAGGGCGCGGCCTTTGCGGCGCAGGCCGATCACCCTGACGCCGCCGCGTTTGAACGGGGCGATCTCGGAGAGCGGCGTGCCGTCGAGGCTGTCGTCGGTGAGCACGGCCTCCGACAGAAACGTTGTCTCGCCGAGCATCTGGTCGGGATCGCTGGCCTGCCGGTTGGGCAGCAGCCACGGGCCGAGCAGGGCCAGAGTGCCGCCGCCCGCCAGCGCCACCAGAAGGCCGATGGGGGTGATCTCGAAGATGCCGAAAGGCTCCAGCCCCTGACCGCGGGCGACGCCGTCGACCAGCAGGTTGGTCGAGGTGCCGATCAGCGTGCAGGTGCCGCCGAGGATGGCCACATAGCTCAGCGGGATCAGCAGCCGGGTCGGCGCCTTGCCGAGCGCCGCGGCGAGCCGGATCACCACCGGGATCAGCACCAGAACGACGGGCGTGTTGTTGACGAAGCCCGAAGCCAGAAGCGTCACCCCAAGGATCACCACCAGCGCCAGCGCAGGCTTTTCCTTGGCTTGGGTGATCACCATGTTGGAGATCGCTTCGAGCACCCCGGTGCGCACCAACGCGCCCGACAGCACGAACATCGCTCCGATGGTCAGCGGGGCGGGGTTCGAGAACACCGAGAGCAGCTCGTCGGTCGAGACGAACCCCAAGGCCACGAAGAGCGCGGCGAGGCCCGCTGCGGGCACTTCGGGTGGGTAGATCTCGAGCATGAACAGCACGAAGAGGCCGACGATCAACGCCAGAGACAGCAGCGCGGCATAGCCCCCGATGAGGGTCTGAAGTTCGGTCATGCGTGTTCACCCATTGCTTGGGCACAACGCTGGAGGTCACGGCAAGGTTGCGCAACCCCCTGCGGAACGGGCGAAAATCGGCGCAGCTTCCGCGCGGGCGGGCAGGGACAACGATGCAGGCATGAAAAAACCGCCCGGGCCGGAGCCGCGGGCGGTTTCAGAATGCTTGGCGATGCGCGGCTCAGCGGCGGCGGTCGCGGCGCGAGGACATCGGCTGGAAGGCCACGCCCACATGCGCCTCGCAATAGGGTTTGCCCTGCTGCACCGGCAGGCCGCAGAACCAGAAGTCCTCGGTTGCCGGATCGCCCACCGGCCATTTGCAGGTGCGCTCGGTCAGGTCCATCAGCGACAGCTTCTTGGCCTTCTTCTCGACCTCGCTGACCTTGGCCAGAGCCTCGGGGCTGATCTCATTGGCCGAGGGCTGCGGCGGCAGCGGCTGGCCGGCCGGCACGATCGGCTTGCGCGACGGGCCGACGGGCGCCGGGCGGGTTTCGGGCACCGGGGCCGCCTCGCGCGCGGCGGGCTCGGGCGCTGCCGCGGGTTCCGGCTTGGGTGCGGGTTTGGCCCTGCTTTCCTTTGCTGCGGGCTTGGCTTCCTTGGCCGGGGCTGCGGGCGCAGCAGGGGCCGACGCGCCGCCAGCAGGGGCGGTGCGGTTCGAGAGGCCCAGCCGGTGCACCTTGCCGATCACCGCATTGCGGGTGACGCCGCCAAGTTCCTTGGCGATCTGGCTGGCCGACTGGCCCTCGGCCCACATCTTCTTGAGAAGCTCGACGCGCTCATCCGTCCAGGACATGTCCGATCCTTGCTTGAGAAAAAGCGGCCCGTGATCAAGGGCCGCCTGAAAATTCCATCAGGGGCCCTATTGTAGTCATCGTATGGCGAGTTACAAGCCGGACCCAAACGGAAAGGAGACCTCATGGACAGCCAAGCCCGCTTTGAGCCCGGCGCCCGGCGTTTCGGCGCGGTGAACTGGCTCGGCCTCGCCACTCTGTGCCGCCGGGAAACCCAAAGATTTCTTGCGGTCTGGACGCAGACGCTGCTGGCGCCACTGGTCACCGCCGGTCTGTTTCTGGTGATCTTCACCATTGCGATAGGTCCGACGCGCGGCGAGGTGATGGGCGTGCCCTTCACCCAGTTCATCGCCCCCGGCATCCTGATGATGACGGTGATCCAAAACGCCTTTGCCAACACCTCCTCGTCGATCGTGATCTCGAAGGTGCAGGGCAACATCGTCGACACGCTGATGCCGCCGCTGGCGCCGTTCGAACTGGTGATCGGCTACCTCGCGGGCGGCATCACGCGCGGGCTGGTGGTGGCCTGCGCCATCCTGCTCGGGCTCTGGGCGACGACCGGGCTGGTGCCCGCGCATCCGCTGATCGTGCTGGGCTTTGTGCTGCTGGGCGGGGCGTTCCTGTCGTCCGTGGGCATCGTTGCGGGGCTGTTCGCCAATAAGTTCGACCAGATGGCGGCGATCACCAATTTCATCGTGACGCCTTTGGCGTTCCTGTCGGGCACGTTCTACTCGCGCGAGGCTTTGCCGCCACTGCTGTACGAGATCACCCAGTTCAACCCGGTGTTCTATCTGATCGACGGCGCCCGCTATGGCGTGCTGGGGGTGTCGGACGCGGACCCGGCGCTGGGGGCCGTGGTCTCGATTGTGGCGACTGCGGTGGTCTGTCTCGGCGCTTGGGGGCTCTTCCGCACCGGCTGGCGGCTCAAGGCCTGAGCGGGCAAGCCCCGGACCGCCCCCGAAAGAAAACGCCGGCCTCTTTGCGGGGGCCGGCGTTTTTCGTTGGGTGCTGCGGGTTCGGATCAGCGGCGCTGGGGAATCACCTGCTGGGCGATGCCCGCGAAGATCAGATAGACCGAGGTGATCACCAGACCCCAATGCGCCCAGCTTCCGGCGTGGAAGTTGGTCCAGGCCGCCCAGCCCGCACAGCCGGTCCAGATCAGCGCCATGGGCAGCGAGAACGGCCGCCAGCGCACGGTGCGCACCGGGTGGATGAACTTCAGCGGCAGGAACATCGCCACCGACAGCACCGCCACCAGCGTCAGGATCACCCAGAAATCCGGCTTCAGCGCAAAGAGCACAAGCACCAGCATGTTCCAGCAGCCGGGAAAGCCTTGGAACGAGTTGTCGGTGGTCTTCATCCGGCTGTCGGCGAAATACATCGCCGAGGCGAAGGTGATGACAATGATCGCGAACCAGCCTGTCCAGCCCGGCAGCAGCCCCGAGTTGAAGAGGGCAAAGGCGGGGATGAACACATAGGTCAGATAGTCGATGATCAGGTCGAGCAGCACGCCGTCGAAGCGCGGTGAGTTGACCTTGACGTCGTATTTGCGGGCCAGCGGGCCGTCGACGCCATCCACGGCGAAAGCGACCACCAGCCACAGGAACATGATCGACCAGTCCTCCTGCGCGGCGGCCAGCATGGCCAGCATGGCAAAAACGGCACCGGTTGCGGTGAGCAGGTGAACGATGAGGGCACGGGCTTGAAGTGTCATGCCGCCCGTCTTGGCGGAAATGAGACCGCCGCGCAATCGTCACGCCTCGTCGGCTGGCGGATCCTTCATTAGCGTGGCCAGCGTGCCCAGGTCCATCCCAAAGCCGCTCTGCAGCTTTTCCCCGGCGCTCTCGCGCATTTCAGCGGTCTTGTTCTGCGAGAGCTTCCACGTGCTGTCGATCTCGTCGATGCGCAGCCGGAACGGCAGGATCATACGCTGCAGCTTGGCCCGGACCTCCGGGTCCATCTTGTCCATGGTCCAAGGGGTCTTGGGGGTAAGGCGGGCCTCGAAGGCGGCGCTCTGCTCGGCCAGCAGCGGGTCGATCTGCGCGTGTGGCAGCGGCTCGAGCGTGCCGGTCAGATGCACCGCCACATAGTTCCACGTCGGCACCTGTCCGGGATCGCCGTACCAGTCGGGCGAGACGTAGCCGTCGGCGCCATTCACCGCGAGCCGTGCGGGAAGGCCGTCGCGGGCGGCGCGGCAGATCGGGTTCGAGCGCACGAGGTGCAGATCGGCATAGCTGGCATCTTCCGACAGCAGGAAGGGCACATGCGACAGCAGCGGCGCGCCCTCGGCGCTGACCGCCAGCGTGCCGAAGGAGCGCGCGCGCACGAGATCGAGACTGCGGGCAAGCTCGGTCCGGCGGAAGGTCGGGTTCGGATGCATGGCCTCAGGCCGTCAGCTGCGTGCCGCGGATGCCGGTGATCGTCGCGGTGACGATCGCGCCTTCCGTCTGCGGCGTGTCGAAGAGCACCTCGGTGAACTGCTCGGTGCGGCCCATCTCGGGGCTCTCCATCAGCACCTGATGCGTGCGGCCCGGCTGCGCGGCCAGATGGCGCTGCACGGCGGCATCCCCGGCGGCACGCAGGCGCGCGGCGCGGGCCTTGATGTCGTTGCCGTTCACCTTGCTCGGGATGCGCGCGGCAGGGGTGCCGGGGCGCGACGAGTAGGGGAAGACGTGCAGCCACGTGAGGTCGCACTCTTCGACCAGCTTCAGCGAGTTGGCGAAATGCTCTTCGGTCTCGGTCGGGAAGCCAGCGATGATGTCGGCACCAAAGGTCATCTCGGGGCGGAGCTTGCGTGCTTCCTCGCAGAAGCGGATGGCATCGTCGCGCAGGTGGCGGCGCTTCATCCGCTTGAGGATCAGATCATCGCCGTGCTGCAGCGACAGATGCAGGTGGGGCATCAGACGCGTCTCGGTGGCGATGGCCTGCATCAGGTTCTCGTCCGCCTCGATGGAATCGATCGACGAGATGCGCAGGCGCGGCAGGTCCGGCACCAGCTTCAGGATGCGCATGACGAGATCGCCAAGCCGCGGCGTGCCCGGCAGGTCGGCGCCCCAAGAGGTGAGGTCCACCCCGGTCAGCACCACCTCGTTATAGCCCTGCTGCACCAGCCGCTTGATCTGGTCGACCACCACGCCTGCGGGCACTGAGCGCGAATTGCCGCGGCCGTAGGGGATGATGCAGAAGGTGCAGCGGTGATCGCAGCCGTTCTGCACCTGCACATAGGCGCGCGACCGGGTGCCGAAACCGTCGATCAGATGGCCCGCGGTCTCGGTCACCGACATGATGTCGTTGACCATGACGCGCTCGGTCTCGCCGATGAAGCCGCTGGACAGGCGCGACCATGTCTCGGGCGCCATCTTTTCGGTATTGCCGACCACCGCGTCGACCTCGGTCATCGCGGCAAAGCTGTCGGGGTCGATCTGCGCGGCGCAGCCGGTGACGATGACCTTGGCGTCGGGGTTCTCGCGGCGCAGGCGGCGAATCTCCTGACGGGCCTTGCGCACGGCCTCGGAGGTCACGGCGCAGGTGTTCACGATCACCGCGTTTTCCATACCGGCCTGAGACGCCAGATCCTTCATCGCCTCGGTTTCATAGGCGTTGAGGCGGCAGCCGAGGGTGGTGAATTTGGGCGCGCTGGTCATGACACCGCCTCGAGCCAATCATGGGTGAAATTGCCGTCGAACACATGCGCTGTGCCGCCGGTCATCCAGACGCCATCCTCGCGCCAGTCGATCTGCAGCGGGCCGCCATCAAGCTCGATGGTCACGCGCCGCCCGGTCAGGCCGCGGCGCGCGGCGGCGACGGCGGTGGCGCAGGAGGACGAGCCCGAGGCCAGCGTGAGGCCCACGCCGCGCTCCCAGACGCGCATGCGCAGGTGATCGGGGCCGATGAGGCTGGCGACCTGCACATTGGTGCGCTGCGGATAGAGCGGGTGATGCTCATGCGCGGGGCCGAAGTTGTCCAGATCCACCGCCTCGGCGTCCTCGACGAAGAAGGTGCAATGCGGGTTGCCCATGCCGGTGGCGGTGGGGCTGCCGTCGATCGGCAGTTCCAGCGTGTCCATCTCGTGCGCCAGCGGCACCTCGTCCCAGCGCAGCTGCGGCTGGCCCATGTTGACCGAGGTCAGCCCGTTGCCGGCATCGCGCGCCAGTAGCACGCCGCGCTCGGTGGTGAGCGTCAGGGCGTCCTTGCCGGTCTCGTCGATCAGGAAGCGCGCGATGCAGCGCGTGGCGTTGCCGCAGGCCCCGGCGGTGGAGCCGTCGGCGTTGTAGAAGGTCAGATGCGCATCCCCGGCGTCGGTCTTGGAGATCACCGTCAGCTGGTCGAAGCCGACGCCGCGGTGGCGGTCGGCGATGGCCATGGCGAGGGCAGGGGTCATGGCGACGTCACGCGCCCGACCGTCGAGCACGACGAAGTCGTTGCCAAGCCCGTGCATCTTCATGAAGGGCAGGTGATATGTGGGCGCGTGTTTCATCCGCGCGCATATACGCGCGTTGACCAAACGTTTCCAGCCTGTGTTGCAGGGCGGGATGCAGCCTTGCACAGAGGTCGGATCGGAAAGCGGGCAACCCGGCCCGTCAGAGCCCGGCGGACAGGCAGCGGGATCGGGGTGCGAAACAAGTTGGACAGATTTTTCATTTTACCGCTTGACCCTCCCGGCCACACTTTCTAGAAGCCGCCCCACACATAGTGGGCCGTTAGCTCAGTTGGTAGAGCAACTGACTTTTAATCAGTGGGTCGCAGGTTCGAATCCTGCACGGCTCACCATGTGTCAAAATTCCTGCAGAGTGGGCCGTTAGCTCAGTTGGTAGAGCAACTGACTTTTAATCAGTGGGTCGCAGGTTCGAATCCTGCACGGCTCACCACTGGAACTCCTTCCGAGACATCGGACGCAAAATGCGCCGGCCCCGAAACGGGCCGGCGCATTGCTTTTTCAGGCTCAGCTTAGCGCCTCAGTTGACCGCAACCGGCTGTGGCCGGGGGACGCGGCGACTGCGAAAGCGCAGGGCCGGGTGATCGGCGTAGATGCAGCGCGTGATCATGTAGGATTCGACCGCCAGAGAGGTGACGAACCATAGGAAGCGGGGAATCGAATCCTGCAAGAAGGTCATCGCCGCGAGGTAACCGACGAAGGCGCCGCAATAGGCGATCAGACGTCGCGCCATCAGCTCGTCGCCACAGCTTCGGGCCAGTGCCGCGCTGCGGAAGAAGTTGACCGCTCCGAAGGCAGCAAAGCCAAGGAACACCAGCAGGCCGACGATTCCCTGTTCGGTGAGAAACTCCAGATAGAGGCTGTGAGTCGCCCGGCCTTCGCCGCGGAAGATCAGCCCGGCCTCAAGCGCGCCGTTCTGATAGTGCGCCTCGAAATTTCCGACACCAACGCCAAACCACGGATGTTCGTTGAACACGTTGTAGGCAACCGACCAACTGGCCAATCGGCCCTCGGTGCTGGCGTCCTGCGCCTCGCCAGCAGCGGCGGTGCTGAAGATGCTGGAGAAACGCTCGATCAGCTCATCACTGGCTATGACCCCGGCGAGCACCACGACCAGAACCATGACAATACATGCGACAAAGAGCTGTCGCCGCGTGAAACTAGTCGCCAAGACGATCAGCCCCAGCATGAGGCCGATCAGCGAGCCGCGTGACTGCGTGGCGAGCAGCCCGGCGATCATCGCCGCGACCACCAAGGCCCAAAGCACCATGGTGAGCGGATTGCGCGCGTTCAAGAATTGGAAGAGGCCCAAGGGCACGGTGAACACCACGATCGCCGCAAAGAAATTGGGGTCGAGCAGCATACCGGAGAATCGGCTCGAGCTTTCGGTGAAGCGCGAGAACCCAGAAAAACCCGACGGCGACGCGCCGAAGACGAGCTGGTACACACCAAGCGTACAGATGATGGCGATCGGAATGGTCGCCGACAGCGCCACCGTTTCAAAGCCGCGCTTGTGGTTCATGAAGGCCAGCGCGAGGATGGCCACCGCCGCCTCCTTGATGAAGTCCTTCGACAGATCGACGCTCACGCCCCAGCGCAGGGCATAGGTCGCGCTGATCAGTTTCAGCGCAAAGATGATGCAAAGGAAGGTGACGGCGACCATCGGCACATAGGGCTTGTCCTTGTAGACCGCGTAGCGCGCCGCCAGCAGCACGAAGAGGCCCGGCGCGGTGATCTTCGCCAGCGAGGGCAACCCGTAGAACTCGATCAGATTGTCCGAAAGGTTCGACATGATCATTGCGATCAGCCCGGCCAGCGCCATCATCGGATAGCGGATGCCGACGGCGAAAATCAGCAGGGCGACCGGGGCGATCATCAGCAGTGTCAGCGAGCGGCTGGCCAGGACGTATGACACAGCGAGGGCCATGAGCCCCGCGCCGAGAACGCTGAACATTCCGCGCCAATCGATGCCATTGCGGGGGGGCGGCAGCAGCGTGTCGCTCATGGCTGTGCTCCCTTCGTGGCTGGCGCTGCGGGGTGTGATGCGAAGATCATGCGCGCCTCCGCTTCAGGATGAACCTCTGCCCGGCGCTGAAAGCCTCGGGGACGAGGATGCGCAGCGCCACGAGGTAGGTCGCACCAAACGCGGCAGCCCCAGCCAGCAGGCGCAGCAGTTCCGATCCGCTGTGCAGTTGCAGTACGAGGAAGGCCGAGACCGTGGCGCTTCCGGCGCAGATCAGCGCCGGGCGCAGGGCGGCAAAGACCTTTCCGGCGGTGACATGCATCACCCGCTTGGTGGCGAGGTAGGTGGGCACGAAGCGCACGAAGGCCAGCACAAGCTGCGCCGCTGCGACTGCGGTGATGCCGAAGGGAATGGCCGCCGCCAGCAGCAGCACAAACACCGGCAGATTGAACAGCGCGACGCGGAACATCAGGTCGGTGCGGCTCAGCGCCTTGAGCAATCCGCCGGGCACCATGTTGAGCGTGCTGACGGCGAAGGCCACGGCGATGAATTGCATCGGAGCGATCATGCCGTACCATTTGTCGGTGTAGAGCACATGCACCGTTGGCTCTGCCAGCACGGCGATGGCAGCGCCAACGCCGAACATCAGCAGCGCGCAGTAGCGCAGCGACTGGTAGTAATAGGTCGCAAGCTCTTCGGGGTGGGTCTGGATTTTCGACATCACCGGATGCAGCACCGTGCCCGCGACGGAGGTGAAGCTCTTGATCGCCAGTTCGGGGATGCGAAAGGCAATCGCGTAGATGCCCAGTGCGGCAGGGCCGAGGAACTTGCCGACCAGCAGGTTGTCGAGCAGACGCGGCGTGGAATTGATCGTCTCGGCACCGATGAGATACGAGCCATAGCCCATGACGTATCGCACCGTCGGCCAGTCGGGCAGGGCGGTGGGTCGCCATGGCCGCATCCAGAACAGCATCACGGTGCCGATCACCGCCCCAACCACATAGCCCAGCACCAAGGCCCAGACGCCGTAGCCCATCATCGCCAAAGTGATCGAGATCAGCCCCTTGGCCAGCCCTTGCGCCACATCTGGGACCAGCTTTTTGCGCAGGCTGAGCTCTCGGAACAGCAGGCTGATGTGGACCGAGCTGACCGCGCGGATCACCAGCACAAGGCAGATGGTGCCCAGAAGAGGTTGCAACTCGGGCGAGTCGAAGAGCCCGGCGATGCCGCCGGACCCCCACCAGAGCAGCAAGGCCATCAGGCCGGACGTGAAGAGCGCGCAGAAGAATACGGCATTCGCCGTTTCCTCTTGCCGGTCCTTGACCGAGATCAGCGCCGCGCCGAGGCCGAACTTCGAGATGATCTCGAAATAGCCCATGATCGCGAGGCAGATCGCCATCAGGCCGAACTCGGCCGGATCGACGTAACGCGCGATGATGATCACCGCGACAAAGTTCAGAAGCTTTGTGGAAGCGAAGGAGAGATAGGCCCAGAACAGGTTCTTGGTCGTGGCCTTGCCGGGAGAAAACGCCATGCAGGAAAGTCCTCGAAAACATGAGGAGGGAAATGAATAATGCGGCGGCCTGAAAAATGACATCGCGTAGGGCGACATGCGGCCGAAGTATAGAGAATCGAGTTAAGTCTAAGGTCTGTACCCGGCGCGGCAAAGGGCAAATGCGCATCCGCGGGGTGGTTGCACAAGTTTAGCGCGTTCGATCTAGGCTCTGGGTCACGACCCCGTGTTTTTCCGCGGTGCGGCGCGGAATTGTTGCCGCAAGCAGGGGGCGATGCTACAGTTCGGTATCAGACTAAGTGATTTCGCACTATTTCAATTTCTTTTTTTACCGATGCCTCCCGGCGTCATTGGATTGGTTTTGACCGTGAAACGCATCATTCTTGCAGTCGTCGTATTTGGCGCAGTTCTCACGCCGCTTCTCTATGCCATCAAACAGTCCCGGCCAGTGTACGAAGCCAGATCATTGGTCTCCTTCGCGCTGGGACGTGAATATGTTTACGTGCCGGACCCCAGTCTTACGGACATCAAAGCACCGAACGCCGGCGACTTTCAGGGCTTCGTGAACGCCGAGATGCTGCTTCTGGACAACCCCAAGCTGGTGCGGGAGGCGATCGAGTCGGTCGGGCTCGAGCGGGTCTACCCGGACATGCCGAACACGGAAGCGGGGCTTGTCGGGGCGACGATCCGGTTGGACGAGAGCACGATGATCGAGCTGATCACCGGGTCCTATGTGGTGAAGGTTTCGGTCTTTCACACCAATCCCGCGGTCGCCGCGGATCTGGTCAACGCTTTGATCGTCGCCTTCTTCGATCACCGACGAGAGATGTATACCGAGCGCGAGCTTGTCACCATCACCGCGCGTCTCGAAAAGGCGCAGCAGGAGGCCGAGGAGATCGACGCCGAACTGACCGATCTGCTGGGCGGGCCGGATGCCAGCGGGCTCGAAGTGCAATATGAAAACGCGATCAACGACGAGGTGCAGCTCAAGACCGAGCTGCGCGAGTCTAAACTCGAACTGATTACCTTGCGCCAGCGCCAAACGTCTTTCGAGAACCGTCTGGGATTCGAGGCAGAGGCGGTCGAGGCGCAGACGCAGGTGGAAGAGGCCGAGAGCCGCATCGCCTATCTCGAGCGCGAGCTTGCGGGAACGCAGACGCAGGTGTCCGACCTGTCGCAAGTGCTGCCGCGGGCGCGGCTGCTGCAGACCCGGCAGGCCGCCCAGACCGAGCGGATCGCCGAGCTTGATCTGCGCCTGCGTGATGCGCGCGCCGTCGAAGTCTCGGGCTTTGACAACGTGCGGGTGATCGAAGAGGGCACGCCGCCGATCAACCCGGTCAACATGTCGCCGCGCACACAGTTCGCGATCGCCGTGGTGGTTGCCGCGATTGCCGCCTTCGCCGCCTATATGATCGCGATGATTCTGGGCTCGCGCCCCAAGAAGACGCGCGACGAAGACGAGCTTCAGGGGCCCAGCGTTACCGTGATGAAGCAGTCGCCCCGTGGCGACGATCGGCCGGCGCATCTGGCGCGCTGAGTCTGTCTCGCGCGCGGCTGTGGTCGCGCGCGTCCGAGCCCATTTACGGACGGAATATTCCCATGAAGGCTGCGAAGATTGATCTTCCCGCGCAGGCGATGGCTATTGAAAGCCCCGAGCCGCTGCGTCTGGGGTATCTGATCGACACACTTGTCACCGGCGGGGCCGAGCGCCTTGTACTGACCTTTGCCGAGGCGGTCCGCGCCCGCTCTGACGTGGTGCTGACCGTGTTCGTGCTGAGCGATCTGCGGACCCCGTTTTACGAAAAACTGCGGGCGCTGGGCACCGAGGTGGTTATGCTGCCGGGTCGCAATCTCGCCGATTTTGGCCGCTTCCGGCGGTTGGTTGCGGCGTTGCGGGCGCGGCGGATCGAGTATCTGCATGCGCATTTGGCCTCGTCCAGCACGCTTGGCGCGTATGCTTCGAAGCTGCTGGGCATCCCGTTTGTCACGACGATCCACAACGTCAAACCCTCGGTCCGCCGTATCCGGCCCGGTCGGCGCCTGTTGCAGGGCGTGGCGATGCGCTTGCCCGGGGTGAACAAGATCGCCGTGGGTGAAGCGGTGGCCGAGGCCGCGGCGAAAGAGATCGGACGCTCGGGGTGCCGCGTCGTGCCCAACGCCGTGGCCGACAGCGTGGTCGCGCCCTTCGGGTCGAGAGCGCGGCTGCGGCGCGAGTTACAGCTTGGCGAGGATCAACTGGCGCTGGTCTGCGTCGGGGCGATCATCGGGCAAAAGGCGCATGAGGTTCTGCTCGATGCCTTTGCGACGGTGCATGAGGCTGCGCCCAACACGGTGCTTCTCTTGGTTGGGGATGCCCGCGATGCGCCGCGCCATGCCGCGCTGCTGGCGCAGGCCGATCAGCTTGGGCTGGAGGGCGCGCTGAGGTTCCTTGGCATGCGCAGCGACATCCCCGAGGTGCTGGCGGCCAGCGACATCTTTGTCAGCTCGTCGCATTGGGAGGGCGCGCCGGTCTCGCTTTTGGAGGCGATGGCCAACGGTCTTCCGCCGGTGGTGACCGATGTCGGAGAGAACGGGCTGGTGCTGGAAGGCACCGGCGCGATCCTCGTGCGGCCCCGCGATCCCGAGGCGCTGGCGCGCGGCATGCTCGAGATGATCGAGACGCCGCGTCTGCGCAGCGCCACCGCCGAGGCTGTGCGCGAGCGGGCGCTCGGGCGCTACGGCACTGCCACATGGGTGGAACGTCTGCTGGCGATCTATGCCGAAACCGGCCAGCGCCGCGACTGGCACCACCCGCGGACTGACGTGCCGCCGCCGCCTCTGCAGAACCGGTGAGCGCCCCGTTGAAAGGCACGCGCGCCACGCCGCGCCACCACCAGCGGAGGCCGGACCATAAAGTCTTGACGCCTCTTCGGGGCGCTGCGTATCGTCAAAGGATAGTTATGAAAGGTGGGTCCAAGACGTTTTCGCTACGGGCCCGGAATTGTTGGAATTCGTCCCAAAGCTTCAGGGGGACATTGTGTCAGTCAAATCGCCTCTCCCGGCAAAGCCGATGTCGGATTTCATCCGTCTTGTCAGGATTGGACGATGCCGCTGAATATTTTGGAAAGGAGGTTACGTTTGAAGCGCGACCACGGCGCAGCCGAAGGATCGCGAAATGCGTCGTTTGAACGGCAAGCTGACGAGCAACCGCGGCGCGACCGCAGCTACGTCCGCATAGCGATTTTGACGGCGAGCTGTGCACTTACAGCATTTTTTTACGCTTGGCTTATTTCATTTTTCGTCGGGTTCAGCCTCGGGGCGGTGGCCTGGATTGGTATTGCATTTTTTGGCGCTCTGGCCGGGTATATTCTGGCGATCATCCTCTGATCGCATCCCCCGGTAGCCCCTGCGGGCCAGCGCCCCGATCCATCTAACGCTTCTGCCGCCGTCAAGGCGGTCAGCCAGTCCGGCGACGCAGTAGGAGACTGCCGTGTCGACCCACTCTTTGCCGCTTGCGTCCGAATTGGTCTCGGACACCGCGCTTTTCCCGCCCGCCGTCTATCTGATCGGCGCGCCGAAATGCGGCACCACAGCCTTGGGTCACTATCTGTCGGAACACCCTGAGGTTGCCTTTTCCAGCCCTAAAGAGCCGCATTACTTCTCGCATGACCTGAACGGGCTGTGCCTGTGCGACGATGCCGCTCAGTATCGCGCCATCTTTCCCAGCGATCCGGCGGCGCGGGTGATGATGGAAGGCTCGGTCTGGTATCTCTATTCCGAGGCGGCGATTTCCGAGATCCTCAAGGCGCGCCCGGATGCGCGGTTCATCGTCATGCTGCGCAACCCGGTGAAGATGCTGGTCTCGTTGCACCGGCAGCTGATCCACGCGCTGGACGAGAATGTCGAGGATTTCCGCACCGCATGGCAGCTTTCGGAAGCGCGCGCGGCGGGCAAGGATATTCCGCGCGGTTGCCGCGCGCCCTTGACGCTGCTCTATCACCGCACCGCCGCCTTCGGCGAGATGATGGCGCGGCTCTACGCGCGCGTCCCGCAAGAGCGCGTGCTGGTACTTTTTCAGGAAGAAATGCGCGCGGACACCGCGGGCACGTACCGCCGGACCCTCGAATTTCTCGGGCTGCCGGACGACGGGCGTACCGATTTCACCCCGGTGAATGAGGCCAAGAAGGCACGCTCAAAGCTGGTGCGCTTCATGGTGTCGCGCGCCGGCCCGGCCCGCGAGGTGGTCTCGGGCCCGATCAAGCGGGCGTTGGGCGTGCAGTCGCTGGGCCTCGTGAAGAAGATGGACGCGCTGAACAACACCAAGCTCGGCAAGCTGGAGGTTCCGCCGGACCTCGCCGATGAGATCGCGCGTCATTACGCCGAAGACATGCTGCAGCTGCAGGACCTGCTGGGGCGTGACCTTGCAAAACTGGGCTGGCCGATGCCGGCACGCCCATCTCCAAGAGCCGCTGCCGGGCGCTGAGCCCGCGGCACACTGTTTTTAAGACTTTTGATTTTTGCCTATTTGAAAAGGAAACATCATGTTGAAGCGCAACTACAACAGCCGCAAGCGCATCCTCGTCACGGGCGGGGCGGGTTTCCTCGGCTCTCATCTGTGCGACCGCCTGCTCGAAAGCGGTGCCGAGGTGCTTTGCGTCGACAACCTGTTCACCGGCACGAAGCGCAACATCGAGCACCTGCTGGGCAACCCCCGCTTCGAGTTCCTGCGCCATGACGTGACCATCCCGCTCTATGTCGAGGTCGACGAGATCTACAACCTCGCCTGCCCGGCCTCGCCGATCCACTATCAGCACGACCCGGTGCAGACGACCAAGACCTCGGTGCATGGGGCGATCAACATGCTGGGTCTGGCGCGGCGTCTGAAATGCCCGATCCTGCAGGCCTCGACCTCGGAAGTGTATGGCGACGCGCTGGTGAGCCCGCAGGCCGAAGGCTATTGGGGCAACGTCAATCCGATCGGGGTGCGGTCCTGCTATGACGAGGGCAAGCGCTGCGCCGAGACGCTGTTCTTCGATTACAACCGCCAGCACGGGCTGCCGATCAAGGTCGTGCGCATCTTCAACACCTATGGTCCCCGGATGCATCCGCAGGACGGACGGGTGGTGTCGAACTTCATCCGTCAGGCGCTGTTCGACGAAGACATCACCATCTATGGCGATGGCAGCCAGACGCGCTCGTTCTGCTACATGGATGAGCTGATCGACGGGATGATGCGGATGATGGCCACGCCCGACGGGTTTACCGGCCCGGTCAACCTTGGCAACCCGCAGGAATGCACGGTCAAGCAACTGGCCGAGATGATCGTCGCGCAGACCGGCTCGCGCTCGCAGCTGGTGTCGCGCGAACTTCCCAGCGATGACCCGGTGCAGCGCCGCCCCGACATCAGCCTTGCGCAAGAGCACCTTGGCTGGACCCCGAATGTCGAGCTTTCGCAGGGCATTGCAAAGACGATCGCCTATTTCGAGGACCTGCTGAACAAGCCCGCGCGGCAGATGCAGGCCACCTCCTGAGCGCAGCCCTATGAGGCTGCCGAAGGGCATGACCCGGACATTGCGGTGTCCGGGTCGCAACCAGTGTTAGGATAGCCACTATGGCACCCTCGGTGCGCGTGACCGGTCTTTTGCGGCTGGCTGTATTCGTCACCGGCGCAGTGATCGCCGGTTGGGTCTTTGGCGTCGGTGAAGCGGTCTCGCAGACTGTGCCCAGCGAAGCGCAAGACGCGCCGCCGGTCGGCTTCGGCGCCGCGACGACGGGCGGGGCAGGGGGCCGGAGCGTCGCCGTCACCTCGCTGGCGGACGAGGGGCCGGGCAGCCTGCGCGCAGCCATTGAGGCTCCGGGCGGACCACGGGTGATCCACTTCGACATCGGCGGCACCATCGCGCTGAGCCGGCAGATCGAGATCGGCTCGGACATCACCGTGGACGGGCGCGGCGCGCCTTCTCCTGTCACGCTGACCGGCGGGCGTCTGAGAGTGATCGGCAGCAATGTGATCCTGCGCGGCCTGCGCGTGCGCCCCGGCGATGGGCCCGGCGATGGCGGTGAGAACCGTGACGGCATCTCCATTGGCAGGGGCAAGGCAGCGATCCGCAACGTGCTAATCGATGGCAATTCAATCAGTTGGTCGGTGGATGAGGGGCTGGCGGTCTGGGGCAACGTTTCGGATGTGACGATCTCGAACAACATCATTGCCGAAGGCCTCGATCAGTCGATCCATCCCAAGGGGCGTCACAGCATGGGCCTTCTGGTCGGAGGCGGCGCGGCGCAGCGCATCACGCTGGTCGGCAACCTCATGGCGCACAACCGGCACCGCAATCCCGCGATCAAGGACCACAGCCGCAGCATCGAGTTGATCAACAATCTCGTCTATAACTGGGGGCCGAACGGTTTGCAGGGCACCGGGTCGGAGATCAACATTCTCGGCAATGTCTACGTGCCTGGCCCTGACAGCGTCGAACGCCCGCCATTCTACCTTCAGGATGGCGATCTGACCGGGCCGCATTTCTTCCTGCAGGACAACATCGGCGCGCTGCGCGAGGATGGGGTGGCCACGCTCTCGGAAAAGCCGGTCTTTGAAGGCAGCGGCACGCCGGTGCTGCCCGCGGCGCAGGTTGAAGAGGCCGTGCTTGCTCATTCAGGCGCACGGCTGCCCGAACGCGATGCCGTCGACCGTCGGATCATCGAGGAGGTGCGCAGCCGCAGCGGCTACATCATCGATTCGCCTGAGTGGGTGATGGGGGGGCGTAAGCCCAAGCCTGAGCCGGAGCCCGCAGAAGAGGTCAAGTCCTCAGAGGCTTGCGCAACTTTAGGTTGCATTGAGACCCCTGCGCCCACCGCAGATATCGACAATGGCGGCTGAGGAGCGGGGGATAAACTGATGCTCAGTCCGCAGGCAACTGCGGCAAAGGCGCGGCTGAATGATGGCTGTTTTCACAAACTTGGGTGCGTTGTTCCAAAAAACAGCTTTCAAGTCCCACCATGAAAAGCTACTGTTTTCATAGCGATCATATACTTTGATTTAGTTTGAATTCTTATCGCTCCGCCACATTTTCAGGAGCATGTTTCGGCCCTTTTTTGGCCACGATCCGGCGCACTGCTCGCGCATATTTTGATCACCGCGGATCACCGCGGCCCTTATTGTTCGTACTTTTGGCCGGGGGCTTGCCTCTGTTGCCGTTTTAAGTCTGCCGAGGATATTTACGATGGATTTTTCAACCAATAATGATCTCGAAAAACCGAAGAGTTTCCAACCTCTAGACGACACCACCGCCCGTCTCAAAGCTTTCACCAGCTCTCACTACCGTACCGACCTGAAGTCCTCTGCCGCGCATTCCTCGGGCTTTGGCGCACAGGCGGCAGCGCTTCCGGCGCCCGGGCGCAGCGCAGCCTGGCCCCGGTTCTCGGTTGGCTTCCAGCCGCGGTCGCGCCTCTTCTACCGTGCCTATAACTTCGCCATCTCCATGACGCTGTTTCTGATGGTGCTGCCGCTGTTTCTGGTCATCACCGGCCTCGTCGCGCTCACTCAGGGGCGGCCGATCTTCTACCGTGGCCCGCGCATCGGCGAGAACGGCGAGCTGTTCGACGTGCTGAAGTTCCGCACCCTCGACAGCGCCAAGGCGGCTCAGCTGACCAAAGACAAGGTGCTTCCCAAAGGGTCGGGCATCGAAACGCCCATGGGCCTCTTCCTCCGCGAGACCCGGCTTGATGAAATCCCCCAGCTCCTCAATGTCATCAAGGGCGACATGAATATGTGCGGACCGCGCCCGGTGCGCCCCGAGATCGCCGCACAATATGCCTCGGAGATCCCCAACTACGAGCGCCGTTTCCGGGTCAAGCCCGGCATGATCGGCCCGGCGCAGGCCTATATGAGCCACGGCACCTCCAAGGCGATCCGCTCGCGCCTGAACAACAAGCTATGCGGCACCGAAGTGTCTTATCTGGGCGAAATTTCTCTGGTGTTCATCGTCGGCGCCTGTGTTCTGGCGCGCACCGGTTCGCGTATCCTGTCGCGGCTGTTCGGCGGGAAGGCCGAGCGGGTCGAGGCGGCGCGCGCCCGGCTCTATGACATCCGTTTTGTCTGCGACGACGGGTCCGAACGCGCGGTGTTCTGGGTCGACGAAGATCAGTTGATCCTCGAACAGGGCAGCGCTCTGAACGTGCCGCTGACCGGACGGCTGGTGATGAACCTGCCCGATGGTCAGACACGCAGCGCCACGGTCGATCTGAGCACCGTTCAGGCCACCGCGCCGAACGGACGCGTGCAGGTCGCCTATAGCGCCAAGAGCGACTTCAGCGCGCACATCCTGAGCCGCTATCTGTTCCAAGCTGTGGTCGTGCCGCATCGGTCCGAATTCCTTTCGGCCCGGGTGCGACGCGCCCTGAGCCGCAGCGCCTGAATGGCCTTGTCGGGCGCGCCGGACAGGCGGGCCCGATCCTCCCCCAAGACCCAATACACGAGACTTTGTGACGTTAGAGAGTAGGGTTCGACCGGGCTGCAATTGCCGCCGCCTAGGTACGCCAAAAACCTGACAGAACAATAAGTGATTTAAAACATTTCTTTTTCCCCTCTCCTCTGAGGATCTTCCCATGCCCGAGGAAATTACATTCGGCGTCACTAACTTGAGTGGCGAGCTTAATACAAACCCCACCGCGCTGGATTTCAGCGAGACCGGCAACCCTGTGCTCTTCGTTGCCCAGCAGGATGGCACGATCTACCGCTACGAGATCGAGCGTCAGGCGGACGGATCGGATGCGGATACGACCTCTGATTTCGTGGTCACCTCTGCCATCGCGATCGATGTGATCGCCGACGACACGCAGAACTTCAACGACGACGGCACGACCAATTCCACCAGCAAAAGGCAGATGACCGGGCTGGTGGCGACCACCGATGAGGATGGCAATGACGTGCTCTACGTCACCTCCTCGGACTGGCGGATCGCGGTCGGTGAGGACAGCGGCCTAGACACCAACTCCAGTCAGATACACCGCATCGTGCTGGACGCCGACACCGGCGAGGTGCTGTCGAATGTCGCCATCGTGCGCGGGCTGCCCCGCTCGGAAGAGAACCACGCGGTCAACGGCCTTGATCTGTCGGTCGATCCCGACACCGGCGACACCTATCTTTGGGTGGCGATCGGCGGCAACACCAACAAGGGTGCGCCCGGCAACAACTTCGCGGGCACGGCAGATTTTGCCTACTCGGCCTCGGTCATCAAGATCAACCTGACCGACCTCGAGTCCTACGACATCCGCACCGATGCCAACGGCAATCTCTTCATCCTCGACCTGCCGACGCTGGATGATCCCTCGCGCGACAACGTCGATCTGAGCACGCTGAACATCGCGAACCTCGATCTCGACCCGAATTTCACGCTCGACGACAACGGCAGCATCAACGGTGTGCTGCAGCCCGACTGGGCTGGCGGCAACAACGGCCTGAACATGGCCAAGATCAGCGATTACGTTCTGGTCAGCGACGCGGGTCAACTGACGCTGGTGGACAACCCGCTGACGATCCACTCACCGGGGTTCCGCAACCCATACGACGTGCTGGTGACCGAAGACGGGCAGGTCTACACATGGGACAACGGCCCGAACGGCGGGTGGGGCGGCCAGCCGCTGTCCTATTCCGACGGCTCGGTGGTCAACGACTGGACCTCGGAGTTCGCCACCAACGAGTTCTCGGAACTCAGCAGCAGCGGGTTTGGGGATCAGCTGCACTATCTGGGTGAGATCACGGATGAATACGGCCCCTACGGCGGCCATGCCAACGTCATCCGCGCCGCCGCCGAAGCGCTGTCACTGGCCTTCAACAGCGATGGCACCTACGCGGGCGCAAGTTCCAGCGATCCGATTATCGCCTATGGCGAAGTGCTCTTTGCCAATGAGGCTGAGGCCCGTGATTTCCTGTCGCAACTGCTGATCATCTACCAGCAGCAGGGCGATGGAAACTGGGTGGACGTGACCGGCGACACCGGGCTTCCGGCGGATTTCTTCGACGTGGTCTCGGGCTACGACTGGGAGCATCCCGGCAGTTCGATCGCCGACGTTCTGGCGCATTTCGACGGCACCTCGGTCATGGACGGCACGGTCTATTCACCCGAGTCCCAGACGCTGGACGAAGATGAGGATGGCTCGCTTCTGGTGACGCCGGAATCCACCAACGGCATGGCGGAATACACCGCGACCTTCTTTGGCGGTCAGCTTGCGGGCACGATCATCGGCGCCAGCTTTGACGAGACGCTCTACTTCGTGCAGCCCGAGGACACCGACGGCGACGGCAGGGTGGATTCCGCCTCGATCGTCTATACGCTCACCGACTTCGGCTCGAACCCGCTGGCGGTGACGACGCTGGGCGACGAGGGACTTGGCACTTTCATCGACAATGACGGTGACGGCCTCGACGATTTCGCCGGGCTGATCGTCAGCGCGGTCTATGGCGCGAACAATATCGCGATCTTCGTGCCCGGTGGCGAGCCGCTGGATCCGAGCGATGATCTCGATCTCGATGGCGTCGACAACATTCTCGACAGCCATGTTGGCGATGCGACCGACGGCAAGGGCGTCGTTGTCGGCCCCAACAGCACCGCGAAATGGGATTTCGAGCTCAACAACCCCTCGTCCACGCCGCTTGGCGCGGTGCCGGACGGCGACAGCATCGCGGGCGGCATCGGCATCAACGCGGTCTGGCGCAACAACGTGCTGCCCGCCACCGACAACGGCGGTGATCCGACGCAGGGCCTGTTCAATGGCGGTGTGTTCAACGTCGGCGGTGCCTCGAGCTTCGTGTCGATCGACGAGGCCTATGCCGGCAGTGCAGAGGGCACGGCGGACAGCCAGCAGAACGTGCTGGGCATCGGCTTCATGTCCTCGGGTGCAAGCGCGCTGACGATCACCACAGAGATGGTCAACATCTTCACCTATTCGCTCAACACCGATGCGCCCGCCAAGACGTGGGACGGCGGCGAGAAGGTCGGCCTGATGGTTGGGCCGGGCGATCAGGACAATTTCGCCGAAGCCACCATCGCGGTGGTCGATGACGGCGGAACGATCAAATACGGCGTGCAGCTGCTGGTCGAAGAAAACGACAGCTATGTCACCAGCTTCGTCGAGATCGCCGGGATCGAAAGTCCCGAGATCCTCGGCGTCGGCGATCCCAATTTCCAAGTGGCGATCGACCTCGACATGAGCGCGGGCACCGCGACCGCGAAGGCGCGCTATGTCAACAACGGCGTCTATACCGACTGGGTCTCGACCGCCGCTCTGGTTCTGCCCTCGGCGGTGATCGAATCCGTCCTCGGGACCTACAACAACTTCGGCAGCACCACCGGCGCGGTTGTCGGCATGGTGGCCTCGACCGACGTCGGGGATGACAGCTTTGCCGCCTCGTGGGACTGGATCGAGGTGACCAATGCCTCGGACGGCGAGGTCGTGCACCGCTGGGTGGCGGGCAATGCCGATGTGGCGGCGACCGATGGCGGCATGGACTGGACCAGCGACACCTCGGTGATCGTGGCTGGCACCACGACGGTCTCGACCTTCAACATCACCGAGCTCGACACGTCGGTGCCCGGCACCACGCCGGTGGGCGTCTTCACCCAGGAACGCTGGGCGCGCAACACCGGCGAGGGCATGCAGTATGAGTTCGCCGTCGATCCGGGCACCTATGCCATCCGGCTCTATATGGGCGACGGCTACAGCGGCACCACGGAGATCGGCGACCGCGTGTTCGACGTTTCGATCGAGGGCGCGTTGTTCCTCGACGACTTCGACGTCGTGGCGGCCTTCGGCAATGCCGTCGGCGGCATGGTGCAATGGACCGGCACGATCGACGACGGGATCGCCGACATCGACTTTGCCCGTGTGATCGAGAACCCGCTGATCAACGCCATCGAGATCGTCGCCATCGACAGCGTCGCTGACGGGCCGGCGATTTCGGTCGCGGATGCTTCGGTGGCCGAAGGCGAGGGGTCGGTGACTGTGGCGATCTCGGCCAGCAACTACGTGCCGTCCGACAGTCAGGTGCTGGTGCAATTCGAGGTGCGTCCGCTCACCGCCACGGCGGCCAGCGACTACAGCGTTGCGAATGCGACCTTCAACGCCAGCACAGGCGTCTACACCGGCACGCGCGAGATTGCCGGGGGTTCGGCGGATGCCAGCGTGACCATCGACATTCTCGATGACGCGCTGGGGGAGGCTGCCGAAACCTTCGAAGTGGTGATCACCGCCGTGGCCGGGGCCAATGCGACCATCGGGGAGGATACGGCGATGGTGACGATCACGGACAACGACGGTGGCGCAACGAGCGGCGGCGCGGTGACGCTTGCGATCAACGAAAACTCCGACAACGTCCAGAAATCCAACTATGACAGTGGCTCCTTCGTGCTGACCAACGTCGGCGACAAGGTTGTCACCAAGGTCGAGATCGACGTCAGCAATGCGATCCTCACCGACGCGGTGTTCGATCCTTTCGGCGTTGCGGGCGACACGATCTCGAAGGTCCTGACCATCAACTCCGCTGGCGGCACCGGGGTGGATGCGCCCAACAATGACGAGAGCGACCCGAACAACGAAACCTATGTCGGGGCGGGGGGCACCGCCGGCTACGAAGGCATCGTGCTGACCTTCGACCAATCGTCCAGCGGCGGGTTCGAAAGCGGCGAGAGCGTGACCTTCTCGGTCGATATGGATCCCAACTCGGTGGCCGGGTCCAAGAAGTCGACGCTCGACGATGGCACCGATCCGGCGTGGGATGTCGGCGGGGTGTCGGGGGCAGAGCTTATCGGCTCCAGCTTCACTGTCACCTATGCCGATGGCACCACCAGCACCGGCTATCTGCAGGGCACCGACACGCAGGCTGGCTCCAAGGGGCTGTCGTCGCAATCCGCGCCGGGCACCACGGCCAGCATCTCGGTCAACGGTCTCAGCGAGGGCGGCGTCGGCACCTACTCTGAAGATGACTTCAGCGTCATCGTCAACGGCGCGGCAGGCAGCGTCCTGCGCGTGGTGCTGATGAAGGGCATGATCCAGCCCACCACCAACGCCTTTACCACCGGCACCACCTCCGAGCAGGCCTATGCGCCGACCCTCGATGCGCAGCTTGCCGCGCTGGCAGCGTCGGAGTTCCCGGCCAACAACGCGGTCGAAGTGCAGACGGTGGATGTGACCCTCACCGGCGGCGCGCAGGACATCACGGCGCTGTTCGATCTGTCGGGGGTCGCGGCCTATGACTTCACCGGCGAAGATCAACTGCCGCTCGGCATCGTCGCCTCGGTGATCGATCCGGGCAACGACGACCTGCCGCTCGGTCCGACGAGTGATGCGATCTACCTCACCTACGATGCAGACAGCAGTTCCGGCGGTGGCGGCAGCACGCCGACCGGCGATCCCTTCCGCATCGAGGCCGAGGATATGACGCTCGTGCAGGGCTTCGTGGCCAAGAGCAACTCCCATGCTTCGGGCGGCAGCTTCATCCAAGCGACCAGCTCCGGCACGCAGATCGCCAGCTACACCTTCGATCAGAGCGCGGGCAGCTTCGACATCACGCTTGGGTATTTCGATGAGTCCGACGGCCAGTCGGTGCTGAACGTGATCCTCAACGGCACGGTGATCGACAGCTTCGTTTGGGATGCGGATGCTGGCGATGCGACGGTGAACCAAACCTCCTTCGCTGAGCACACGATCTCTGGCATCGCGCTGGACGCGGGGGACGTGCTGCAACTCTCGGGCACCTCGAACGGCGGCGAGCCGCTGCGCATCGACTATGCGGAGTTCACCCCGGTCGAGGGGAGTGGTTCGGGCGGCGGTGACACCGATGGTGGAGATACCGGAGGCGGAGATACGGGCGGCGGTGGCACCGCGACGGGCGATCCGTTCCGTGTCGAGGCCGAAGATATCACGCTGGTGCAAGGCTTCGTGGCCAAGAGCAACAGCCATGCCTCGGGCGGCAGCTTCATCCAAGCCTCCAGCTCTGGCACGCAGATCGCCAGCTACACCTTTGATCAAAGCACCGGCACCTTCGACATCACGCTTGGGTATTTCGACGAGTCCGACGGCCAGTCGGTGCTCGATGTGATCCTCAACGGCACGGTGATCGACAGCTTCGTCTGGGATGCCGATGCCGGTGATGCAACGGTCAATCAGACGTCCTTTGCCGAGCACACGATCTCTGGCATCGCGCTGGACGCGGGCGATGTGCTGCAACTGTCGGGCACGTCGAACGGTGGCGAGCCGCTGCGGATCGACTTCATCGACTTCACGCCGCTTGATGGGGGATCGTCTTCGTCCGGGGGCGGCTCGACCACGACACCGCCCAGCGATCCGGTGCGTGTCGAGGCCGAGACTTTCTCGCTCGACGCAGGCTTTGTGATCAAGAGCAACAGCCACGCGTCGGGTGGCCAGATGATCCAGGCCAGTTCCTCGACCACGCAAAGCGCCAGCTTCGTGTTCGACGATGCCACCGGCAGCTACGATCTGACGCTCGGCCATTTCGACGAGTCCGACGGGCAGTCGAGCTTGGATATTCTCGTGAACGGGGTGCTGGTCGACAGCTTCATCTGGAATGCGGATGCCGGCGACGCGACGGTGAACAAGACGTCCTTCGCCGAACATCTGACCAGCAGCGTCGAACTGGAAGCGGGCGATGTGATCACCTTCAACGGCATCTCGGACGGCGCTGAGCCGCTCCGCATCGATTATCTGGAATACGCATATGTGGACGAGGTCATTGGTTGATATGAAGGATTTTAGCTCGGCCCGCCCCGGAAGTTTGCGGGGGTTGATGGTCATTCGTGGCAGCTTTTCGCACATCAACGCGCAGCTCGAACAAGCGCTGCGCCGGGTCCGGCCGGACATCGAGCTTGAGGTGTTCGACGCGGTCAAGGAGTTCAAGGAGGACATGCTCGGCCAGCTGCGCTGCCTTGTGGGGGTGCAGCGCGAATACGGTCTGTCGAGCTGGAGTTCGAAGGACATGCTGCGCTACCGGCTGTCGCGCTCGCAGGCCTATTACAAGGCGGTCAACGACATGATCCGCGACCGGTTCCACCCGATGGAGTTCGACTTCACCCTGCAGACCCAGTCGCTGTTCAACGCGGCGCTGCCGGGCATTCCCAACTTCGTTTATACCGATCATGTGGCGCGGGCAGGAATGTCCGCGCTGCAGGGCCAGTTCGGCGCACCAAGCGGCGGCTGGTTCGATTGCGAGCGGCAGATCTATACGCAGGCCGAGCATGTCTTCACCTTTGGGCCAAAGATCCGCCGTCTGCTGATCGAACACTACGGGATCGCGCCGGAGCAGGCGTCGGCCATTGGGGCGGGCGCTTCGGTTCTGCCCAAGCGCCCGGTCGAGCTGACCACCGAGCGTTTCGCCAAGCGCCGCATCCTGTTTGTCGGCGTCGACTGGGAGCGCAAGGGCGGCCCGGAACTGGTCGAGGCGTACAAGTTGCTGCGCAAGCGCCTGCCCGACGCCACGCTGACCATCATCGGCTGTCGCCCCGAGGTGGCTGGCGACGGCATCGAGGTGCTGGGCCGCCTGCCGCTCGAAGAGGTCTCCGAGCATTTCCACGACGCCTCGTGCTTTTGCATGCCGTCACGGCTCGAACCTTTTGGCGTGGTGTTTGTCGAGGCGATGCAATTCGGCCTGCCGGTGGTCTCTACCGACGTCGGCGACATCGGCTCGATCGTGGTTGAGGGCGAGACCGGCCATGTGGTGCCCAGCGGGGACGCGCAGGCGCTGTCAGAGGCGCTCTTCCAGACGCTGGCCATCCCCGAACGCTGCCAGCGTCTCGGCACGGCGGCAAAGGACCGCGCGACCCAGTTCACATGGGACGCCGTGGCCAGCCGCATCGCCGCGCATTTCCCCGGCGAGCCCTCGTTCCCGCGTGCAGAGTTGGAGGTGACTTGGTGAGCAAGCGTATTCTCTACGTGATCGACAGCCTGAAGATCGGCGGCGCCGAGATGCTGCTGCTGGGGCTGCTCGATGCGGTCCGGGCGCGGGGCGGCGAGGTGCATGTGGCCTATTTCAGCCAAGGTCCGCTCGAGGCGCGGGTGGCTGAGCGCGGCGTCGGGATGACCCGGCTGAGCCAGACAGGTCTGCGCGATCCGCGCGCGCTGGCACGCTGCATGCAGCTGATCCGCGAGTGGCAGCCGGACATCGTGCACACCCACCTGATCAAGAGCGATCTCATTGGGCAGATGGCCGCGCGGCTTTTGGGGGTGCCGCGGATCATCACCCTGCACAACACCGACCCGTGGCGCGAGAAGAAGGGCAAGAGCCTTGCCTACCGCACGGTCACCGCCGGGGCCGATGCCTGTATCGGCGTGTCCGAGCGCGTGTCGGAGCATGTGGCCCGTACCGGCGGTTTCCGCGCTGACCGTATCCAGACCATCGCCAACGGCATCGACCTCGATCATTTTGACCCCGCGCAGGTGCAGCCGCTCGATCTGTCGCCCTATGGCGTGCAGCCCGGAGCCCTGGTGATCGCCGTGGTCGGCAGCCTGACGCCGCAGAAGGATCACGAGAATTTCCTGCGCAGCGCCGCCATCCTTGCGCAGCGTCTGCCCGAGGCGGTGTTCCTTGTCGTGGGCGAGGGGCCGCTTGCCACGCAGATCGAGGCGCAGGCGCGCAGCCTTGGCTTGGGGCCAGAGCGGCTGATCCTGACCGGTGCGATCACCCAGATGCGCGAGCTGCTTGCGGCGCTTGACGTGCTGGTGATCTCTTCCGCTTGGGAGGGTCTGCCGATGATCCTGCTCGAAGGCATGGCGATGCAATGCGCCATCGCCTCTACGGCGGTTGGCGGCATTCCCGACGTGCTGCAGGACGGCAGCAGCGGGCGGCTTGTGCCGCCGCAGGACCCCGCGGCGCTGGCCGCGGCGGTGGAGGGGCTCTTGGCCGACCGCTCCGCCACAGAGGCTCTTGGCTCCGCCGCGCGCGGCACCGTGGCCGACCGCTTCAGCGCCGACGTTATGCGCGAGCGCATCTTCGCCCTTTACGACAGCAACCACCGGCCGCGTCGCAGCGCGCGCCGCCAGCCGGGGGCGCCCCGTCTGGACAGTTCCAACTGAGGAGTAGCGAGAATGGCATTTTTCCTCCGCCAATGGATCGCCGGCCTGACGTCGGCCCTTATTCTGGCAGCGGCCCTGATCTCGGCTGGCAGTCCCGCCGCGGCAGAGGCTGAAGACTACAAGGTGGACGTCGGCGACCGGCTGACCATCTCGGTCTATGGCAAACCAGAGCTTTCGGGCACATTTCAGGTGCGCGCCGACGGCAATGTCGCGCTGCATCTGCTTGGGCCGGTCACCGTGGCCGGGCTGACCATGCGCGAGATCGAAGAGCGGATCGAGACCGAGGCGCGCGAGCGTTTTTCGAGCCGCGAGTCGGTGCTGGTGGACATGCAGGAATACCGCGATGTCTTTGTTCTGGGGGCCGTAGATACGCCGGGCGCTTATGAATACCGCCCGGGCCTGACGGTGATGAAGGCGGTGGCCATGGCGGGCGGTTTCGAGCGCCTGCAGGAAGAGATGTCGAGCGACCGCGAGATCCAGAACGCCCGCAACACCGTGGCCGAGGCGAAGAGCCGTCTCAACTTTGCCCAGAGCGAGCGCGACGCGCTGGCGCGCGAACTGGCGCGGCTCGACGGCGGCGACGCGCCCGCAGGCGTGGGCGAGGGCAGCTCGCTCGATCAGGAGCAAGAGCATCTGGTGGGGCTGCGCCGCTCGCTGCTGGAGGACCTCAAGCAAGGTGCCACGCTGAAAAGCTCGCTTGCCGACGAAGAGGCGGGGATGCTGGACCAGCGCCGCGCGTTGATCCTCGAACGGCTCGAAGCCACGCAGGAGCAGCTTGAGGGCATGCAGGAACTCGAATCCCGTGGCCTTGCGCGCAAGGAGCAGACGCTGGGTCTGAAGATCGACCTCAGCGAGTATAACGCCGACCTGCTGGAGATCGCCGCCTTCGTCTCGCGCGCCAAGCAGACCCGCGCCAATGCCGAGAGCGACATTCAGGAGGCGCAGACCGAATACCGGCTGAAGCTGCTGCAAGACAAGCTGGAGGCCGATCAGCGCGTGGCTCTGGAGCAGACCGATCTGGAGATGGCACTGGATTACCTGCGCCGCGCCAGCCCGGCGGCGGCAGCCGATCTCGGCACTGCGGTCGAGACCGTCTACGAGGTCTTCCGCGGCGGGTCCGACACGGCCGAGCGGGTCAGCCCGACCGCCACGCTGGCGCCCGAAGACGTGCTGATGATCAGCTTCGAGCCGGTGCTCAACAACGGCTGACGCGGGCGTGGGAAAGGCCGGACCGGCGTGGCTCAGGCCGCGCCGGTTTGCTGCTCCGCTTCCGCCTCGGCGACGGCGAGTTCGGCCATCTTCATCACCGCCTCACGGCTGCTTGCCACGGCGATGAAACGCCCGTTATGGCAGAATTTGGCGCCCGGCACGCCGCTGGCCTCTTCCAGCGCCGCGTCGGTCAGCCCGGCCCATGCGGCGGGCAGATCGGCGCGCTGTTCGAAACCGTCGGAGTTCTTGCGGATACCGCCGAGCGTCCAGTCCTCGCCGCGCGGGGTGACGACGAAGAGCAGGTGATCGGCCCCGGCCGCGTCCACCGCCGACCGGAACGGCATGCCCTGCGGCAGTTCCAGCACGCGGCTCTCGCCCGCCGCCTCGATGGCGGCCATCACCTGCGCCTCGGCGCGGCGCTTGGCGGCCTTGCGGCGGATCTGCGCCTCGACAAGCGCGCGGGCGATCTGCAGCGCATCGGCAAAGGCCATGTCATCGGCTTCGGGGGCGGTGTCGTCGAACACCGGCTTGAGGCTTTCCAGCAGCACCGGCAGCGTCAGCCCGGTCAGCATCGGCCCGGCCTCGGAGGGGCTGAGCGCGCCATTGTCCATCAGATCGACGGGCAGCACGAAACCGCGGTCAAAGCTGCCGTGGATGCTGTCGATCTGCTCTTCGGGCACGTCCAGCGCGCGCAGGTAGTCGGCGCCGAAATGCTTCCAGATCAGGCCGAACGAGCTGTAGGGCTGCTCGTCTTCGCGCAGGGGCGCGTCCTTCTGGTGGTGATCGAAGATGCGCTGCTCGGCGTCATAGTCGCGGCCCACGTCATAGATCACCTTGCCCTCGCCGGGGGTGATCCACGCGGCATCGCGGGTGCGGACGATCTCGGCCTGCGGGTGCAGCCGGGTCAGAATGACCGAAGACAGCAGCTCGTCGGCGTGAAAACCGCCGGAATGGGTGACAAGGTGAGTGATCTGCATCGTCGGGCCTCTGGGTTGTGTGCCGCCCCCATAACCCGGGCGGGCCGCGCTGCCAAGGCGGCGCGCCGAGAGATCAGCCCGCTGCCAGTTTCACCCGGATCGCCTGCGCCAGCACCGCCGCCGTCTCCTGCGCAAAGCCATGCGCCTCGGCGCGCACGTCCTCTGCCTCGGCCAGCGTCCCTGCGTGTCCTTGCCAAGCCTCGCAGCGCAGCGCCAGATCGGCATCCTCGCCACCAAGCCGCATCAGCAGCGCCGCGAATTGCTCGATCGCCGCGCCGCCGTCCAGCTTCAGCCCGCGCGTGGCCAGCGTCAGCGCGTGGATGCCCGTGGCGCCCTCGTAGATCGAGGTGATCCGCGCGTCGCGCCAGACCTGCGCCACGCCATACTCCTCGAGATAGCCATAGCCGCCAAGGATCTGGATCCCCAGATCGGCAGAGCGGATGCCCGCCTCGGTGCCGTAGATCTTGCACAGCGGGGTGAGGAATTCGATCAGCGCGGGGGCCTCGCGCTTTTCTAGCTCCGCCAGCGCGATATGGCACATGGCACGGGCGGTGCGGGCCAGATCAAGTTGCTCGGACAGCATGCGCGCCACGTCGGGATGATCGCTAAGCAAGGCAGGGCTGCCATCGGGCCGGCGCCCCTGTTTGCGTTCGGCGGCATAGGCGGCGGCGATGGCGTGGGCGCGGGTGGCATGGGCAACGCCCTGCAGCGCCACGTCGAGCCGTGCGTGGTTCATCATGGTGAACATAGCCGCCAGCCCGCGCCCTTCGGCACCGATCAGCTCGGCCTTGGCGCCGTCGAACTCCATCTGGCAGGTCGGCGAGGCGTGCAGGCCCAGCTTTTCCTCGATGCGGGTGACGGTGATCGCATTGCGAACGCCGTCGGTTTCGGAGGGGCAGAGGAACAGCGACAGCCCTTTCACCCCATCCTCGGGCGCACCGGTGCGCGCCAGAACCAGATGCAGGATGCCCTGCGACATGTCCTGATCGCCGCCGGAGATAAAGATCTTCTGCCCTTCGATCCGCCAGCCCTCGTCACCCCGCACCGCCTTGCAGCGGATGCGCGAGAGGTCCGATCCGGCCCCGGCCTCGGTCAGGCACATGGTCGAGAGCCACTCTCCCGAGGTGAGCCGCGGGATATAGCCCGCCTGCTGCTCGGGCGTGCCATGCGCCAGCAGCGTCGAGATCGCGCCGGGCACCAGCCCCGTCACCATCTGCAGTGAATGGTTGGCGCCCGAGAAGATCTCGGACACCGCGGCGGCGGTCAGATGGTCGAGCGCCTGACCGCCGAACTCTTCGGGCGCGGTGAGCCCCTGCCAGCCGCTTTCCGCCAGTTCCGCATAGGCGGCACCGAAGCCCTCGGGCATCCGCACGCGGCCATTCTCCAGCGCGCAGCCCTGCCGGTCGCCCGGTTCATTGAGCGGTGCCAGAACGCCCTCGGCGAAGGCGGCGAAATGCTGGGTGATCTCCTGCGACAGTTCGGCATCCCAGCCGGGGGCGTCCCCGGCAAAGCGGCGCAGACTGTCAAAGATCTCGTCGGTGGGGGCTTGGAAGGGGATCATTCGGGCCTCACTCGCAGCTGAAACTGTCGGCGGATTTGGCGTCACCACCCTGATAGCGCGCCACTTGCGGCGCCGGGCAGAGCGGGCGGCTGGCGCCTTGCAGCGCGTCCGGCAGTTCGGCGTTGTCGGCCCGCGCGCTGGCGGTCACGGCGCCGGGTGCCTCGCCATCCTCGACCCAGGCCACCAGGGGCGTCAGCAGATCGAAGGCATCGGTGGCCGGGCCGCCCGCGCAATGGTTCATGCCGGGCACCGGGTAGAAGCGGGCGAAAGCCTCGGCGTCATCTCCGTTGTTGGCATCCAGCGCGGCATACCAGCGGGAGGTGTCATTGACCGAGAACACCGGGTCCGCAACGCCATGGGTGACGATGATCTTGCCGCCCGCATCGCGGAAGGCCGCCAGTTCGGGGTTATCGGCACCCGGCGGGCTCATTACCTCCATCGCGGACTCGGGGAAGGCCTCGGAGGTGGCGTCGATCGCGCCCGCCTGCGCGGCAATGTCGAACTGCATCAAGAAGTCGGTCAGCGCCTGCGGGGCGCCCTCGACCTCGGTGGGCGGCACGGTGAAGACCTGCGCCAGAGAGGCCGCGCCCATCACCGCGATGATCGGCATCTGCTCCCATGGCGGCACGGTGCTTTCGACCTTCCAAAAGCGCCAGTTGCCGCCCTCGATGCCCGCATCCCAGCTCCAGTCGGAGTAAAGCTGCTCGCCGCCCGAACCCTCCGGCCCGGCGTGGATGATCTGCAGAGCAGAGACCTGCGCCTCCGACAGACAGCCGGAGTTCTGCCCCTCGGTGCACTGCAGCGCGGTCACGTCGAAGGCGGACTGACAGGCGGCGGTGTCCATCACCAGACCATCCTCGAGCCCGTCGAGCGCATCGCAGCTGGCGCGGATGCCTTGCGCGACCAGAGCAAGATCGTCCTTCGAGAAGGCGCTGCGCAGATCGCCGGTGATCGGGGTCATGGCCTGCACGTCCAGCGCGTGCTGGACCGCGGCGCGGGGCAGGTTGAACCCCGGCGCGGCGACCAGCAGCCCGTCAAAGGCCTCGGGCATACGCGCGGCGGCAACCATCGCGTGCCGCCCGCCGTTCGAGCAGCCGATGCCATAGGCGTGGTTTACCGGCGTTTCATAGTAGGCCTCGACCATCTGCCGGGCCAGCGGCTGGAGGATCTCCACCGCCTTGTAGCCGTACATCTGCCGCGCCTCGAAATCGGAGCCGAAGGCCGCGCCGCCCGCCAGCCCCATATCGGGGTTGGCCTTGCCGTCGTGGCCCGCATCGCTGGAGACCACCGCAAAGCCCTGCGCCAGCGGAGAGGTTTCGCCGGTGCCGGACTTCAGCGCGCCGGTGGCGGGCTTCACCTCGCCATCGTTGCCGCCGTTGAACTGATGCACGAAATCGCCGTTCCACTCGTTGGGCAGCGAAAGCTCGAAGTTCAGCGCATAGTCCTTGCCGTCGCTGCCCACGCGCTCGGCGGTGCGCGCGCGGATGCGGCATTGCGCGGCGGGGCTGTCCTCGCCCGCGGGGACGGCGGAAACCTCGGTAAAGGTGACCCCCGTAAGGCCGAGCGCCTCGGGCGTCAGCCCCTCGCAGTCGAGGGCGAGGGAAGGGGCGGCGATGCAGATGAGGGCCGTGCTGGCCAGAAGCGATTTCATGAGTGTCCTCCCGTGTCTTTGAGACCCGCGCGCCTCCTCCGCGCGCGGGCAGGTCGTTCAGGCGGCGATGCCCAGCAGGCGCATGGCGTTTTCCTTGAGGATCAGCGGGCGCACCTCATCCTTGAATTCAGCCTTGTCGAAGGCGTTGAGCCATTTCTCGGGCGCGATCATCGGCCAGTCGGATCCGAAGAGCATCTTCTTCTTCAGGATGGAGTTGGCGTATTGCACGAGGATCTTGGGGAAATACTTCGGCGACCAGCCCGAGAGGTCGATGTAGACGTTGGGCTTGTGCTGCGCGACCGAGAGCGCCTCTTCCTGCCAAGGAAAGGAGGGATGCGCGAGGATGATCGGCATGTCCGGGAAATCCACCGCCAGATCGTCCATATACATCGGGTTCGAATACTTCAGCCGCATGCCGTTGCCGCCGCGCATGCCCGAGCCGACGCCGGTCTGCCCGGTGTGAAAGAGCGCCGGAACCCCGGCCTCGGCAATCGCCTCGTAAAGCGGATAGGCCATGCGGTCGTTGGGGTAAAAGCCCTGCATCGTGGGGTGAAACTTGAAGCCCTTGATGCCGTGGTTCTGCACCAGATCGCGGGCCTCGCGCGCGCCCAGCTTGCCCTTCGCCGGGTCGATCGAGGCGAAGGGGATCAGGATGTCGCTATTCTTGGCGCAGGCGTCGGCGACCTCGTAGTTGTCGTAGCGCCGGTAGCCGGTCTCGCGCTCGCTATCGACGGGGAAGATCACCGCCGCGATGTTCATCTCGCGATAATGCGCGGCGGTCTGGTCGATGGTCGGCGGATGCGCCCAGGGCGCGCCGAAGTATTTGGCCATGGTCGATTGCAGCTCGTCATAGCCATCATCGGTGTGGCAGCCGCAGGCTTCCTCGGCGTGGGTGTGGAAATCGATCGCGCGGATCTTTGCGAAGTCGATCATGGGGATGCCTCCTCAGACGCGGATCAGCGCCGGGTCTTCGTTGTCGTAGAGCCGCTCCAGCAGGTCGGCGCGGCGGGTCAGGATCTTCTTGATGTTGAGCGAGCCCTTGTCGGTGATCTCGTGGTGCTCCAGCGAGGGCGGCTCGGCCAGAACCAGCGCGCGGGTGATGCGTTTGGCAGAGCCGGTGACATGGGCGTTCATCTCGCGCAGGCGCAGCTCGATCTTGGTCATCAGCTCGGCGTCGGTGATCGCGCCCTGGGTCTCCTCGCCCGGCTTGGTGGCACCGGGCACGGGGAAGATGAACAGCCCCACCTCGCCGCGATCATGGCCGCAGATCACCACGTCCTGCGCCAGCCCGGCGAGCTCCTTCAGCGCGGACATGCGCAGGTTGCCCGCCTGCACCCAAGTGCCGGTGTCGAGCTTGAAGTCCTCGGACACGCGCCCGTCGAAGATCAGCCCGCGGTTGGCATCCTCGGCATCGACAAAGCGCACCGCGTCGCCGGTGATAAAGAAACCCTCCTCGTCGAAGGCCTCGGCGGTCTTCGCGGGGTCGTTGAAATAGCCCTGCATCACGTTGGGGCCCTTCACGCGGATCTCGCAACGCATGTCCTCGTCGGGGATTAGCTTCACCTCGACGCCCGGAAGCGGCACGCCGATCACCCCCGAGCGGCCGATGGGCTCGTGCACCATCAGGCAGGCGGGGGCGGTTTCGGTGAGGCCCCAGCTCGAGATCATCATCGGCAGCCCGCCGCGCGCATGGATGCAGAACTGCTCAAGCGCCTCCCAGACGTCCTGCGGCAGCGAGGCCCCGGCGTAGAACAGCAGTTGCTGATCCTTGAAGAGATGCTCTTGCAGCGCTGGGTCGTCCTTGATCGCATCCACCAGCATGTTCCAGCCCACGGGCACGTTGAAGGCCAGCGTGCCGGGGCGGTCCGTGCGGTTCTTGAGGGTGGTGGCAAAGCCCTTGCCGGTGGGCTTGCCGCTGTCGATGGTCAGCGTGCCGCCATGCGCGAGCATCATGTTCACGTTGTGCGAGCCGCCGAAGACATGGTTCCACGGCAGCCAGTCGGTGATGCGCGGCGCATGGTCCATCAGGAAGGGCAGGGCGACCTGCATCTGCACCTGATTGACGCACATCATGCGGTGCGTGGTCAGCACGCCCTTGGGGTCGGAACTGGAGCCGGACGTGAAGAGGATCTTGGCCAGCGTCTCCGGCCCGACCTTGGCGTGCACGGCATCAAGCTCCGGGCTTTCCTCGGTGTGGATCAGCTCCGACAGAGGGGTGACCGGGCGGCCCGCTTCGCCGCGCGCGGCGACCACCTCGACCTCTGCCAGCTGCGGCAGGGCAAGGGCAGAGGCATAGCGCGTGGCGTCATCGACGAAGGCGCACTTGGGGGTCACCTTATCGAGCACGTAGATCAGGCGGCCATGCGCCTCGGGGATCAGCGAGTATTGCTCGGCCAGAGGCACCACCGGCACGCCGATGTATTGCGCGGCCAGCGAGACCAGCAGGTGATCGAGCCCGTTGCCCGAGAGCATGGCGATCGTGTCACCTTCCCCCAGTCCGCGCGCGAGCAGCGCCGAGGCAATGGCGCGGACCTGCTGCAGCAGCTCTTGATAAGTGACATTGCGCCAGCCGGGCCCCTCGGTGGGACGTTCCGAGACGGCGACGCGATAGGGGGCTTTGACGGCCCATTCGTGCAGCCACGCGCCGGTGTTGGGCACCGGCTCGGGCAGGTCATAGCCCGAGCGCAGCAGGATGGTGCCATCCGTGCGGTCTTCGCGGACAACCTTATGCGGCACGAAGCGGGTCAGCGTGTGGCGGCGAGCCCAGTCGGCGCGGGCCTCAAGGCCCGCCGGGGCGCGTTCGATGACTGTCATGTCCATTCCTCCTCCCTCCGGTTCGGTTCAGCGGAACACGGGCGCGCGCTTTTCGAGGAAGGCGTTCAGCCCCTCTTCGGCGTCCGGGGTGGTCTGCACCAGCGCGGCGCAGAGGCTTTCGGTAAAGAGACCATCGCTGCGCGACATGTCGTTGATCCGGCTCAGGGCCTGCACCATGAAGTAATTGGACATGGGCGCGTTCCCGGCGATCTGCTCGGCCAGCTTGCGGGCCAGCGGCAGCGCCTCACCCGCCGCGACGCTGTAGTGGGTCAGCCCCAGCCGCAGCCCGTCCTCGGCCCCGTATTTGCGCCCGGTCAGCATCATCTCGACCATGCGATCCGCCCCGAGGATGCGGCCCACCCGCACCGAGGCGCCGCCGCCGACGAAGATGCCGCGCCGCCCCTCGGGCAGCTGGAAGATCACCGAAGGCTCGGCGATGCGCACATGGGTCGAGGCCGCCAGTTCCAGCCCGCCGCCGATCACCGCGCCTTCCATGGCCGAGATCGTCACCTTGCCGCCGAACTGGATCATCTCCATCACCCGGTGCCAGTTGCGCGAGTGATAAACGCCATCCTCGGCGCTGCGCGAGACATGCTCCGACAGGTCGAGCCCCGAACAGAAGTGCCCGCCCGCGCCGGTCAGGATCACCACGCGGACCTCTTTGGGCAGGGTCACATAGGCGTCCTCCAGCGCCGCGATCAGCCCGTCGCTCATGGCATTGCGCTTGTCGGTGCGGATCATGGTGATGGTGGCGATCTGGCCGTCCACCTCGGTGGTCAGATATTTGGCGTGGTCAGACATGGCTGTCTCCTTCGGGAACTTGGGGCGGGCGGTCATTTCGGGGCGAGCCGGACGGCACTGTCGAGGCGGATCACCTCACCGTTCAGCAGCGGGTTCTGGATGATCTGCTGCACCAGCAGCGCGAACTCATCGGGTTTGCCCATGCGCGAGGGGAAGGGCAGGCCAGCCTCCAGCGCGGTGCGGGCTTCGGGCGGCAGCCCGGCGCTCATGGCGGTCTCGAAAAGCCCCGGCGCGATGGTCATCACGCGGATGCCGAAGCGGGCCAGTTCGCGGGCGGCGGGCAGGGTGAGCGAGGCGATCCCGCCCTTGGAGGCGGCATAGGCGGCCTGTCCGATCTGCCCGTCCTGATAGGCGACCGAGGCAGTGTTGAGGATGATCCCCCGCGCGCCGTCCGCATCCACCGGCTCCAGCGCCGACATGGCGCGCGCGGCGTGGCTGAGCACGATGTAACTGCCGAGCGTGTTGATCTTCAGCGTGCGCTCAAAGGCCTCGATGGGCAGCGAGCCGTCACGGGGCAGAATGCGGGTGGCGGTGCCGATCCCGGCACAGTTGACCGCGATGCGGGGCGTGCCGAGCTTTTGCGCAACTTGCGCAAACGCGGCCTCTACCGCGGCAGCGTCCGAGACGTCGACCGCCACCGCCAGCCCGCCAATCTCGCCCGCGACGCGCGCGGCGGCTTCGGCCGAGAGGTCCAGCACTGCAACCTTCGCGCCCTCTGCCGCCAGCCGCCGCGCGGTGGCTTCGCCGAGGCCGCTTCCGGCGCCGGTGACGAGGGCGATGGTTCCTGTGATGTCCATTGCAATAGTCCTCAGAAGAAGCCGCGGATGGCGAGCATGCCGCCGACCAGCACGAGGTCGGCAAGGATGAATGGCACGATCCCCGCGAACACCTGCTCGAGCCGCACGTAGTCTCGGGCGACCGAATGTATGACGAAGACGTTGAGCCCCACCGGCGGCGTGATCATTCCGATCTCCAGCAGCTTGGCCACCAGCAGGCCGAACCACAGCTTGTCGACGCCGTGCTGGGCGAGGATCGGCAGGAACAGCGGCAGGGTCAGCAGCAGCGCCCCGATCGGTTCGAGGAACATGCCGAGGATCAGGTAGATCACCACGATCACCAGCAGCAGCGCGAAGGTGCCGAGGCCCAGCCCCTCGACGAACATGCCCATCTGCATCGACAGGCCCGACATGGCCACGAGCCGGGTGAAAAGGTTGGCGCCGATGGCGATGATGAAAAGCGCGCCCGACGAAAGCAGCGTGTCGACGAGGCTTTCCTTGAAGTCCGCCCAGCTCAGCGAGCGGCGGGCGATGCCGAGGACCAGTGCGACGAAGCTGCCGAAGGCGCCCGCCTCGGTGGCGGTGAAAAAGCCGGTGAAGAGCCCGCCGAACACCGCGCCGATCAGCAGCAGCACCGGCCAGATCTCGGCGGTCTTCTTCCAGCGGTCGCCCATCGTGTAGGGCTCGGCGCGGGGCAGGCTCTCGGGGCTGCGCAGCCAGACCAGCAGAACGGCGCAGATGTAGAAGGCCAGCGAGGCGAGGCCGACGAAAAGCCCACCAAGAAAGAGGTCGTTGATCGAGATCTCGGCCTGAATGCCAAAGAGGATCAGGATGATCGAGGGCGGGATCAGCGCGCCGATGGTGCCGCCCGCAGCGACCGCGCCGGTGGCGATGCGCAGATCGTATTTCTGCCGCGCCATCTCGGGCACCGCGATGCGGCCAATGGCGGCGGAACAGGCGACCGATGAGCCCGACACGGCGGCAAAGCCCGAGGCCCCCGCCAGCGAGGCGATGGCCAGCCCGCCGGGCAGCCAGCCCCACCAGACCCGCGCCGCCTCGAACAGGCCGCGGGTCAGGCCGGAGTGATAGGCGATGTAGCCCATCAGCAGGAACATCGGGATCGAGCTGAGCGTCCAGCTTGCCGACGTGGTGTAGGGGATGGTCGAGAGCATCGAGAGCGCCGGGCGGATGCCCGCGACTGCCCAGATGCCAACGAAGGACACAAGGATCAGGCTCGCGGCGATCGGCACGCGCAGGGCGATGAGGATCAGCAGCGCGGCGAGGGCGAGAATGCCGATGGTGACGGGGTCCATCAGATGTCCTCCCCGGACTTGGTGATGTCTTCTAGGGCGCCCACGGGGTCGTGGTCATGATCGCCGAAACGGCCGGTCAGCACCTCGATGATGCGGATCGCCATGATCAGCAGGGCCAGCGCGAAGGAGATCGGCAGGATCCAGTAGCTCGGCCATGTGACGAAGCGCAGGGTGCCCGCCTCGATATAGGCGCCGCGCTCCATCTGGCGGATCGCCTCCAGCCCCGAGCCGTAGGTCAGCACCGCAAGCACCGCAGCGAAGACGCCGAAGCCCAGCAGTTGCACCAGCTTCAGCGGCACGCCGGTGAGGGTCTGGGTGAACACCGTGGCCTCGATGTGCCGGCGGTTCAGTTCGGTCAGGGCCAGCGGCAGCACGCTGACGGCGACCATGTAATACTTGCCGACAAGGTCGGAGGTGCCGGGAAAGCCCGCGCCAAGGAAGGCGCGCATGAACACGTCGACAACGACCTGTCCCATCATCGCCAGCAGCACGAAGCCGCCCAATACCATACTGATCCGCGCCACGGCGGACTCAATCGGGGTGAACATCCGATCCTCCGGAGAATGTCGGGGTTTGCGAGCGGGGGCACGCGCCGGGGGAGCGCCAGCGCGTGCCGCTTGGGCTTAGCTGCCGTAGCTGGAGAGGTCGATCTTCGACCAGATCTCCTCGGCACGCAGCGCGCCCAGTTCTTCGGGGGTCATGCCGGGGGTGACCAGCTCTTCCCACTTGTCGATCAGCGCCTTGTAGCGGTCGATCTTGGTCTGCGCGTCGCTGACGCCGCGCTCTTCGAGGATCGAGGCGGCATTGGCGAGACGGTCTTCGTTGAAGGTGTCGCGGGCGTCGATCAGGCTCTGGTCGGGCTCGATGAACTCGACCATATCGCCCGCGCGCACTTCTTCGATCTGCGTGTCGAACCCGGCCAGGCCGGCGGCGAGCCCGTATTGCGCAGCGGTGGCCAGCGCGCTGCGGTCTTCGCCATCCATGCGATCCCAGAGCATCTTGCTGGCGGTGGCCACGGCGGCACCGTTGAACACGCCCTGCTCGATTTCGGTCACATAGTCGACCACATCGCCCAGACGGTTTGCGATGATCTCATGCGGCGACGAGAAGGTGGCATCGATCACGCCTTGGCTGAGGCTTTCGAACAGCTCGCTCGACTGCATCTGCACCGGCGCGCCGCCGACGCTTTCCACGAAGGCCGCGTAGAAGGGCGAGCCCGAGCGGACCTTCAGACCCTTCATGTCGTCGGCGGTCTTCACCGGCTTGGTCGACAGCAGGTCATAAAGCGGCGTGGTGTCGGACCCGAGGTACACCTGCCCATTGCGCGTAAACTCGGCCTGACAGGGTTCGCAGGTGGCGATGTATTCGGTGACGGCGGACGAGACGACCATGGCGCTCGAGCCGAGCATCGACAGCTCCGAGACCAGCACGCTGTCGGGATATTCGGCGACGAAATAGGGCATCAGGAGCGGGCCGAACTCGGTCACCCCGTCGCGCAGGCCGGTGGACATCTCGTTGGGTGCGACCAGCCCCGAGGGTGTGTCCATCCCGGTCCAGCGTCCGTCGGTCAGCTCTTCGAGCTTCTTGAACATCACCGGATAGACATCCTTGGCGATGGCGTGGTTGGGGCCGAAGGCGCTGGTCGCGCGGATGGTATCGGCCGAGGCGCTGACGGCCAGCGCCGAGATCGAGCAGGCGAGCAGGCTCGCGGCAATGCGCTTATTCATGAATTTCCTCCCGTTTGAACAACACGGCCGGCCTCCTCTGCCGCCCGCGCAACTCCTCTAGCGCGCCTTGTCCTCGAGCCGTCCGAGGACGGTCATTAGGTGGGCGCGGTCTTCGTCGTTGAGGCGGCCGATGATTTCGTCCTCGGCCGTTCTCACCCTCTCGGCGGCGTGGTCGCGCAAGCGGCGTCCGCGCAGCGTGGCGGTCAGCGCATAGCGCCGACGGTCGGTGGGAACCTTCTTGCGGGCGATCAGCCCGCGCTGTTCCAGCTCGTCGATGATCACGACGAGGTTGGAGCGTTCCATCTGCAGGGCGTCCGCAAGCTCAGACTGAACGATGCCGGGGTTGTCGGTGATGATCGACAGGCACGAAAAGCTGACCACCCGCAGATCGTCCTCGGCCAGCACGCGCTGTGCCTCGGGCTGGATCTGCATATAGGCGCGCTTGAGCCGGTAGCCGATCAGATTGCCGAGCACCGTATCCTCCACTTTCGGCCCTTTGGGCGCCTCCGAAATATCGTCGGGATGCGTCATCGGGTTCCTCCTCGCTTAAAAGGCTATGGAGGATAATAGTTATAGTCAATAACTATTTCCGAGGGTGCGCTACGGGCCGCCGTTGGGGGCGGCAGCCCGAGGAGGTTTCAAAGGGTCTTTCGGGGTCACGCGCGCAGCAGGAAGCCCTTGAAGAAATGTGAGATTTCTTCTGCCGCATCGAGCGGAAGCACCTGCGCCACATATTGGTCCGGGCGCAGGATCAGCAGCGCTCCGCGGGCCCTGTCGATGCCGCGAAGATCGAAGATATCGGGGCCATTTTGCGCCGGGCAAAAGACCTTCTCATAGTCGGTGAGTCCGTATTTGCCCTTCTTCGGCAGCAGCGCGCCCGGCAGGTCCTCGAGTCGCATCTCGCGGTGCGGGATCTGGAAGACGGCGCGCAGGTCGATCACGCTGTCGGGGTCTGTCCCCTTGGGGGTGAAGCCCGCGATCACTGGCGCCAACGCGGCGCAAAGCTGCGCCACGGCACCGCCTGCTTGCCCGGCGTCGCCGGCGGGCGCGAAGGCCAGCACCCGCCAACGCCCATCCGCCTTGAAAGCATGGCCAAGCTGCACCGGCTTGGCATCCGCCAGCCGCACCACCGGCGCGGAATGGAACCGTTTGCCGACAAGCTGCCCCGCCGCCAGCGCTTGATGTTCGGGTCCGCCGGTGATCAGCGAAGGGTCGTAACGCGTCTCGACCCCGGCGGTGTAACGCCCGTGCTGCTTGAAATAGCGCTGGAACTGTTCGGCCTCGGCGGCATCCTTGGGCTTGGCGCTGAACAGGCGCGCCATGTCGCGGTCGAAGTCGATGAGTTCTTTGGCCTTGGCGCGGCGCTCTTCAGAGTAGGTGTCGAGCAGGGCAGGGGCCGCGCGCCCGCGCAGCACGGCAGCGAGTTTCCAGCCGAGGTTGAAGGTATCGGCCATGCTGACGTTCATGCCTTGCCCGGCCTTGGGGCTGTGGGTGTGGCAGGCGTCTCCGGCGATGAAGATGCGCGGGCTGCGGCTGCCACGCATCGCCTCGGGCACGTCGTCGAACGCATCGCAGACGCGCTGGCCGATCTCATAGGCGGACCACCACGCCACTTCCTTCACCTCGAGCGTGTAGGGCGCAAGGATCGCCTGCGCCTTGGCGATCAGCATCTCGGCGCTGACATCGCGGTCGGCGGCGCGCTCCTCGCCGTGCAACTCGTCGAGCTCGATATACATGCGCACCATGTAGCCACCCTCGCGCGGGATGATCAGCACGCTGCCCTCATCCGCCGACTGGATCGCCGCCTTGAGCCGGATGTCGGGGAAGTCCGTGACCGGCAGCACGTCCATCACCCCCCAAAGCTGGCGCGCCGACTCGCCCTTCAGCGCGTGGCCCATCGAGGCGCGCACCGTGCTGCGTGCGCCGTCGCAGCCAACGACATAGCGGGCGCGGATCGTCTCGGTGCCGGTCCCATCGAGGCATTTGAACGTTGCCTGCATCGGGTGGTCGGCATCGCCGGTCTCTGTCAGCTCCACCAACTCGCGGTTGTAGTCCGGGGTCAGGCGGCGCGGGGAGTTGCGCATGATCTCGAGGTAAAAGTCATGCACCCGCGCCTGATTGAGGATCACATGCGGCATCTCCGAAAGGTCGTCCTCGACGTCCTGAATGCGGTCGGCGCGGTGTAGTGCGATGGTTGTGCCGGGGCGCCAGAAAGAGACCTCATTGACCCAATAGCCCTCTTTCATGACCTTTTCGGCAAAGCTGAAGGCCTCGAACATCTCGACCGAGCGGCAGGCGATCCCGTCGGCCTGTCCCACCTCCAGCGGGCCGGATTTGCGTTCGGTGATGCGGACCGAGATCTCGGGGAAGGCCGAAAGCTGCGCCGCCAGCGTCAGCCCGGCCGGGCCGCAGCCAACGATCAGAACGTCGACGTCCTGCGATGTGGTTGCTTCCAGCGGCTCAGCAATGGCCGGATCGCCGGGGCGGAACCCGTTGAGGTGAAATTGCATGGCGAGGTCCTCCCAGATGATACGTGTACTTACTATACAGCGCTGGACCAGGCCGGAGTCAATATGATAAGTGTACGTATCATATTTGGAGACCCACCCTTTGACCCAGCGCAACGACCTGTCCTCGATGCCCGGCCACCTGATCCGGCGGCTCAACCAGCGCTCGACGGCGGTGTTCCACGAGCGGATGAAAGCGGCGCCGGTAGAGCTGACGTCGGTGCAATATGCCGCGCTGGACGTGCTGTCGCAGAATCCCGGCATTGATCAGGCGAAGCTGGCGGCGCTCATCGCCTATGACCGGGCGACCATCGGCGAGGTGGTCAAACGGCTGGTGCAAAAAGGGCTGGTGGCCCGGCAGGTCAACGAAGAAGATCGCCGCGCCCGCAGCCTCAGCCTCACCGAGACGGGCGAGGCGGCGCGGGCCGAGGTGGCACCGCTGGTGGCACAGTTGCAGCCCGATATCCTCTGCGGGCTGACGGAAGAAGAGCGGGCGCAGTTCATCGCGCTCGCCCGCAAGGTGGTGGACAGCTGACCCGTTAAACCCTGCGGCAAAATTTCCGCAGGCGGGGGGATGACTTCGGCTTTGCTTGCAATACATTCCTTACAAAGAATATGTAAGGGCGGCACCGATCCGCCCGACAGCCGAAGAAGGAAAGCCAAATGACTATCAGCCCCGTCGTGAAGACTTTCTGGGACGAGCCGACCGGAAGCTGGCAATACGTCTTCCATGACCCCGACAGCATGAAGGGCGCGATCGTCGACCCGGTGCTGGATTTCGACCCGCTGGCCGGGGCCACGCGCACCCATAACGCCGACGCGATCATCGCCTATGTGCAGGAGGCCGGGATCGAGATCACCTATATCCTCGACACCCACCCGCATGCCGACCATTTCTCTGCCGCGCCCTACATCAAGTCGAAGATCGGCGGCACCACCGCCATCGGCGAAAAGGTGAAGGACGTGCAAAAGCTCTGGCAGGGCATCTACAACCTGCCCGATCTGCCCACCGACGGCGCGCAATGGGATGTGCTCTTTGCCGATGGCGACGAATTCACCGTCGGCGCGGTCCCGGTGAAGGTGATCTTCAGCCCCGGTCACACGCTGGCCTCGATCACCTATGTCGCCGGGGATGCGGCCTTTGTGCATGACACCTTCATGATGCCCGACAGCGGCACCTCGCGCGCGGATTTCCCCGGCGGCAGTTCCGCGCAGCTTTACGAGAGCCTGATGAAGATCCTCGCGCTGCCCGAGGACACGCGGCTCTACGTCGGGCACGACTATGCCCCCGAGGGGCGCGAGGCGCAGTGCTGCGCCACGGTGGCCGAGCACAAGGCGAAGAACATCCACCTCAAGGACGACCCGTCCGAGCAGGAATACCGCGCGGTGCGCGACAAGCGCGACGGTACGCTGCCTCTGCCGAAACTGATGCTGGCGGCGCTGCAGGTGAATATCCGCGGCGGGCGCCTGCCCGATCCCGAGGACAACGGTCGCAGCTACCTGAAGATCCCGCTCAACTATTTCGATCCGCGCTGACCCGCGCCGGATCAAAAAACGGGGTGCCGGGGCGTTTGCCCCGGTCCCCGAATGGATCAGACCCTGCTAGGGACGTCAGGCCCTGACCGCAACATGGCCCGCCATGCGCTCGAATTCCGCAAGGCAGGTGTCCAGACCGATCACATCGGCGTATTTCGCATTCATGTCGAAGAGATTGGCCTCATGCGGGCCTTCGTGCCGGTCGCCGCAGGCCTCGCGCACCACCAGCGTGCGGAACCCGTGGCTCATGGCATCGACGCAAGAGGCGCGCACGCAGCCCGAGGTGGTCAGCCCCGTCAGGATCACGCTGTCGCAGCCCATGGCGTGCAGGGTCGAGGCGAGCGAGGTGCCGAAGAAGGCCGACGGATATTGCTTGGGAACCACCAACTCGTCCTCCTCGGGCGCCAGACCTTCGGCGAACTCGGCGGTGGCGCGGCCCGGCAGAAAGGCTTCCAGCGGGGCGGCCTTTTCAAAGAACCGCCCGCCGTCGATGCCGCTGGGGTGCAGCGCCATGCGCGTCAGCACCACCGGAACCCCTGCCGCCCGCGCCGCGGCGCGCAGATCCAGCGCCGCCGCCAGCGCGCGCACCGCGCCGGGACCGGCGAACAGCGGGCAGGCCTCGTCGTAATAGGCGTGGGCGAAGTCGATCAGCACCAGCGCCGGACGCGCGCCAAAGCCCACCTGCCGGTCGTAGACACCTGAATAATTCTCCGCCGCGCCGCTCACGTTCAGACCACCTCGGCCTTGACCAGATGCTCGAACTTGCCGTCGTGGTAGAGCAGCGGATCGGAATCGCTGCCCCAGTCGGTCACCGCGATCACCTCGCCGATAAAGATCGTATGGGTGCCAAAGCTGCTCTTCTGCGCCGGGCGGCAGTCAAAGCTCACCTGCGCGCCGCGCAGCGCCGGGGCACCGGTCTCAAGCTCGCTCCACTCGCCCACTTCAAAACGGGTCTCGCGGTCCTTCGGCATGGCAAAGCGCGTGGCGATGTCCTGCTGGTCGCGCGACAGCACGTTCACGCAGAAGGACTCGGCTTCGCTCAGATGCTCGTGGATCGAGGCAGAGGCGTTGACGCAGATCAGCAGGCTCGGCGGCTCGGCGCTAAGCGAGGTCACGGCGGTGGCGATCAGCCCATGCCGCGCGCCACCCGTCTCACAGGTGATCAGCGAGACACCAGCGGCGAGCCGGCGCATGCCGTTCTTGAAATCATTGGGGTCCATCAGTCGTCCTTTCTTTCCATCGCGGCGGGCCGGGAGAGAGCCATCGCCGGTGCGATCTGCGCGGCCAACCGGATCAGCCGGCGGTCCTGCGCGCGCGCTGCCACCAGTTGTACACCCAGCGGCAGCAGGTCCGCGCTTACTGGAACATGAATGCAGGGCAGTTGCATCGCCGTCCAGAGCGCATTGAATTTCGGGTTGCCCGGCGTGCGGCCCGGCGGCGCGAAACCGGGGGCCGAGGGGGCGATCACCGCGTCATAGGGCGCGGCAAGAGTTTCAAAGGCGCGGCGGTGGTCTGCAAGCCGGTCGTAGGCCTCGAACATCTGCCGCGCGCTATGGCCTTCGCGGCGATCCGCGCGGGCGATGAAATCATCGTGAACCAGCGGGCCACGGTGGCGCAGGTTGCGGAAGGCGGCGGCCCCCTCGCTCAGCAGCACGCAGCGGTGCAGCGCATCGAGATCGGCCATCTCCTCGGGCAGGTCGAGCCAGTCCACATCGGCGAGCGGCGCCAGCCGCTCGGGCAGAACCTCCAGCAGCGCCAGCATCTCGGGGGCCAGCTCGTCGACATAGGGCGTGCGGCACAGCGCCAGCCGGGGCCGGGCAGGGGGCGTCTCACCGCCGGGGAAACCATAAACATCGCCCAAGAGGTCAAGATCGGCATAGGAACGCGCGTACAGCCCCACCGTGTCGAGGCTGGCGGCATAGAGCTTCACCCCCTCGGCAGAGATCATCCCCCAGCTTGGCTTGATCGCCGGCACGCCGCAGAAGGCTGCGGGGCGGATGGTCGAGCCGCCGGTCTGTGTACCAAGCGCCAGCGGCACATGGAAATCCGCCACGGCGGCGGCGGATCCCGCCGAAGAGCCGCCCGCGGTGCGCGACGGATCGGCGGGGCAGCCGGTCACCGCGTTGCGCCCGGCAGCGGCGAACTCGGTGGTGTCCGTTTTGCCAAGAATGATCGCCCCCGCCGCGCGCAGCAGCTCGACGCAGGGCGCGTCATCGCTGGGGCGGCGGGTGCTGTAGAGCGGCGAGTTGTGCGTGGTCGGCAGGTCTGCCGTGTCGATGACATCCTTGATGCCGACAGGGATCCCCGCCAGCGGGCGCGGATCCGAGGCGGCAATGGCGCTGGCCTCTGCCTCGGCGCGCGGGTTGAGGCTCAGCCACGCGCGGATCTCGCCGTCACGCTCGGCGATCCGGGCAAGGCAGGCGCGGGTCAGGTCTCGGGGCGTCAACCGGCCATCGCGCATCAGCGCGCGGGCGGAGGTGGCGTCGAGCCGGAAAAGGTCAGTCATCGGGTGGTCCGTGGTATGTGCGGCCGCCCCCAAAAACACAGAGGGGAGCAAAGGGGCGGCCGCGCCAGTCAGCTGAATGAAGCCCGCAGGCTCAGGCGGCCTTGAGCTTGTGGCTGCGCGACTGCATCAGCGGCTGGATCTTCTGGCCGAAGGTGTCGATCCCTTCGAGGAAGTCATCGAAGGTCATCATGATGCCCTTCACGCCTTCCACTTCGGCGGCCTCGTCGAGCATCTTGGCGACCGTCGCATAAGATCCGACCAGCGTGCCCATGTTGAAGTTCACCGCGCCTTCGGGGATCGCCATATGCTTGGCGGTGGAGGTGCCGTCGCGGCCCTGATCGACGTTGGACTGGTCGATCAGCCACTTCAGCGCGTCCATATCGGCCTCGTCGTGGTACTTCTGCCACTTGGCCATGGCCGCTTCGTCGGTCTCGTCGGCGATGACCATGAACAGCACATAGGCGCCCACGTCCCGGCCCGATTCCTTGCTGGCCGCCACGAGGTTCTTCGAGTTTTCCTCAAAGGCTGTGGGCGTGTTGATCCCATTACCGAGGATGAAGTTGTAATCGGCGTATTCGGCGGCGAACTTCATGCCGCGCGGGCTCATGCCCGCGGCGACGATCTCGACATCGCCTGCCGGCGGCGGCGAGAGCTTGCAGTCGTCCATGGTGAAATGCTCGCCCTTGAGGTCCGAGCTTCCGGTGCCCCAGAGGTCCTTCATCACCTGCACGTATTCGGTCGCGTAATCGTAGCGGTAGCCGAACCACTCGTTGCCCGGCCACAGGCCCATCTGGCTGTATTCGCCCTCGGCCCAGCCGGTGACGATGTTGACGCCGAACCGGCCCGGCGCGATCGAGCTGATCGTCGAGGCCATGCGCGCCACGATTGCCGGCGGCAGCGTCAGGATGGCGGTGGAGGCAAAGAGCTTGATCTCCGAGGTCACGGCGGCAAGCCCGGCCATCAGGGTAAAGCTTTCCAGCGCGTGGTCCCAGAACTCGGTCTCGCCGCCGAAGCCGCGCAGCTTGACCATCGACAGGGCGAACTCCAGCCCATAGCTCTCGGCCTTCTGCACCACCTGTTTGTTGAGGTCGAACGTCGCCATGTACTGTGGCGAGCCCTTGGAGATCAGCCAGCCGTTGTTGGCGATCGGAATGAAGACACCCATATCCATGTGAATTCTCCTGCTGGACGTATCGTCTTTTTTGTATGTCCGAACTTAGTCCGGGCATTGCGACGCAGGTCCAGCAGGGACCGCAGGAAAGTCCGGACTTTTGCGCATTGTCCGGTCGGCTGGTGATTTTCTGGGCAAACCGGCGCCGCGCTGTCAGCCGCTTGGGCGCTGCGCGAGCCGTGGGGCGGCGCCTATTCGGCCGAGAGATTCGTCCGATAGGCGAAGGAGTCCGCGGGCGAGGTCTGGATCGCATATTCCAGCAGCCGCCCGCCCGAGGCCAGATAGCGGCGGGTGATGCGCAGCCCGATGGTGCCCTCAGGGCGGCCCAAGGCGGCGCAGACCTCGGCGTCGATCTCCACCGCGCGGATCTCCTGCTGGATCTCTTCGATCCGCTCGCCGGTGCGCTGCTCCACAAGCTGAAACAGCGACGAGCGGAGCACGCTCATGTCGGCCACCACGTCTTGCGCAATCGGATCGAGATAGACCTCGTTCCAGCAAAAGGGCACAGGTTCCCCAATGAAATGCCGCGGCCCGGCCATGTAGATCAGGCGTTTTCCGGGGCGGCAGCCGATCTCGGCGGCGGTCTTGCCGCGCACCTCGCGGCGCTCTTTGTGCTCGATGAAGAACTCGCTCTGGCTGGCGAAATCGAAAAGATCGTCGCGGCTGTCGTTGCGGAAGCGGTCGCGCCAGTCGGGTTTCGAAGCCTCGACCCGCGTGCCCACGCCCTTGCGCGCCGCCAGCATTCCGCGCTTGCGCAATTGCGCAATCGCCTGACGCACGGTGTGGCGGCTCACCCCAAGCTGCACCGCCAGTTCCGCCTCGGGCGGCAGCAGGCTGCCCACCGCGCGCTCGCCCGACACGATCTGCCGTTCAAGCCGATGCGCCACCTGCAAATAGAGCGGCGTCGACGTGCTGCCCTCTTCCGATGCGCTGCCCGGCAATTGGTCGCTGTCCAGATCGCTCATGACGCTTGCTCCCCTCCCGCGGATCAAAATCTTGTCAATAAGTACGGACTTATTTACTAGTGGTGCGCAGTTTCCGCCCTCTGGCACCCCATCAAGTCCGGACTTTACGCGAATGACCGACAGCTTGTCGACCCAAGGCGCGCCTGCTGCGCCGACCCAATGGATCAAGCCTCTGACGGTGATGACGCTGGTGCAGATCGCCGCCACGGGCAGCATTCTCGCGCTGACCGCGCTGGCGCCCGAAGTCGCGCAAAGCCTTGGCATCGGGGCGCATTGGATCGGCTATCAGATCAGCCTGATCTACTTCTCGGGCATGTTCGCCTCGGGCTTTGCCGGTGCGGTGGTCGAGACCCTGCGCGCCGAGCGGGTGATCCGGCTCGAACTGGCGATTTTCGTGCTCGGGCTGCTGATGCTGGCGAGCGGCCAGCCGGTGCTCATGGTGCTTGCCTCGCTGCTCTTCGGTATCGGCTATGGGCTCAACAATCCGGCCTCTTCGGTGATCCTGCATCGGTTCACCCCGCGCCGCAGCCAGAGCCTCGTGTTTTCGATCAAGCAAAGCGGCGTGCCACTCGGCGCGGTGCTGGCCAATGTGCTGCTGCCTGCGCTGGCGGTGGCGCTTGGGGCGGGCTGGCGCGTGGCGCTGGTGCTCGCGGCGCTGCCACCGGCGCTGCTGCTGCTGTGGTCGCTGCTCACCGACCGGCCCGAACCGATCCAGCGCGGTGCCGCCTCCGAGGGGGTCTGGCGCCGCATGCTGCGCGAGCAGAAGGCGATCCACGCGGACCCGCGGCTGCAGACGCTCGCCCTGCTCGGAGGGCTCTATTCGGCGCTGCAACTCATCGCCACCGCCTTCATCGTGGTCATGCTGGTCGAGCATGGATGGACGCTGGTGGCCGCAGGCAGCGTCGCCGCCGCCTCGCAACTGATGGGTGCGTTTGGCCGCGTCGCATGGGGGGTGGCGGCGGACCGTCTGGGCGGGTTCCGCACGCTGGCGCTGATCGGGCTGATCGCCGGGGGCATCCTGTTTTCGCTCTACTGGATCGCCGAGTTTCCCGCGGTGCTGCAGGTGATCCTTCTGGCCGGGCTTGGCGGTGTCGCCTCGGGCTGGAACGGCGTGTTCCTCGCCGCCGCCGCGCGCACCGCGCCGCAGGGCAAGGTGGGCGCCAACACCGGCGCGCTGCTGGTCTACACGTTCATCGGGGTCATTATCGGCCCGTCCTGCTTTGCCTTCATCTACGGGCTGGTGGGCGACTACGGGCTGGGCTTCACGCTGTTTTCCGCGGTCGGCTTCCTTGGCGCACTGCTCTCATGGCGGCAGGTGCGCGCGCAGGCGCGGGCCGGGCAGGCGGCCTAAGCCTGCCTCTCGCGGTGTGGCAAGCGAGTGATGAATTTTCGGGCTAAGCCGCGCCTCTGAGGCGCTGCCGGCGCCGAGAACGCGGCGGACTCGTTGACAGGGTTTCTGCATTAGTCCGGACAATAGGGATGGCAGCAGCGGCGCAATGCCGCCCAAGGCAGCCATCCGGACCCATGCCCCGAGACGGCGGACAAGACATGCTCAAGCCCCTCCACCCCCAGCGGCACCCGCACCGCAGCGCCGTCCCCGCGGGGACACTTCTTGCGCGGCTCCGCCGGGACACGGCTGTCCCCGCGGGGACGGGTGGCGGCACAGGACGCATATCCGGCAAACGTCTATTTTCTCATCACCGGTGCACAGCGCTTGACCGCGCCGCTGGCAGGCCGGCGCGGCGTGCGGAAATTTTCCCGCGCCGCTCTGGTCATTGCCCCCGCCCGCACCCAGCACAGCCGCAAGAGCAGCCGTATCCCCACGGCTGGGAAAGGACCTCTGACATGGAACAGGAGCTGACCGCCCTGCTGGGCCGCGCGCCCTCGGAAGACGAGCTTGCCATCGCCCGCGACCAGCGCGCGCGGGTCGAGACCGGCATTTTCGCCAACCCGCTGCTGGACCCGCCGGGCAATGGCACGCTGCGCCCGATGGGGCGCTGCGGCGCACTGGCGGCCACCGATCCTTTCGCGGAGGGCGGGGCATGACGCTGATCACCATCGCCGAGCTTCAGGGGCGACTGGACCGGGGCGAGACCACCTCGGTCGCGCTGCTCGAGGATCTGCAGGCGCGCATCGCCGCGCGCGGCACGCTCTCGCCGTTCCAGCGGCTCGAATGGGAGCGCGCCTATCAGCAGGCCCGCGCCGCCGATCTCGCCCGCCGCGACGGTGCCCCGCTGGGTCCGCTGCAGGGGGTGCCTATGGCGCATAAGGACATGTTCGACCGCAAGGGCTCGACCATCGGTTGTGGCGGTCACCCCTCGGCGCGCAAGACCGCGCAGGGCACCGCGGCGGTGCTCGACCGGCTCGACGCTGCGGGCGCGGTGGATTTCGGGCGGCTGCAGATGTCCGAGTTCGCCATGGGCCCGACCGGGCAGAACCACCACCACGGCATGCCCGAGAACCCGGCGGTGCCGGGCGGCGTGCCCGGCGGTTCCTCCAGCGGCTCGGGCGTCGCGGTGGGCATGGGGCTGGTGCCCGCGGCGCTCGGCTCGGACACCGGCGGCTCGATCCGTGTGCCCGCCGCCTGCAATGGCGTCGTCGGCTTCAAGCCCGGCCTTGGCGTGGTGCCGCTGACCGGGGCCATGCCGCTGAGCTGGACGCAGGACACCGTCGGCCCGCTCGCCGCCAGCGTCGATTGCGCCCGGCGCGTGCTGTCGGTGATCTCCGGCGGGCGCACCCGCGCCACCGCCCAAGACCCCGGCCGCCTGCGCATCGGGTTCGACCGCGGCGGCTTCGTCGAGGGCGCCTCGGAGCGGATGCGCGCCGCCATGGCCGAGCTGCGCGCCGCGCTTGGCGGGCAGGGGCATGAGACCGTCTCGCTCGACATGGGGTTCTTCTCGGATCTGACCGAACCGGCGAATGTCATCGCCATCTCCGAGGCCGCGACGGTGCATGCCGACCGGCTGCGCGACGCGCCCGAAACCTATGGCACGCAGGTGCGCGCGCGGCTGGCGCAGGCGGCGGGCATTCCGGCGCAGGCCTATCTGCGCGCCCGGCAGATCCGCGAGATCGCCATGGCCCGCACCGAGGCCGAGATCTTCGGTGCCGCCGATCTGATCGTGCTGCCCGGCCTTGCTGATGTGGCGCCGCAGGCCGAGGCGCTGGTGCACGCGCAGGGCGCCGAGATCGCCCGGATGATCTCGGGCATGACCGGTTTCACCCGTCCCGGCTCGATCCTTGGGCTTCCGGTTCTGACCCTGCCCGTGGCATGGACCTCGGACGGGCCGCTCAGCGTGCAGATCATGGGGCCGCGCGGCTCCGAGGATCTGATCGCCGACCTCGCACAGACCTTCGAGGTCGCCCGCCCGCAGATGCAGGGCGCGGTGGCCGAACCCGCATGACCGCTCGAAAGGCATAAATTGATGAAAGATATCGCACTCCCCGGCGCGCTCGACGCCGCCGCCCTCGACACGCTGTTCCTCGAGGCGCGCTCGCAGAACGCGTGGCAGGACAAGGACATCCCCGAGGAGATCCTCGAAAAGCTCTATGACCTGACCAAGATGGGCCCGACCTCGGCGAACTGCGCGCCGGCGCGCTTCGTCTTCGTGCGCAGCAAAGACGCCAAGGAAAAGCTCAGCCCGGCCATGTCCAGCGGCAACCGCGAGAAGACCATGACCGCGCCGGTCACGGTGATCGTATGCCACGACATCGAATTTTACGAAAAGCTCGGCGAGCTCTTCCCGCACGCCGACGCCAAGCCGTGGTTCACCGGATCCGAGGCGATGATCAACGACACCGCCTTCCGCAACTCCTCGCTGCAGGGCGCTTACCTGATGCTGGCCGCGCGCGCGCTGGGGCTCGACTGCGGCCCGATGTCCGGCTTCGATCCGGCGGCGGTTGAGGAGGCCTTCCTTGCGGGCACCACGTGGAAGGTGAACTTCATGATCAACCTCGGCTATGGCGAGCCGTCGAAAGTGTTCGACCGCCTGCCGCGCCTGAGCATGGAAGACGCCTGCAAGATCGTCTGAGCCCGATGCCGGCGGTGGCGGCCCGGGCTGCCACTGCCCCCGTCGCTTCCTCTTGGCACAAATATCCCGGGGTGAATTGGCCGCAGGCCAAGAGGGGCAGCGCCCCTTTCGCCCTTCGGGCAGCACAGAGGCCGCGCACGCCCCGCGCTGAGGCCAACCCCCTTTCCCCTTCCGCCTCATTCCGCTAAGGACCGGACCCAAGCGAAACCAAGCCGGGCCGAGAGATGAAATTCACGCTTTCCTGGTTGAAAGACCACCTCGACACCTCCGCCACGGTGGACGAGATCACCGAAGCACTGACCGATCTGGGGCTCGAGGTCGAAGGGGTCGAGAACCCCGCCGAGCGCCTGTCCGATTTCAAAATCGGCAAGGTGGTCAAGGCCGAGAAACACCCCGACGCCGACAAGCTGCGCGTCTGCACGGTGATGACCGATGCGGGCGAGAGCCAGATCATCTGCGGCGCGCCCAACGCGCGCGAGGGGATCACCGTTGTCGTGGCCACGCCCGGCACCTATGTGCCCGGCATCGACACCACCATTCAGGTCGGCAAGATCCGCGGCATCGAGAGCTTCGGCATGATGTGCTCCGAGCGCGAGATGGAGCTGTCCGAGGAACATGACGGCATCATCGAGCTGCCCTCGGGCGAGGTCGGCGAGCGGTTCATCGACTGGTTGGCGGCGAACGATCCGGCCAAGGTCGACCCGGTGATCGAGATCGCCATCACCCCGAACCGGCCCGACGCACTGGGTGTGCATGGCATCGCCCGCGATCTTGCGGCGCGCGGTCTTGGCACGCTGAAGGCGCTGCCCGAGGTCACCGTGCCCGGCAGTTTCGCCTCGCCGATCAACGTGACGATCGACGAAGACACGCTTGACGATTGCCCGGTGTTCTATGGCCGCGTCATCCGCGGCGTGAAGAACGGCCCGTCGCCGGAGTGGCTGCAGGACCGGCTGAAGGCCATCGGCCTGCGCCCGATCAGCTTCCTCGTCGATGTGACCAACTATTTCACTTTCGACCGCAACCGCCCGCTGCACGTCTTTGACGCGGGCAAGGTGTCGGGCGACCTGCGCGTGCACCGTGCCAAGGGCGGCGAGACGCTGGAGGCGCTGGACGAGCGGACCTACACGCTCGAGCCGGGCATGGTGGTGATCTCGGCCGGGGACACCGTCGAAAGCCTCGGTGGCGTCATGGGCGGCGAGCCCACGGGCGTTTCGGACGAGACCGTGGATGTCTTCCTCGAGGCGGCCTATTTCGAGACCGTCCGCACCGCCTACACGGGCCGCGCGCTGAAGATCAATTCCGACGCCCGCTATCGCTTTGAGCGTGGCATCGACCCTGCCTCGGTGGCGCCGGGCATCGAGGCGGCGACCGCGATGATCCTCGAGATCGCTGGCGGTGAAGCCTCCGAGGTGATCGTTGCTGGCACCATCCCCGACGTGAGCCGCGCCTATAAGCTCGACACCGACCGGGTGATCAGCCTCGTCGGCATGGAGATCCCGGCACAGGAGCAGCGCGCCACGCTGACCGCTCTGGGCTTCACGCTCGAGGGCGACATGGCCTCGGTGCCGAGCTGGCGTCCCGACGTGATGGGCGAGGCGGATCTGGTGGAAGAGGTGGCCCGCGTCGCCTCGCTGACCAAGCTGCAGCCGCAACCCATGCGCCGCGCGCAGCCGGGCGTGCCGAAGCCGATCCTCTCGCCGATGCAGAAGCGCGAGCAGGTGGCCCGCCGCACCACGGCGGAGCTGGGCTACAATGAGTGCGTGACCTACAGCTTCATCGATCAGGCGGCGGCCGAGATGTTCGGCGGCGGCACCGATGCCACGATGCTGGCCAACCCGATCAGCTCGGAGATGAGTCACATGCGCCCCTCGCTGCTGCCGGGGCTGCTGCAGGCGGCCTCGCGCAATCAGGCGCGCGGCTTTGCGGATATGGCGCTCTTTGAATGCGGTCCGGCCTTCGCTGGCGGTGAGCCGGGCGAGCAGGCGACGCAGGTGACCGGCATTCTCGTCGGGCGCACCGGTCCGAAGGACGTGCATGGCGCCTCGCGCCCGGTGGATGTGTTCGACGCCAAGGCCGATGCCGAGGCGCTGCTGGCGGCCATGGGGGCCCCGGCGAAGATGCAGATCCTTCGCGGCGCCGAGGAATGGTGGCATCCGGGCCGTCACGGCAAGCTCTGCCTCGGCCCCAAGAAGGTGCTGGGCGTCTTCGGCGAGCTGCACCCCAAGGTGCTGCAGGAGATGGACGTGAAAGGCCCTGTCGTGGCCTTCACGCTCTACCCGCAGGAAATCCCGCTGCCGCGCAAGACCGATGCGGCCCGCCCGGCGCTGGCGCAGAACGATCTGCAAGCGGTGGAACGTGACTTTGCCTTTGTCGTGGATGCGGAGGTTGCCTCGCTCGATCTGGTGAGCGCCGCTGCGGGTGCCGACAAGGCGCTGATCGAAGAGGTCCGCGTGTTCGACGAGTTCATCGGCGGCAGCCTCGGCGAGGGCAAGAAGTCGCTCGCCATCACCGTGCGCCTGCAGCCCAGCGACAAGACGCTGAAGGAAAAGGACATCGAAGAGGTGGCGGCCAAGATCGTCGCCAAGGTCGAAAAGGCCACCGGCGGCGCGCTGCGCGGCTGACTTCTGGCTCCAAGAGATGAAAGGCCCCGGTGGAGCGATCCGCCGGGGCCTTTTTTGTTGGCGCAGGGGGGCGGCGAAGTGCCGCCTAGGTCCCCGGGCGCTTGGGCGGGGTCATCTCGGCGCCGCTCAGCACGCCATCGCCGTTGCGATCCATGCGCTTGAACATCTGCCGCGCGCCGCCGGTGAATTCGGCCTGCGTGATCACGCCATCGCCGTTGCTGTCCATGCGCGGACCGCCGGGCCGGCCCGCAGGTGCGCCGTCGCGTGGGGCGGGGCGATTGGCCGAGCCTTGGCGCGGGCCGCGCGGGCGGGCTTCGTCCTGCGAGAGCCTGCCGTCGCGATTGGCGTCGAGCCGGGCGAACATGCGCGCGCTCTGCGCCTCGGCCTCGGCGAGGGTGACCCTGCCGTCGCCATTTGCGTCCATCTGCTTGATGGGGTCACCGCCCGGGCCGCCTTGGGAGGCAGCCTGCGGCTGGGCCGCGAGAGCGGTGGTGGAAACGAAAAGGGCGGCTGCTGCTGCAATCAGAGGGTTCATCGGGCGTCCTTTCTGCCTGTGACCCCTCTGATACGCAGCGCGCAGAGCATTCCGTCGCGGGCTTAGCCTTCGGCGGTGAACTCATCATAGGCGGCCAGCGCCTTGGCGGCATACATCAGGCCCGGCCCGCCGCCCATCTGGATCGCCATACCGCAGACGTCGGCGATCTCTTCGCGGGTGGCGCCGAGACGGACCAGCGCGCTGACGTGGCTGAGGATGCAGGAATCGCAGCGGATGGCGATGCCGATGCCGAGCGCCACATATTCCTTCTGCTTGTGGTCCAGCGCGGCCTCGGCGGAGGCGGCCTTTTCCATCTCGACGAAACCCGCGAATGTGTCGGGGATGGCCTTGCGCAGTTCGCGCAGTTCGCGGCGTTTGTCGGCGAGTTGTTCCTTGTAGGACATATCAGTCTCCTGGAATGTATTTCGCCCCTCCAGACCATGATGGCGGCGGCGCAGCCTTGATGCAGATCAGACAAGAGCAGGGTAGCCGGATTGCGTGGCGCGCAGGGCAAAAAGGCCCCGCTGGGCGGGGCCTTGCCGGTGGTCCGATATGGCCGGGATCAGCCGAGCAGGCGACGTGCAATCACTTGCGCCTGAATCTCCGCGGCACCCTCGAAGATGTTGAGGATGCGGGCGTCGCACAGGATGCGGCTGATCGAATACTCCAGCGCGAAGCCGTTGCCGCCGTGGATTTGCAGCGCGTTGTCGGCATTGGCCCAAGCCACGCGGGCGCCGAGCAGTTTTGCCATCCCCGCCTCGAGGTCGCAGCGGATGCCCTCGTCTTTCTCACGGGCCGAGAAATAGGTGAGCTGGCGGGCGATCATGATTTCCACCGCCATCATCGCCAGCTTGCCCGAAACGCGCGGGAAGGCGATCAGCGGCTTGCCGAACTGCTTGCGCTCCTGCGCATAGCGCATCCCCACGTCGAGCGCCGATTGCGCCACGCCGATGGCGCGGGCGGCGGTCTGGATGCGGGCGCTCTCGAAGGTCTCCATGAGTTGCTTGAAGCCCTTGCCCTCTTCGCCGCCGAGCAGGTTCTCGCCCTTCACCTTGAAGCCGTCGAACCCCAGTTCGAACTCCTTCATGCCGCGATAGCCCAGCACTTCGATCTCGCCGCCGGTCATTCCGGGGGTGGGGAAGGGGATCTCGTCGTCGCCGGGGGTCTTTTCGGCGAGGAACATCGACAGGCCCTTATAGTTGTCGCTGCCCGGATCGGTGCGGGCGAGCAGCGTCATCACATGGGCGCGGGCGGCATGGGTGATCCACGTCTTGTTGCCAGTGATGGTGTAATCGCCGCTCTCGTCCTTTACCGCGCGGGTGCGCAGCGCGCCGAGGTCCGAGCCGGTGTTGGGCTCGGTAAAGACCGCGGTGGGCAGCGTCTCGCCGCTGGCGATGCGGGGCAGCCATTTCGCCTTTTGCTCTTCGGTGCCGCCCGCGATGATCAACTCGGCGGCGATCTCGGACCGGGTGCCAAGCGAGCCGACACCGATATAGCCGCGCGAGAGTTCCTCGGAGACCACGCACATGGACGCCTTGCTGAGGCCAAAGCCGCCGTGTTCCTCGGGGATGGTGAGGCCAAAGACCCCCATCTCCGCCAGTTCCTCGATCACCTCAATGGGGATGTAATCATCCTTGAGGTGCCAGTCATGCGCGTAGGGCTCGACCTTTTCCACGGCGTAACGGCGGAACTGCTCGCGGATCATCTCTAGCTCGTCGTCGAGCCCGGTGCGGCCCACGGTGATCTCGGCGGCGCGCTCCTGCATCAGTTCGACAAGGCGCGTGCGGGCGCTCTGGCTGTTGCCGCGCGCGGCGAGGGTGCCGGCGGCGCCGGTCATCAGCGGCGCGGCGGCAGAGACGGGCAGGCCAAGATCGCTGAGGCGCACCATCTCGCCCTGATTCATCTGGATGCCCCCGGCGATCTGGCTGAGGTATTCGCCAAAGCCGATCTGCAGAAGCAGCTGTTCGATCTCGCCGAAGGTGCCCTCGGCGGCCATGCGCTCGGCCCAGCCGTGCAGCTGCCGCAGCGACTCGGCATAGGTGGCGAGCCATGCCAGACCATGGGCGGCGAACTGGTTTTCCTCGATCAGCCGACCGGAGACGCGGCCGTCTTCCTCGGTCAGGGCGCGCAGGGCGCTGCGGGCCTCTTCAAAGATCTGTTCCACCGGGGCCAGCGCCGCGCCGGTGAGCCCCAGAAGATCGTCCAGAATCGTGCCGTCCTTCAGCATGTCACCCTGTCCGTCATGCGCCATGAATCATCTCCTCCTCGTGCCAGAGAGGGGATAGCGATTTTGCAGTCGCAGCGCAACAAAAATACCCTGTGATAAAATCATGCGACTTAATATTACCCTATCGTTCGGGGCTGTCGCGGCGAAGCGCCCGTGATATGAGCCACTTATGGACGCGCTTTTCTCTCTCGTATCACCGCAGACCTTTGCCCTCGCCTTCGCTGTCGCAGCACTGGCGGGCACGGTGAAGGGCATGGTGGGCTTTGCCATGCCGATGATCATGATCTCGGGGCTGGGATCGGTGGTCGGTCCCGAACTGGCGCTCGCGGGGCTGATCCTGCCGACGCTGGCGACCAACGCCTTTCAGGCCTTTGGCGAGGGGCCGCGTGCGGCGTGGGAGACGGTGAAACGCTTCAAGGTCTTTCTGATCGTGGCCTTTGTGATGCTGGCGCTTTCGGCGCAGTTGGTGCGGGTGCTGCCGACGCAGGTGCTGCTGGCGATGATCGGCGGGCCGGTGGCGCTCTTTTGCCTGATGCAGCTGGCGGGATGGCGTCCGAACCTGCCGAACGGCTCGACCCCGAGGCTCGAGGCGACGGTGGGCGCGGTGGCCGGGTTCATCGGCGGCATGTCGGGGGTCTGGGGGCCGCCCTTCGTGGCCTATCTGACGGCGATCGGCACCGAAAAGCGCGATCAGATTCGCGTGCAGGGCGTGGCCTATGGGCTAGGGGCGATCTCGCTGACCGCCGCGCATACGCTCTCGGGGGTGCTGAACGCGCAGACCGCGCCCTTCTCGGCGGCGCTGCTGATCCCGGCGCTGGGGGGCATGTGGCTGGGCCGCCGCGTGCATGACCGGATCGATCAGGCGATGTTCCGGCGGATCACGCTGATCGTGCTGCTGGTGGCGGCGCTGAACCTGCTTCGGCGGGCGTTCTTTGGCTGAGGGCGGATGAGGGGCGCTGCCCCTCTGCCCTGCGGGCATTCACCCCGGCGTATTTTCAAAGAGAAGAAGGGCCCGGTTCGGTCAAGTGGCCCCGTCTTGCGGATCAGTCGAAGAACAGCTCGGGGTAGCCGGTGCGCGGGTCGGGCGCGCGGCGGAAATGCACCGGGGCGAGGCCGAGGATCACCTCGGCGGTGGTGCGCACGATCGACCCTTCGAGCAGATGCCCGCCGAGCATCTGGCCGCGCGAATCCGACACCGAGATATGCAGATGGGGGCCGTCCTTCGAGAAGGTGCCCGACAGTGAGACGATCTCGAGCGTCACCTCCAGCAGCATCGCGCTGTCCTTTCCGGCGGGGCGCAGGGCGACTTTGGAGAGGCTGCCGACACAGGCGACGACGAATCCCGCATGCTCGCGCTCGGCTGCAAACGCGGCCTGCAGGGCGGCGCGCAGATCATCGCCGGGCAGCAGGCGCAGCGCGAGGAAGCGAGTCGCCGCGCCGGGCCATAGGGATTTGAGATCTGCGAACTGCGGGGTTTCGGGGCTCATAGGCCAAGAGTGACACAGGCCGGGGCGATCTCCTACGCCCATCGCAAGACCTGTCGCGCTTCGGCGTCAGTTCGCGCGTTTGGCCAGCCAGTCCGAGGCCGCCGCAAGATCGCCCTGCCCAAGACCATGCCCGGCGGGCAGCAGGCGGGCGTCGAGCGCCGCGCCGCAACGCTCCAGCCAGTCATTGAGCGCCGGGGCGTAGCGGCCATAGGGATCGGCCTCACCGGCGAGTGTCAGCACCTCGAGATGCGACAGATCCGGTTCGGGCGGCTCTTCCAGCACCAGCATGGGACGCAGGAGGATCGCGCGGCGCAGCAGCTTGGGGTGCAGCGCCATGAGCGCCGCGGCGAAATTGGCGCCGTTGGAATAGCCCAGCACGGTGAGGCGCGCCGGGTCGATCCGCTCTTGCTGCAGAAGCGCGGGCAGGGCTTCGGAAAAGGCCTGCGCCTCGCTGCGGATCTGCGCCTGATCGAAGCGCGCCATCTCCAGCCGCCGGAACCAGCGGGTCACCCCTTCGTCGGTGGCGCGGCCGCGCAGGCCCAGAAGCGTGGCCCGCGGTGCCAGCATCTGCCCCAGCGGGATGAGATCGGTCTCTGTGCCGCCGGTGCCATGCAAGAGCAGCAGCGCGGAGCCATCCGCGGCGTCGGGGCGGTGCAGGTGATGGGCGAAGGCGGCGGTGGTCATGGCGCGTGTCCGAGTTTGTTCCTTGAAAGAAGATAGAGGCGCGCGGTGCTGCTGTCGCCCCGCCGTCCTGCGCGCCATCGCGGGGGGCCTGTTCACCGGCGCAGGGTCTCGCGTCGCAAGGTTGCAGGGTGCCTGCACGGCGCGATGCTGCTAGGAGGGGCGGGACCACAGGAGAAGGGCCGGGGCACACCCGGCGGTTCAGGCGCATGTTCGACTTTTCACACCCGTTCTTCCGTCCGCTCTGGCTGCGCGTGGCGATCACCGCGGTCTGCCTTGGCTGGGGGCTTTTGGAGATCGCCATCGGCGGACCGGGCTGGGCGGTGGTTTTTCTGGGGCTGGGGGCGATCTGCGCCTACAAGCTGCTCATCGCCTATGAGCCTCCGGCGGATGGGAAATAGCACTGCGCGGCGGGCTTTGGCGAAGGGATATCGCGGGCTGCCGCAGCCTGCGCAACGGAAGCCGGATTTCTGGGAGATATCCGGTTGACCACGCCCGCAGAACCTTCTAGAGAGCGCAACACAGTAGGGGTATAGCTCAGCTGGTAGAGCGACGGTCTCCAAAACCGTAGGTCGCGGGTTCGAACCCTGCTGCCCCTGCCACGTACCACCGCCCAGAGGGCCGGGTTGGTGCACCACTCTTTCCGAGATTTCTGACATTGTTTGCGCAGCGCATCTGCTTGCGCGCTTCGTTGCGTCTGGCGAGGCCGATCGGTCGGCTTTCCGCCAATGTAAGCTGCCTTGGGAAAACATGTTTCGCCTCTTGCGGGAATTGCCCTAAGGTCAGGGCGAGACGTTATTTTACGAATTCTACCGAGATCTTGATTTCCGAGACACCGACATGAGCGTTGCCAGCCCGCGGCTCCGGCCATCTTTTCCCACGCTCCGCGGCGCCTTTCGGCGCTTTGTCGCATCCGGCGTAATCCGCTCTAAGGGACGGAAATCACAAAACAGTTTTCCTTGTGTGAGGAACCGGTCGCGGTGGCTGCGCGTTCTCGTCGGTGCCTCGTCACATTGGCGATACATCGATTCGCCATAAGGCGGGCGAACAGTGAAGGAACATGCCCGGATGCCGACCTTTTCCGCAGGCAAGATTGCCCGCACCTCGTACCGCAGCTTGTTCATTTCCGACCTCCATCTCGGCGCGCGTGCCTGCCGGTCGGGGCCGATCCTCGAGTTTCTGCGCGGGGTCGAGGCCGAGACCATCTATCTCGTCGGCGACATCTTCGATCTGTGGCACGGCGGGCGGCTGCATTGGGCGGCGGCGCATGATCAGATCATGGCCGAGCTGCGGAGCCGGGCGAAGGACGGGACGCGGGTGGTCTATCTGCCGGGAAATCATGACGCCAAGATGCGCGCGCCCGGTGCGGCGATCGAGGGGTGGGAACTGCGTGAGGCGGTGATCCACCACGGCGCGGACGGGCGGCGCTATCTCGTGCTGCATGGGGATCAATGCGATCCGCGGATTCTGCGCTGGCACTTCATGACCCGGCTTGGCAGCCGCATCGACGCCTCGCTGCGCCAGCTCGACGCCTATCTGCGCCGCCGCGCGGGGCTGACCGAATGGGAGCAGAGCTTTGTGGACCGGGTCTTCGGCTGGGCCAACGGAATGCTGGCGATGGGTGACGGGTTTGAGCGCAAACTCACGCGGCTGGCCGAGGCGGCCGGTGCGCGCGGGGTGATCTGCGGTCATTCGCACAAGCCGGGCGTGCGCCTGCGCAGCGGCATCACCTATGCCAATTGCGGCGATTGGGTCGACAGCCTCACCGCGCTGGCCGAGGATTTCGACGGGCGGCTGCAACTGGTGAGCTATGAGCGCGCCCCGGCGGCGGCACTGCCGCGCCCGCTGCCCGCCCGTGCCGCCGAGGCCACACCCGAAAAAGGCGCCTTGGCCGAGGGGGCGATGTGATGCTGACGCTGCTGCTGCTTTTAGTGCTTGTGCCGCTGGCGATCCATCTGCTGAGCGCGGTGCTGGCGGGCGCACGTTATGTGGGGCCCGAGCAGAGGCCTGCGCAAGCGGATCTGCCTTTCGTGTCGCTTATCCGCCCGGTCTGCGGGCTCGATGCCTTTGACGAAGAGACGCTGGCCTCGTCCTTTGTGCAGGACTACCCGAACTATGAGGTGATCTTTTGCGCCGCGCGAGACAAGGACGCCGCGGTGCCGCTGGTGCGGCGGCTGATCGCGGCGCACCCGCAGGTGCAGGCGCAGCTGCTGATCGGCGACGTGGCGCAGACCGGCAACCCCAAGCTCAACAACCTGTTCAAGGGGGTCGCGGCGGCGCGCAGCGAGCATCTGGTGATGACCGACAGCAACCTGCTGCTCGATCGCGATTATCTGACGCGGCTTGTGGCGACATGGCGCGAGGGCACCGGGCTGGTCTCGGCCCCGCCCGCAGGCAGCCGCCCCGAAAACTTCTGGGGCGCGGTGGAATGCGCGTTTCTCAACAGCTCGCAGGGTCGTTGGCAACTGGCGGCGGACAGCCTTGGGCTGGGCTTTGCGCAGGGCAAGACGCTGTTCTGGCGGCGCGATGTGCTGGAGGCGGGCGGCGGGCTGCGGGCGCTGGGGCGCAACCTCGCCGAAGACGTCGCCGCGACCAAACTGGTGCGTGCGCAGGGGCTGAAGGTGCGGCTGTCTCAGCGGCTCTTCTCGCAGCCCATAGGCAGCCGGGCGGCGCGCACGGTCTGGGACCGGCAGCTGCGCTGGTCGCGGGTGCGGCGCGACGGGTTTCCGGGGCTTTTCATCGGTGAGATCGCGCAGGGCCCGCTTCTGGCGCTGCTTGGCCTTATCGGCCTGATCACCCTTGGGGCGGCGCCGCTGTGGGCGCTGCCGGTGCTTCTGATCCTGTGGTACGGTGCGGAATGGACCCTGTGCAAAGTGGCGGGCTGGCCTGCCGGTGCGCGGGATGTCGCGGCCATGCTGATGCGCGACCTCTTGCTTCCGGCCATTTGGGTGGCCACATGGGCGGGGCGCGGAATCTCCTGGCGCGGAACGGATATGGCTCCCGGCAGCACACCCTCCTCGGCTGCGGGGCCTGCGGAGTAAGACCTTGATCGGACTGGAAACGGTAACCGCCCTCATCGCCAAGGAGGGGCTGGCGATCCTCGCCCCCATCGCCATGCTCGAAGGGCCGATCGTGACGGTGATCGCCGCGTGGCTGGCGAGCCGCGGCCTGCTGGACATCTGGAGCGTGACGCTGGTGGTGATCGTCGCCGATGTGGTTGGCGACGTGCTCTACTACGGCATTGGGCGCTGGGGGCTGACCCGGCTGCCGCAGCGCTGGCTGATGAAGATGGGGCTGAACCGGGCACGGTTGGCGGCGCTGGCGGGGCATTTTCACCACAAGGGCGGGCGCACGCTGGTGATCGGCAAGATCACCCATAGCGCCGGCGCGCCGATCCTCGTGGCCGCGGGCATGGCGCGCATGTCGCTGTGGCGCTTCTTCTGGGTCAACACGCTGGCGACCATTCCCAAAAGCCTGTTCTTCGTGGCGCTCGGCTACACGCTGGGCTCGGCTTACAGCCAGATCGACAATTGGATCGCCCGCGCCTCGCTGGTGCTTCTGGGCGGGCTGGTGCTTTTCGCCGTGGGCTGGGGGCTGCGCCGCGGGCTGAAGGTGGGAGTGAAGAAATGACCGAGATCGCGCTCAGCTGCATCATCCCCGCCTATAACGAGGCGCCGCGCATCGGCGGGGTGCTGCAGGCGGTGCTGGACCATCCGCTGATCGGAGAGGTCGTGGTGGTCGACGACGGCTCTGGTGATGGCACTGCCGAGGCCGCCGAGGCGGCGGGGCAGGGGCACGGGCATCTGCGGGTGCTGCGTCAGCCCCGCAACGGCGGCAAGACACGCGCCGTCGCGCGCGGCATCGCCGAGGCGCGCGGGCAGCATGTGCTGCTTCTGGACAGCGATCTGCTGGGACTGGGGCCAGAGCATCTGTCGGCCTTGGCCACGCCCGTGCTGCAGGGCCATGCCGGGGCGGCGATCAGCCTGCGCCGCAACGCGCCGCTGCTGTGGCGGATGATCGGCATCGACTATATCTCGGGCGAGCGGGTGATGCCGCGCGCGGTTCTGGCCTCGCAACTGGCGGCGCTCGAGGCGCTGCCGCGCTTCGGGCTCGAAGTGTTCATGAACCGGCTGTGGATCGACGCCGGGCTGCGCGTGGCCGTGGTGCGCTGGCCCGAGGTGGAAAGCCCCTATAAGCACGACAAGCGCGGCGGCTGGATTACCGGGCTGCGCGCCGATGCGGCGATGCTGGGGGATATTTTCCGCACCGTGCCGCCCACCGAGACGCTGCGGCAGGTGCTGGCACTGCGCGCCCGTCGGGTCTGAGCGCCAATCTCGCGTCGCGGCCCCCTTGATCGCGCCGCGCAGGCAGCCCAAGACTGCGCCGATGATTGATGCCTTCCTCCTGCCGCTGCAGCGCCGCCTGCTGCACCCCGTCGCCCGCAAGCTCTATGCCGCCGGGATAAAGGCCGATTGGATCACGCTGGCGGGCTTTGGCTTTGGTCTTGCCGGGGCCGGGGCGGCGGCGCTTGGGCTTCCGGGGCTGGCGCTGGCGGGGCTCGCGGCAAACCGTCTCGCAGACGGCTTGGATGGCGAGGTGGCGCGCATGGCCGGGCCGAGCGACCGGGGCGCCTTTCTCGACATTGCGCTGGATTTTCTGTTCTACGCGCTCTTCCCGCTGGGCTTTGCGCTCGCCGATCCCGAGGCCAACGCGCTTGCAGCGGCCTTGGTGATCGCCAGCTTCATCGGCACCGGCTCGTCCTTCCTCGCCTTTTCGCTGATCGCCGAGCGGCGCGGGATGACGGCGGCGGAGTACCCCTCAAAGGGCATCTACTACCTTGGGGGGCTGACCGAAGGCGCCGAGACCATCGTCTTTCTGGCGGCGATCTGCCTCTGGCCGGGTGCCTTCGCGCCGCTGGCCTGCATCTTTGCGGCGGCCTGCGCGATCACCACGGCGACCCGCATATTGGCGGGATGGCGGCTGTTCCGCTGATCGTCCCCTTGGGTGCATAGGCGTTGGGGTGCGACATTCCGTATATTGAATGTGAAAGGGGATGCGCCTAGATTTCTGACAGGCGGATGCCGCCGGGGCATCCGGGCATTGCAAGGAGTGCAGGATATGACACTTGATCGTGCTGTCATGCTGTTTGCCGGGTTCATGGTGCTGCTGAGCGTGGCGCTGACCGTGTGGGTGTCGCCCTATTGGGTGTGGCTGACGGTCTTCGTCGGGCTTAACCTGATGCAGGCATCGGTGACCGGGTTCTGCCCGGCAGCGATGATCTTCCGCAAGCTGGGCGTAAAGTCGGGCACCGTTTTCACATAAGCCACACGGGCGGTTTTCCGCTTCGGAACGGCAGGCGGGGAACCGTGGCGGGCCTGCGCGGGTTTGTCCTGCAAGCCCCGGGAGGGGCATTGGACGAAACCCGGAGGAACCCATGTCCTTTGCAAACATCATCCGCCGTGCCGCCAAAAGCTATGCTGCGAGCACCCATCACAGCAACCGACCCGTGCGCCGCCGTCCGGTGAAGCGCAGCCACAGCCAGAAGCTGCGGCTGGCCGAGCGAGCGCTGCGGGAGGTGAAGCGGCGCGTCTGACACCTTATGCAGCGGACGCGGAATCAAACATGAAAAAGGGGCGGTCCCAAACGGGCCGCCCCTTTCCTGTGCGGGGGAGGTCCCCCGCGAAATCCGATGCTCAGGCGAGCTGGATGTTCACGGCGCTTTCGCGACCGTCACGGCCGGCTTGCAGCTCGTAGGTCACTTTCTGGTTGTCGGCGAGGCCGGTCAGGCCCGAACGCTCAACAGCCGAGATGTGCACGAAAACGTCCTTGGAGCCGCCATCGGGTGCGATGAAGCCGTAGCCCTTGGTGGTGTTGAACCACTTCACGGTGCCAGTTGCCATGGGTTAAACCCCTTTCCTGTCTTGTGCTGCCCACGGAACTGCGGCAGCCCGGCGTAGAAACGTCTGTATCGATAGACTGCGTGCCGGGTCGGAACTGGGTCGTCGAATAGAAGCCTAAGCGGCCTCAAGCGTTACATGGCAATTCTCTAATTTCAAGGGGATTCGGCCACTTCCGGGCGGGCCCCGGCCTTCACGCGCTGAAGATAATCGGGATTTACACACAGCGTTTGGCGAAGGATCGCCGGTGCCGCGCAGGGGCGCAGGGCGCCGATCAGATCGGCCCACGCCTGTTAGCGGGCAGGATGGGGCCGGGACGGGGCCGGGAGGGGCTTGCGGCGCGGCTGCCCTTGCGGCACCTCTAGGCGAAACAGGGAGACCATCGATGCAGCAACTGATGATCGGGATCGCCATGGGGCTGGGCGGCACCGTGGCTATGGACCTCTGGGCGCTCTGCCTGCATCTCGTGCTGGGCTATCCGCGTCCGGCATGGCGCAACCCCGGCCGCTGGGTCGCGCATGTGGCGCGCGGCAAGGTCTTCCACGACGACATAAACGCCGCCGAACCTGTGCCGGGCGAAAGCGCCATCGGCTGGACCTTCCACTATGTGGTGGGGGCCATCTACGGCGTGATCTTCGTGCTGCTTGCGGGGAAGGGCTGGCTGGAAGCGCCCACATGGGCGCCGCTCTGGGCCTTCGCGCTGGTCACCATCGCGGCGGGATGGTTCTTGCTGCACCCCGGCATGGGGCTGGGCTGGGCGCTGTCGAAAACGCCCACCCCCTGGAAGGGGCGGGCGCTGGGTCTCATCGCCCATACCGTCTTTGGTCTGGGCATGTATGCGATGGCGCTGATCGCCACCTGAGCGTCAGATCATCGCCCAGTCGGTAAAGCGGAACGTGGGTTCTGGCTCGGGATCCCGTTTCTTCGGTGCCGACTGGCGGGATTTCTGTGCGGACTGCGTGTTCATTTTGAACTCTTGAGGTCTATGCGTGTGTTTCGCGGAAGGCCGGGCGCTTCGCCGCATCTTCCGCGAGCGGGCACCTAATGATCCACGCGCCGAAACGAAAGACCCCGCGCACGAATGTGTACGCGGGGTCATCTTCATTTTCTGAAATGCTGGGCGGAGTGCCGCTCAGCGGGCGAATTTCTTGAACTTCACCCGCGTCGGTTCCAGCGCATCGGCACCGAGACGGCGCTTCTTGTCTTCTTCGTAGTCCTCGAAGTTGCCCTCGAACCATTCCACATGCGCTTCGCCCTCGAAGGCGAGGATGTGGGTACAGATACGGTCGAGGAAGAAGCGGTCGTGCGAGATCACCACGGCGCAGCCGGCGAAATCGACAAGCGCGTCTTCGAGCGCCCGCAGGGTTTCCACGTCGAGATCGTTGGTCGGTTCGTCGAGCAGCAGGACGTTGCCGCCCTCTTTCAGCAGGCGCGCCATGTGCACGCGGTTGCGTTCACCACCCGAGAGCAGGCCGACCTTCTTCTGCTGGTCGCCGCCCTTGAAGTTGAACGCACCGCAATAGGCGCGGCTGTTGATTTGCGCGTCGCCCAGCTGGATGATTTCCGCACCGCCCGAGATCGCTTCCCAGACGTTGGCGTCCGGATCGAGATCGTCGCGCGACTGGTCGACATAGGACAGTTTGACCGTGTCGCCGTAGGTGACGGTGCCTTCGTCGGGCTGTTCCTGACCGGTGAGCATCTTGAACAGCGTCGATTTACCGGCGCCGTTGGGGCCGATCACGCCGACGATGCCGCCCGGCGGCAGCGAGAAGTCGAGGTTCTCGATCAGCAGCTTGTCGCCCATGGCCTTCTTCAGGCCTTCGACCTCGATCACCTTGCCACCAAGGCGCGGGCCGTTGGGGATGACGATCTGGGCGCGGCCGACGCGCTCGCGTTCGGACTGGCCCGCCATCTCTTCATAGGCGGCGATACGGGCTTTCGACTTGGCCTGACGCGCCTTGGCGCCCTGACGCATCCACTCAAGCTCACGCTCGAGGGTCTTCTGCTTGGCCTTGTCTTCGCGGGCTTCCTGCGCGAGGCGCTTGGCTTTCTGCTCCAGCCAGCTCGAGTAGTTGCCCTCGTAGGGGACGCCGCGGCCACGGTCGAGCTCGAGGATCCAGCCGGTGATGTCATCGAGGAAGTAACGGTCGTGCGTGACGCAGAGGATCGTGCCCTTGTACTCGATGAGGTGGTTCTGCAGCCAAGCGATGGTCTCGGCGTCGAGGTGGTTGGTCGGTTCGTCGAGCAGCAGCATGTCGGGCGCTTCAAGCAGCAGCTTGCAGAGCGCGACGCGGCGCTTCTCACCACCCGACAGCGTGGTCACATCCGCCTCGTCCGGCGGGCAACGCAGCGCTTCCATGGCGACGTCGATCTGGCTGTCGAGATCCCACAGGTTCTGCGAATCGATCTCGTCCTGCAGCTGCGCCATCTCGTCGGCGGTCTCGTCGCTGTAGTTCATCGCCAGTTCGTTGAACCGGTCGAGCTTGGCCTTCTTTTCGGCCACGCCGAGCATGACGTTGCCGCGCACGTCGAGCGAGGCATCAAGCTCGGGCTCCTGCGGCAGATAGCCGACCTTGGCGCCCTCGGCGGCCCAGGCCTCGCCCGAGAAGTCCTTGTCGATGCCCGCCATGATGCGGAGCAGGGTCGATTTACCGGCGCCGTTGACGCCGACGACACCGATTTTCACCCCGGGCAGAAAGCTGAGACGGATGTTCTCGAAGCATTTCTTGCCGCCGGGATAGGTCTTGGAGACGCCGTCCATGTGGTAGACGTACTGATAGCTGGCCATCGGTTCCTCCGGTGAAAAAGCTTTGCGGGGGTGTATGGCACCGCGACGGGGGAAAGCAAATGCCTTGTTTGCCGGGATGCGGCCCGCTCCCTGTGGAAAAATGCGGTTGATCCCCGAGCGAAATCCTGTGTCTTTGGGCATTCATTCCTAAAGGAAGGGGCGCAATGCTCTGGAATGCGTATGAAACCGGCTTTCATCTGCGGGCCGTACAGAGGATCGGATTGCTCGGCGGATCGTTCGACCCGCCGCATGAAGGCCATGTGCGCATCACTCTGGAGGCGTTGAAGCGCTTTCGCCTCGACCGGATCATCTGGCTGGTGAGCCCCGGCAATCCGCTCAAGGTTCAGGGCCCGGCACCGCTGGAGGCGCGGATCGCGGCGGCCCGCGCAATGATTCAGCATCCGCGGGTCATGGTCAGCGGCTTTGAGGCGCTGGCCGGGACGCGGCACACGGCCCGCACGCTGGCGCTGCTGCAGGCGCGGCACCCCGGTGTGCGCTTCACATGGCTGATGGGCGCCGACAATCTGGCGCAGCTGCACCGCTGGGAAGACTGGCGCGAGATCATGCGCCGGGTGCCGGTAGGGGTGCTGGCGCGTCCGGGCAGCCGGTTGGCCGCGCGCGAGTCGGTGGCGGCGACGGTGTTTCGCCACGCGCGCCTGCCGAGCCGGGCCGCGGCGGTGCTGCCGCTTGCCACGCCGCCGCGCTGGTGCTTCGTGAACCTGCCGATGTCGGACCTCAGTTCCACGGCCATTCGTGCGCGGACGCGTGCCGAACCGGCGCAAATGTGAAGTAGTCCCGCGTGCAGGACGCTTGCTGCGCCTCACTCGCTTCGGTTAGATCGGCGGCATGAACCGCGGTCTGTCTCGTCGTCACTTTTTGTCTTTCCTCGCTGCGTCCGGTGTATCCGCGGCTGCGGCCCCGGCGTTTGCTGGCGCGGTCGAACGGTCTTTGCGACCGATTGGGCGCGGCGACAATGTCGCGCTGCGCACGCTCGACACGCCCGAAGATCTGATCGCCAAGGCCAATCTTGGTGATGGGCTGGTCGGCTACGCGGTGCTCAGCGCCGCGACGGGCCAGCTGCTCGAGAGCCATCAGGGCACGCTGGGCCTGCCGCCCGCGAGTGTGGCCAAGTCGTTGACCGCCTCTTACGCGCTCGACACGCTGGGCCCGGATTACCGTTTCTCCACAGAGCTTTGGACCACGGGCGCGATCGTCGGCGGCGAGTTGAAGGGCGATCTGGTGCTGGTCGGTGGCGGCGATCCGACGCTGGACACCGACGGGCTGGCCGAGATGGCGCGCAGCCTTGCCGAGATCGGCATCAAGAAAGTGACCGGGCGCTTTATCGTCGATGGTGGCGCGCTGCCCTATGCGGCGCAGATCGATCTAGAGCAGCCGGTGCACGTCAGCTACAACCCGGCCGTTTCGGCGATCAACCTCAATTACAACCGCGTCAGCTTTGAGTGGGAGCGCGACGGCAACGGCTATGACGTCAGCATGGACGCGCCCTCGATGGCGGGGCGGCAGTCAGTGCGCATGGCGCATATGGCCGTCTCGGACCGTAATGGGCCGATCTACACCTATGCCGATCAGGACGGGCGCGATGAATGGAGCGTGGCCAGCCACGCGCTTGGCAAGGGCGGCTCGCGCTGGCTGCCGGTGCGCAAGCCCGAGCTTTACGCCGGTGAAGTGTTTCAGGCACTGGCCGGATCGCAGGGGCTGCAACTGCCCGAGCCGGTGATCGAACATGGTGTCGAGACTGTGGATCTGGTGGCGCGTCGCGAGAGCGAGCCGCTGCATGTGATCCTCAAGGAGATGCTGAAGTATTCCACCAACCTGACCGCCGAACTGGTCGGGCTGACCGCCACCCGCAAGCGGCTGGGGCATGCCGAATCGATCGTGCATTCCGCCGAGGTGATGAACACCTGGGCGCGCGACGAGTTGGGGCTGACCCATATTGCCATGACCGACCATTCGGGCCTTGGCGGCAACAGCCGGGTTGCGGCGGCGGATGTGGCCTCGGCGCTGCTGCAGGCCGAGCGGCGGCTGGGGCTGAAGCCATTGCTGAAGCCGATCACCATGCTCGACGGGCGCGGGCGACCGGTGCAGGATCACCCGCTGAAGGTCCATGCAAAGACCGGCACGCTGAATTTCGTCAGCGGTCTTGGTGGCTTTGTCGACATGCCGAGCGGCGAGCAACTGGTGTTCGCGATCTTCTGCGGTGACGTGCCGCGGCGCGACGCGATCCCGGTGGAGGAGCGCGAGCGCCCGCCGGGCATGCGCGCGTGGAACCGCCGCGCCAAGGCGCTGCAGCAGGATCTGATCGAACGCTGGGCGGTGCTCTTCCCCAAGGGCACCGGACCCGAGCCTGCTGCTGCCGTGGCAAGCGCCAGCCCCGATGTCACGCCGACCACGCAAACCTCGTCCGGCAGTGTCGCCAAGCCGCAAAGCGCCGCGCCCTAAATGGGGCGTGGAGGCGCCGCGCTCGCCCAGCCGGATGACCGGTAGGGCAGGCCAGCGGGGTGCTCACAATGCCAATGCGCCGAGGATCGGAAGCAGGCAAAGCAGCAGTGCAGCGAACAGGGTGAACCTATGACGGGTCACGTGATGACGTGACATGGGCTGTCTTCCTTGAAAATGCAGTGAAAACAGAAACGACTCGGAAAGAATGAGTGGTGGATTAAGTGCGGTAATGCGCACAATTACATCATATTCGAAAAACCATCCGTCGTCACGCTGCGGTGCGGAAGGCGCACACGGATAGGGTGTTTTCCGCCCATTGCCTTGGGGCCCTGCCGAAACCGGGCAGGGCAAGGCAGGGGGTAGGGCCGGGTATAGAACGGGACGCTTAGCCGTGCAGGTGACGGGCGCGCGCGCCGCGTTCGATGGCGGCGGCATGCAGCCGGTCGATGTCGAGCTCGTAGCGGATTTCCTCGAGCAGCCGCAGTTCCTCTTCGCGCAGCGTGCCATCGGCGGCGGCCACGTCGCAGGCCAGCGCATAGGCGGTCTCGTTCAGCCGCTCGGGCAGGTTGTCGCGAAGCAGGCCGAAAAGCGCGTCGAGCCCGTCTTCCTGCTCGAAGAGGTCGAACACCAGATCGGTGACCACGCGCATCCGGTCGATGTCGTAGTTGCTGAAGATCGGCAGCATGTTGACCGAGGATTCGATCTTCACCAGCTCGGCGGTGCGCATGTTCTCGTCAGAGGCCGAGACCGCGATCATCAGGGCGACGAGGCAGTCTTGCGGGGTCATCGGATGCGGGGCGGCTTCAGACACTGGAATACTCCGGAAAAATCATGCTACGCGCAATTTATTGACCCCATGCCCCGGCTGCAATAGGACGCGGGCGCACTGCCCCGTGAATGGGGGCGTTTCTTCCCTAAGGAGTGTTTCAATGTCCGAACTGCGCGACGCAGCAATGAGCTCGAAGGCCTGGCCCTTTGAAGAGGCGCGCCGGGTGCTGAAACGCTACGAGAAGACGCCGCCCGAGAAGGGATATGTGCTGTTCGAGACCGGCTATGGTCCGTCGGGTCTGCCGCACATCGGCACCTTCGGCGAAGTTGCGCGCACCACGATGATCCGCCGCGCCTTCGAGGTGATCTCGGACATCCCGACCCGTCTGATCTGTTTCTCGGACGATATGGACGGCATGCGCAAAGTGCCCGAGAACGTGCCGAACCAAGAGCTTCTGCACGAGAACCTGCAGCGCCCGCTGACCTCGGTCCCCGATCCCTTCGAGGAATTCGAGAGCTTTGGCCACCACAACAACGCCATGCTGCGCCGGTTCCTCGACACCTTCGGCTTCGAGTATGAATTCTATTCGGCGACCGACTTCTACAAGTCGGGCCAGTTCGACGAGATCCTGCTGCGTTGCTGCGAGAAATACGATGATCTGATGAAGATCATGCTGAAATCGCTGCGTGAAGAGCGGGCCTCGACCTATTCGATCTTCCTGCCGGTCCACCCCGAGACGGGCCGCGTGCTTTATGTGCCGGTGAAGAATGTCGATGCCAAGGAAGGTACGATCACCTTCGACGATGACGACGGCAAGGAATGGACCGTTCCGGTGACCGGCGGCAACGTGAAGCTGCAGTGGAAGCCCGACTTCGGTGCCCGCTGGGCCGCGCTTGGCGTCGACTTCGAGATGTACGGCAAAGACCACTCGACCAACACGCCGATCTACGACGGCATCTGCCGGACGCTCGGCGTGCGCGCGCCCGAGCACTTCACCTACGAGCTTTTCCTCGACGAGAACGGCGAGAAGATCTCGAAGTCCAAGGGCAACGGCCTGTCGATCGACGAGTGGCTCACCTACGCCTCGTCGGAATCGCTGTCCTACTTCATGTACCAGAAGCCGAAGACCGCGAAGCGCCTGTGGTGGGACGTGATTCCCAAGGCGATGGACGAGTACCACCAGCAGCTGCGCGCCTATCCGACGCAGGATGCCAAGGCGCAGCTCAACAACCCGGTGTGGCACATCCACGGCGGTGACGTGCCCGAGACGAAGATGGTGGTGCCCTTCTCGATGCTGCTCAACCTCGCCTCGGCCGCCGGTGCCGAGGACAAGGAAGCGATGTGGGGCTTCATCCGCCGCTACGCGCCCGAGGCCGAGCCCAAGACGCATCCCGATCTCGACGCCGCTGCCGGTTACGCGGTGCGCTACTACAACGACTTCGTCAAACCGACGAAGCAGTTCCGCGCGCCCACCGATCAGGAACGTGCGGCGATGGAAGACCTTGCCGCTCAGCTTGAGGGCTACGATGGCGCGGTCGAGGACGAGGCGCTGCAGACCATGGTCTTCTCGGTCGGCAAAACGCATGAGTTCGAGAACCTGCGCGAGTGGTTCAAGGCGCTTTACGAAGTGCTGCTGGGCCAGAGCCAAGGGCCGCGCTTTGGCGGATTCATCGCGCTCTACGGCGTTGACGAGACCGCGGCGCTGATCCGTAAGGGGCTGGCGGGCGAACTGGGCTGAACCATTGGGCCTGACCTGCAGGTTTGACCCCACGTAAGCAAAGACTACCTCCCTGAGCATTCAGGGAGGTTTTTTCATGCGCAAATGTCTTGCCGCATTCCTGCTGGCCGGGGCTCTGACGGGCCCGGCACTGGCGCAGGAAGACGAGATCGCCGGCACCATCCGCAGCCAGATGGAGGCCTTTCTGGCCGAGGATGCGGAGACCGCCTTTACCTTTGCCAGCCCCGGCATTCAGGGTCTCTTTGGCACGCCGGAGAATTTCTCGCGGATGGTGCGCGAGGGTTATCCGATGGTCTGGCATCCCGGCGAGATCCGTTTTGGCGGACTTGACGAGCGTGGCAACTATCTGGCGCAGAACGTTTATGTCACCGACACGGCGGGCCGCGCCCATGCTCTGGAATACCTGATGGAGCAGATCGACGGACGCTGGCGGATCGCCGGTGTGCGCCTTTTGGACCTGCCCGAAGCCTCGGTCTGAGCGCCACTTGCCGTTGCCCGCGGCAGCGGTCCGGCGCGCGGTGTCACTGGGCGCCGTTAACCTGGCTTCTCTAGCTCTTTGCCCATTGGGTCTGCGCGGCCCGTGAGGCGATCAGAGCAGAGGAAGCAGGGCATGAACATTGCGGTGACCGACGGGGTGGTGCTGACCCCCACGCCATTTTCCGAAGGGCTGGATGTGTGGTCGCGCGGCGACGGGCGACCGGGGTCGGACACCTACGCCTCGTCTGTTGCGGCGGCCTATGTTCCGGCGGATACGGATTTCGGCGGCTGTCTGGAATTGCAGAAGACCGACACCACGCAAAAGCTGCGCTACATGGGGCAGACGCCGATCCTGCCCGGCGTCTACCTGCGGGTGACGGCGCGGGTGAAGGCGATCTCGGGCAATCTGCCGTCGGTGCGCATCGCGGGCTGGGCTGGCACCGGCAACGATGTGGCGGTGAGCGGCGTGCCGATGCAGGGGGATGCGGTGGCGCTGAGCAGCTATGGCGAGGTGGTCGAGGTCTCCGCCATCGTGGGGGCCGGGTCGCGCGCGGGCGTCGATCTGATCTGGGGCACCGGGCCGAGCTACGGGCATTTCGGGCTCGACCTGACGGGGCTGAACGGCGGGGTGGTGCGCATCGACGATCTGCAGATCGAGGATATCACCGAGGTCTTTCTGCGGCAGATGCTGGCGAGCGTCGATGTGCGCGACTATGGCGCGCTTGGCGACGGCAGCACAGACGACAGCGCCGCCTTCGAGGCCGCCGACGCGGCGGCGGATGGGCGGCTGATCATGGTGCCCTCGGGGACCTATCGCCTCGCCAATTCGGTCACTTTGGAACACCACGTGCGCTTCGAGGGACAGCTGAGCATGCCAGCCTCGGCGATCCTGTCGCTGACCAAGGATTTCAACCTGCCCGCCTATTCCGATGCTTTCGGCGGCGACGAAGAGATTGCCTTGGCCAAGGGGCTACAGTCGCTGCTCAACAACGCCGACCACGAGAGCTTTGACATGGGGGGGCGCCGTGTCTCGATGAACGGCCCGCTGGATGTGCAGGCCGCCGTGCCGAACCGCGACACCTATTCGCAGCGCCGGGTGCTGCGCAACGGCCAGCTGCGGGCCGAGGACAGCGGCGGCTGGGGGGCGACCAGCGTCACCAGCACCGCCACCTATTCCGCCTCGAACCAGTGGCGCCTGACCAATGTGGCCAATATCGCCAATATCGAGGTCGGCAGCCTTGTCACCGGGGCCGGGGTGGGGCGCGAGATCTACGTGAAGTCGAAGAACGTCGGCGCGCAGGAGATTACCCTCTCGCAGCCGCTGTCGGATGCGGTGGGCACGCAGAGCTACACCTTCACCCGCTTTCGCTACATGCTGGATTTCTCGGGGTTCACCAAGCTCGAGAAGTTCGAGGTCGAGGACGTGGAGTTCCAATGCTCGGAACTGGCCAGCGGGCTGATGCTGCCGCCGCTCGGCACGGTGAACGTGATCCGCAACTGCGTGTTCAACCGTCCCGGTCATCGCGGCATCACCTCGATTGGCGAGGGCTGTCAGGGGCTTTTGGTGGACCACAATCAGTTCATCAGCGCCGAGGGTGGGCTCGCCACGCAGAGCCGCCAGTCGGTGGCGATCAACACCAACGCCAACGATGTGAAGATCCGCAACAACCGCGCCTCGCAGTTCCGCCATTTCGCGGTGATCTCGGGCGCGCAGGCGGTGATCTCGGGCAACCATTTCTTTCAGGGCGACGAGACCGGCAGCGGCATTCGCTCGGCGGGGATTGTGCTGTGCCTGCGTGCCTGCAGCACCACGATCTTTGGCAATTACATCGACAATTGCTTTGTCGAATGGACCAACGAGCGCGAGCCCGAGCCGGATTTCTCGGGCGGTTTCGGCTTTGCGGGCCTGTCGATCACCGGCAATGTCATGCTGTGCTCGAATGTCGCCGACTGGTTCTCCTTCATCGTGGTGAAGCCCTATGGCAGCGGCCATATGGTCAACGGCATGAACGTCTCGGGCAATCTCTTCCGCGCGGTGGGCGGCACGATCACCCGGGTCGAGCGGGTCGACACCTCCTTTGCCGGGCTCGAATTGGGCGCGATGCGCCGGGTGTTCATGCAGGAGAACACCTTCCACAATATCGACCTGCAGACCGAGAACCCGCTGCAGGTGACCCATGACCAGAACACCCATGCCGCGACATGGGTGGTTGCAACCGGCAACAAGCTTCCCTTCGGCGGGCGGGCGCGGCAGGTGCAAAGCCTCGTGCTCACCTCGCGGCCGCGCAATGGCGCGAATGTCACCGCCTTTGTCACGCCCTATACCTCGGCGGAGCAGGGCAGCGGGGCGTCCGACGTGCATGTGATCTGGCCCGAGCCGGTGCTGGGCGATCTAACGTTGCTGGTGCGCATGGATACGTGACCCTGCGCATCGGCGGATCGGACCGGCGCCAAAAGGCGCCGTTTCAGAACTGCGTCCAGAGGCCAAGCAGAAGCCCCGCGCTGGTGTCTCCGACCAGCCCCCAGCTGGCACCGATCTCGGCCTGCAGCCGCTCGCGCAGCGGCAGCACCACCGATGGGGCCAGCCGCACGAAACCGGGATCGCCGCGCTGCACTCCGGTCTGCACCTGCAGGATCGCCTTGCGCCGCTGCGGCAGGTTGAGCCCAAGCGTCAGGTCCATCTTCACGTCGGTGCCCGCCGCGCCGCGCAGCTCCGCCAGTATGTCGGCATTGAGCCAGCCGCGCGCGTGGCTGAGCCCCAGCGACAGCCCGGGGCGCAGCGCCTGATGGCCTTCGATCCGTCCCGCCCCCAGTTCCGCGCTCAGCCGCATCGGGCCCGCGCCGATCAGCGGCAGGCGCAGGAACAGCAGCGATTTGCCCGCGCCCGAGATCGCCCGCCCAAGATCGGCACCAATCGTCACCCGCGGGCTCAGCCCATATTCGACATAGAGTGTGTCGTACCGCCCGCTGGGCAGTTGCCACCCCTGAAGCCCGTAGCTCTGCGGCCATGTGAGCCGCGTGGTCGAACTGGCGAAACCCGCGCCGCGCTCTTGCAGCCAAGCCCCCGCCTGCAGCGGCCCGGCGCAGAGCCAGAGCAGCCCGCAAAGCACACCGAGCCGTGCCAACCTCCGCATAAGCGCCTCCCTTGCGGAAAGCCTGCTCCGGACGTGGTTAACGTGGGGTGAATATGGCGCAGGACCCTCGGCGAGCGCTCGGCGATCCCATGGCGATCTCTTGGCGACCACACGTCATCTGGACACTGGACGGAGTGCCGCGATCGGATATGCTGCAAGTGCAAAACAGCCCTACAGAGGGGCGGGGAGGGGCAGCCATGACCGGATCGGTGATCACCGTCGCACAGCAGAAGGGGGGCTCGGGCAAGACCACGCTCTCGGCCAATCTGGCGATCGGATTTCTTGCGCAGGGCAAATCCGTGGCGCTGGTGGACATCGACCCGCAGGGTAGCCTCGGGCGCTGGTTCATGACCCGTCTGGAACGCGATCCCGAGGCGCTCGGCGCGCTGGAGTTCGCCACCTCCTCGGCCTGGGGGGTCACCTACGAGTGCCGCAAGCTGTCGGGCAGCCACGACGTGGTGATCGTCGACACGCCGCCCAAGGCCGACAGCGATCTGCGCCCGGCGCTGCGTGCCGCCGATCTTGTGGTGGTGCCGGTCTCGATGAGCCATCTCGACCTCTGGGCCACCGAGGGTGTGCTCGATCTGGCCCGCCGCGAGAACCGCGAGGCGATGGTGGTGCTCAACCGCACCCGCCCCGGCACCCGGCTTTCGGGCGAGATCTCCGAGGCGGTGGGCGCTATGGACGTGCGCATCGCCGCCGCGCAACTGGCCAACCGGGTGGCCTATGCCGAGGCCTTCGGGCGGGGGCAAAGCGCCGCCGAAGGGCGCAAGACCCCGGCCCGCGCCGAGGTCGCCGCGCTGACGGCAGAGGTGGCGGAGGCGCTGGCAAACGGGTAAAGCGTGCCGCAACAGGAGACATGCCCGCCCATGACCGAGATGACCGATACCACAGACCACGCCGCGCTTGCCGAGACGATCCGCCGACACCAAGAGGGGCAGGGCCAGCCGATCTCGCGGCTCGGGTATTTCTGCGCGCCCTTCCGGCCCGCCGACGGCCCGTTTGCCGACAAGGTGATCAAGGTCTATCGCGGGCTGCCCGACGGCGCGAAGCTGGAGCGGCTGGCGCAGGCGCATGACGCCTATGTCGCGGCGCTCCAGCAGACCGGCGTGCCGCTGCCGCAGACCGAGTTTCTGCTGATGGAAACCGAGCAGGGCCGCATTCCGGTGATCCTCCAAGAGGCGCTGCCCGAAAGCGCGCTGATGCGCCCGCGCATGCAACGCGAGGATCTGGCCTCGACGCTGGCGATGATGGAGGCCGCGGGTCAGGTCATCGCGCAGTTCTGGAACAACGCCGATCAGCTTGAAGGGCGGGTGGGCTTCCACCCGTCGATTCGCAACTTCGCGGTGCTGGACGGTCAGGCGATCTTTTACGACACTTTCCCGCCGCTGATCGGCTACAGCCGCGACGAGATGGGCGAGCTTCTGCTGCTGTTCTCGGAAAAGCGCCTGATGCGCTGGGTCGGTCCCTTCCTCAAGGCGAAGGTCACCGGCATTCAGGACGAATGGTATTCGGCCCCCGAGACGCTCGTCGGCCTCGTCGGCTCCGCCTGCCGCCTGCGCCCCGAGCATGCGGGCGCCTATCTCGACTGGGGCCGCGACTTCGCTCCGCGCGCCATGCCGCGCTTTGCCGAGGAGGCTCTGGAAGGGCTTTCGCAGCCGCCGCGGCTGCCGGGCTATTGGACCGGGTTCCGCAAGCTGCTGGGGCTGCAGGGCGAGCCCAATCTCTGAGCGCAGCCCTGGCTCGGTCGCCGGATGTGCGTATTTGAGAAGAGAAGAAGCGGCAGGCGCCGCGCAGGGGTTTGAGGGTAATCTGCCGTTAACCCTGATCGCATAGATGTGGCTGTGCGGTACAGGCTGGCGAGCCGATGACCGCAAGAGGAGAAGCCTCGCGGTCCCGCGGCCTTGTTGCTTTCCCGGGGTGCCGGATCGCGGGGTGGACCCGCGCGCTCCCCTTGCTTCTTCTCTTTGAAAATACGCACGGCGGAACTTAGCGGCGGGGCGCGCAGCCGGGGCGGGTCCATAGGTTTCGGAAATGCTAAAGAAAAAGGCCCGCCTCCTGCAGAGGCGGACCTTTGGTGTCCCGGATGGGAGGAGGCGATCAGACGATCTTGATGCCAGCCTTTTCGGCATCGGCGACGAAAGCGGCGAGGCCCTTGTCGGTCAGCACGTGGTTGGCCATCGCCTTGATCACGGCGGGCGGCGCGGTGCAGACGTCGGCGCCGATCTTGGCGCAATCCGACATGTGGTTGGCCGAGCGGATCGAGGCGGCCAGCACCTGCGTCTCATAGCCGTAGTTGTCGTAGATCTGGCGGATGTCGGCGATCAGCTGCAGCCCGTCGAGGTTCAGATCGTCGAGGCGACCGATGAAGGGCGAGATGAAGGTCGCGCCAGCCTTGGCGGCGAGCAGCGCCTGATTGGCCGAGAAGCAGAGCGTCACATTGACCATGTTGCCCTCTTCCGAGAGCACTTTGCAGGCCTTGAGGCCATCCCAGGTCAGCGGCACTTTCACCGCGATATTGGGGGCGATCTCGGCCAGCTTGCGGCCTTCTTCGATCATCGCCTCGGCCTCGAGCGCGACCACCTCGGCGGAGACGGGGCCCGGCACCATCTCGCAGATTTCCTTGGTGACCTCGAGGATGTCACGGCCGGATTTGGCGATCAGCGAGGGGTTGGTGGTGACGCCGTCCACCATGCCGAGCTCGTGCAGCTCGCGGATGGCATCGACATCGGCGGTATCGACAAAGAATTTCATCTGGGTAAGCCCTCCAGGCTTGGCTTGGCATTCGGTCGCGCCTGTCTTACCTCATGAGATGAGGGGCGGGAACCCCCTAGAAAATAGCGCTAACGGACCTGCCCTCAATGGATGATTACTTTGACGAAGGCACGCTGATCTCGGTGCTGACCACGCAACCGCTGGATCGGCTGCTGGACTATAAGGCGCCCGCGGGTGGCTGTGCGCAGGGGGCGTTTGTCGAGGTGCCGCTGGGGCCGCGCAAGGTGTTCGGCGTGGTCTGGGGGCCGGGGCAGGGCGGCTTCGATCCCGCCAAGGTGCGCGGCGCGTCGCGGGTGCTCGAAGCGGCGCCGATGCGCGCGGAACTGCGGGAATTCCTTGAGCGATCCGCGGATTACACGTTGACGCCGCGCACCGCGATGCTGCGGCTTGCCACCCGCGCGCCGGGGCTGGGCGAGGCGCCCTCGATGCGCAAGATCTACCGCCGCGGTGACAGCGTGCCCGAGCGGCTCACCGATGCGCGGCGCCGGGTGCTGGAGGTGCTCGACGAGATGGGCGGCCTGTCGCTGACGCTGAAGGAACTGGCCGATGCCGCCGGGGTGACCTCTTCGGTGGTCAAGGGGCTGGCAAAGCTCGGGGCCGTGCGTGAGGAGGAGGCGCCGCGCGATACCGCCTTTGCCCGGCTCGATCCGAACTATGGCGGCAAGGCGTTGACCGAGGATCAGGCCAAGGCCGCCGAGGAGCTGCGCGCCGGGGTGCGCTCGGGCAAGTACGGTACGGTGCTGCTGAAGGGGGTGACCGGCTCGGGCAAGACCGAGGTCTACCTCGAGGCGGTTGCCGAAGCGCTGCGCAAGGGCCGGCAGGCGCTGGTGCTGCTGCCCGAGATCGCGCTGACCTCGGAATTCCTGACCCGGGTCGAGGCGCGCTTCGGGGCGCGGCCCGCCGAGTGGCACTCTGGGGTCACGGTGACCGAGCGTCGGCGGGTCTGGCGGCAGGTGGCCGAGGGCGGCGCGCAGCTGGTGGTGGGGGCGCGTTCGGCGCTGTTCCTGCCGTTCCGCGATCTTGGCCTGACGGTCGTCGATGAGGAGCACGACACCTCCTACAAGCAGGAGGAGGGTGTGCTCTACAACGCCCGCGACATGGCGGTGCTGCGCGCTTCGATCTGCGCGGGGCGGGTGGTGCTGGCCTCGGCGACGCCCTCGCTCGAGAGCTGGGCCAATGCCGACGCAGGCAAGTACCAGCGGCTCGATCTGGTCTCGCGCTTCGGCCCGGCGGTGATGCCGGAGATGCGCGCGCTCGACATGCGCGGCGAGGACCTGCCGGGCAGCCGCTGGATCTCGCCCTCGTTGCAGGCGGCGGTGAAGCGGCGGATCGCGCAGGGCGAGCAGTCTTTGCTGTTCCTCAACCGGCGCGGCTACGCGCCGGTCACCATCTGCCGCGCCTGCGGTCACCAGATCGCCTGCCCGCATTGCGACGCGCGCATGGTCGAGCACCGCTTCCAGCAGCGGCTGATCTGCCACCAGTGTGGCGAGAGCACGCCGAAGCCGGAAAAGTGCCCTTCCTGCGAGGTCGAGGGCAAGCTGGCGGCGGTCGGGCCGGGGGTCGAGCGGCTGGCCGAGGAGGCGGCGGAGGTCTTTCCCGACGCGCGGTTGGCGGTGCTCTCGTCGGACCTCTTCGGCTCGGCGCGGCAGCTGAAGGCGGAGATCGAGAAGATCGCCATGGGCGGGGCCGACATCGTCATCGGCACGCAGCTGGTGGCCAAGGGGCACAACTTTCCGAACCTGACCCTCGTGGGGGTGATCGACGCCGATCTGGGGCTGCAGGGTTCGGACCTGCGCGCCGCCGAGCGCACCTTTCAGCTGATGCGGCAGGTGGCCGGGCGCGCGGGCCGGGCCGAGAAGCCGGGCACGGCGCTTTTGCAGACCTTCCAGCCCGAGCACCCGGTGATCCGGGCGATCCTTTCGGGCGACGAAGAGGGCTTTTGGAAGGCCGAAGCCGATGAGCGCCGCGCCGCCGGGATGCCGCCCTATGGCCGCCTCGCGGGGGTGATCCTGTCGTCGACCGAGGTGCAGGACGTGTTCGATCTGGGCAACGCCATGGCGCGGCAGGACGGCCCGCTGCGGCGGATCGGTGCGCAGATTTACGGGCCTGCGCCTGCGCCCATCGCGCGGGTGCGCGGGCGGCACCGGGTGCGGCTGCTGGTGAAGGCTCCGAAGGGAGTGGCGTTGCAGGCGGCGCTGGCGGAATGGGCCGGGCAGTTCCGGCTCAAGGGCGAGCTGCGCATGGCGATCGACATCGACCCGCAGAGCTTTTTCTGACGGCAGCGATACGGCAGGCGCGCGCGCCTCTACCCCGCGCGGTTCAGTTTCGTGCTCAGGTGGATCAGGCTCTCGGAGCTTTTCACCCCGCGCGCCTCGGCGATCTTGTCGAGCGTGGCGTCCAGCTCTTCGGTGCTGCGCGCGCTCACCTGCACCAGCAGATCGACCCGGCCCGAAGTGGTATGCGCCGCCTCGACCGCTGGCATCTGGCGCAGCCGGGCGAGCACCTCGGGCTGGCTGCGCGGCTCGATACAGACCAGCACCGTGGCGCGGATCGGCGCCTTCAGCGCGGCGCCGCGGCGCAGGGTGAAGCCGGCGATGATCCCGCGCGAGAGCAGCCGGTCGATCCGCGCCTGCACCGTGGTGCGCGCCAGCCCCAGCCGACGCGCAAGATCGGCCACCGGCAGCCGGGCATCGGCCTCGAGCAGGGCGATGAGCTGACGGTCGGTTTCGTCGATCTGTCCGGTTCTGTCGTCAATCTGCGGCATGATGCCTGACATTCTGTTCCATCTGCCACGCGGATCCGAGCGTTTTCTGCGCCATGCTTAAAGAAAACGCAGCAGGAGGCAGTGACACATGCGGATCGACCCCAGTCTATCGCCGACGCCGGAAAGCTGGCTCGCGGCCAATGCGCCCGACGCGCCGGTGTTTTTCTTTCACCCGGAGCGGCTGGCCGAAGTGGCGCGAGAGTTTCGGGCGGGGTTTCCGGGGCTGGTGACTTACGCAGTGAAGGCCAACCCCGCGCCCGAGATGATCCGCGCGCTGCACGGCGCAGGGATCACCGCCTTCGACGTCGCCTCGCCCGCCGAAATGGCGCTGGTGCGCGCCCATGCGCCCGGCGCGGCGCTGCATTATCACAACCCGGTCCGCTCGGCGGCAGAGATCACGGTGGGCGTCGAGGCGGGCTGCGTGTCGTGGTCCGTCGACCGCGCCAGCGAGCTTGAGAAGCTGCGCAGCCTGCCCGCGGGCACCGAGATCGCCGTGCGCCTGAAGCTGCCGGTGGCGGGCGCGGCCTATGACTTCGGGGCCAAGTTCGGCGCCACGCCCGATCAGGCGGCGGCGCTGCTCCGGCGTGTGGCCGAACTGGGCTTCACCCCCTCGCTCACCTTCCATCCCGGCACGCAATGCGCCTCGCCCGAGCCATGGGCGCGCTACATCGCCGAGGCCGCCGCGGTGGCGCGCTCGGCCAATGTGGTGCTGCACCGGCTCAACGTGGGTGGCGGCTTTCCGGCGCACCGCGACACCGACCGCCCCGATCTGCAGGCGATCTTCGACACCATCCGCGAGGTCACCGAAGGCGCGTTCGACACCGCGCCGCAGCTGGTCTGCGAGCCGGGCCGCGCGCTGGCCGCCGAGGCGCTCACGCTGGCGCTGCGGGTGAAGGGCGTGGACGAGGAGGCGGTCTTTCTCAACGATGGCGTTTACGGCGGGCTGGCGGAATGGCGCGACATCGCACCGATGAGCCGGGTGCGCCCGGTGGCTGCTGCGGGCGGTGCGCTTTGCGGCGCTTTGCGGCGGCGCATCGTCTTTGGTCCGACCTGCGACAGCATCGACCGGCTACCGGAATTGCTGCCGCTGCCCGGTGACTTGGCGGAGGGGGATTACCTGCTCTTCGAGGGCATGGGGGCCTATTCGCGCGCGCTTGTCACCGGCTTCAACGGCTATGGTGTACGCAGAGTCGTGGAAATCGAAAAACAGTCCTGAGATCACAGTCCCGGGCGCTGGACTCTGCCGACATGCCCTCTACAGTCGCCCGCGAAGACGCATCGCGGGAGGACCAGCCAGATGGAAAAATTCGGCAAGAGCCAGTCGTTCAAGCGCACCGAGGATGTGCGCTTTCTCACCGGGCACGGTCGCTATGTGGATGACATTGCACCCGAGGGCGCGCTCCATGCCTTTGTCCTGCGCTCGCCGGTGGCGCATGCGAAGATCACCGAGCTTGACGTGACCGACGCCCGCGAGATGCCGGGCGTGCATCTGGTGGCGACGGTGGAGGATCTGCTGGCCTCCGGCATGGACATCTCGATGGGCGGCACGGTGATCAGCAACCGCGACGGCAGCAAGGCCGCCGACCCGATGCGCCCGGTGCTGGCCAAGGACCACGTGCGCCATGTGGGCGAGCCGGTGGCGCTGATCGTGGCCGAGACGATGATCGAGGCGAAGGACGCCGCCGAGGCGATCCTGTTCGATTTCGAGGACCTGCCGGTGCATATGGCGCTGGAGGCGGGCGGCGATCCGATCCACCCCGAGGCGCCGGACAACCGCGCTTTTGACTATGGTCTGGGCAATGAGGCCGAAACCGACGAGGCCTTTGCCAAGGCCGCCAAAGTGGTCAGTCTCGAGGTCGGCGACAACCGCGTCATCGTCAACGCCATGGAGCCGCGCGGCGCCTATGCCGAATGGGACGGCGAGAAGCTGCATGTGGCCTTCAACGGGCAGGGCGTCTGGGGGCTGAAGTCGGAACTGGCGCAGGCCTTCGACCTGCCGGTCGAGCAGATTCGCGTGACCAACCCCGATGTCGGCGGCGGTTTCGGCATGAAGGCTCCGGGCTATCCCGAGTATTTCGCCATCGCCTACGCGGCGAAGCAGTTGGGCAAGCCGGTGCGCTGGATGTCCGACCGCACCGAGGCGATGCTTTCGGATCATGCGGGCCGCGATCTGGTGACGCTGGCGGAGCTTGCCTTTGACGAAGACAACCGCATCCTTGGCTACCGCAACCACACCCGCTGCAACCTTGGCGCGTACAATTCGAACTTCGGGCAGGCGATCCAGACCGCGCTCTATGCCAAGGTGCTGACCGGCACCTATGACATCAAGGCGGCCTATATGCGGGTCGAGGGCTTCTACACCAACACCACGCAGGTCGACGCCTATCGCGGCGCGGGCCGCCCCGAGGCGATCTACACGCTTGAGCGGGTGATGGACCGTGCCGCGCGCGAGCTCGGCGTCGATCCGATGGAGCTGCGCCGCATCAACTTCGTGCAGGAGTTTCCCTATAAGACCGTCACCGGCGAGAATTACGACGTGGGCGATTTCTCCCGCGTGCTGGCCCATGCCGAGGCGGATGCCGATATCGCCGGATATCCCGCGCGCAAGGCGGCTTCGGAGGCGCAGGGCAAGCTGCGCGGGCTGGGCCTGTGCTATTACATCGAAAGCATCCTCGGCGATCCCGCAGAGGACGTGAAGGTGGAGTTCACCGAGGACGGCGGCGCGACCATCTACGTCGGCACCCAGTCGAACGGGCAGGGGCATGAGACGGTGTTCGCCAAGTTCCTTGCGGATCAGACCGGCATCCCGGTCGAGAAGATCGGCTTCGTGCAGGGCGACAGCGACCGCATCCCGCGCGGCGGCGGCACCGGGGGCTCGCGCTCGGTGACCACGCAGGCGACGGTGACGCTGACCGCGGTGCGCGACATGATCGCGGGCTTTGGCGAGTTCCTTGCCGGCGAGATGGGCGTCGATCCCGACGACGTGCGCTTTGATGACGAGCAGTTCCGCGCCGAGGGCTCGAACCTGCACCCGACCATGCTCGAGGCTGCCGCGCTGGCCCGCGAAAAGGGCCGCGAGGATCTGCTGAGCTGGTCCGCGCGCACCGCCATCGACGCCCGCTCCTACCCCAATGGGGCGCATTTCTGCGAGGTCGAGATCGACCCCGAAACCGGCGTGACGCGGGTGGTGAAATACACGGTGGTCGATGATTTCGGCAATCTCATCAACCCGATGCTGGCCGAGGGGCAGGTGCATGGCGGGGTGGTGCAGGGGCTGGGTCAGGCGCTCACCGAACACACCGTCTATGACGAAGATGGCCAGCTGCTGACCGCGACCTTCATGGATTACGCCATGCCGCGCGCCAAGGATGCGCCGTGGATCGCCTTCGATGTCGAGCCCGTGCCCTCCACCGGCAACCCGATGGGCATGAAGGGCTGCGGCGAGGCGGGGACCGTGGGCTCCATGGCCGCCGTGTCGAACGCCGTGCAGGACGCGCTGTGGGAGCGGGGGATTCGTCAGGCGGATATGCCGTTCACGCCGCACCGCGTTTGGCAGATGCTGAACGGCGCTGCCATGGCAGCAGAATGAGGTCCGCCAGCACGTGAAGATGGGAAGGTCAAGATTTTTTCATCACGTAAGCGCGAGGGGTCTTACATTCGTGGCATTTTTGCCTATCTCTGATGCAGAGGCGCGGAACCGGAACTTCCGCAGCCCCTTCACTGTCCCTCGTTCCGTAACTGGCGTCCGGGTTTCTCCCGGACGCTTTTTCTTTTCCCAGTTTCGCTTCCCCCGGCGCTGTGACAGGCTGTTCACATGAGCTATTCCGACGCATTTCTCAAAGATGTCCTCACCCGCACGCGGGTGATCGCCGTGGTCGGTGTTTCGACCAATCTCATGCGCCCGAGCCACTACGTCTCGCGCTTCCTGCATCAGCGGGGGTATCGGATCATCCCGGTCAATCCCGGCCATGTGGGGCAGACGCTGTTCGGCGAGGACGTCCGTGCTGGTCTCTCAGAGATCGACGCGCCGGTGGATATGGTCGACATCTTCCGCCGTCACGATGCGGTGCCCTCGGTGGTCGGCGCGGCGCTGTCGCATCTGCCGCAGCTGCGGACGATCTGGATGCAGCTCGGCGTCGAACACGCCGAAGCGGCCGCCAAGGCCGAGGCGAAGGGGATCGACGTGATCCAAAACCGCTGCACGAAGATCGAATACGAGCGCTTGATTGGCGCGTCCATGCCGCTCGCCGACGCAGTCGGTGGCTGAGGAGCGCTAGGGGAGGGGGCTCTGCCCCCGTCCGCGATGCGGACTCCCCCGGGATATTTGCGTCTAGACGAAGGCCGTAGGGTCCCGGCCCGTGTGCTTCTTCTTTTGGCTTCTTCTCTTTGAAAATACGCCGGGGGTGAGCCGCGCAGCGGCGAGGGGGCAACGCCCCCTTGGTGGGCGGTCTCAGCCCTTGGGCCGCGCGGCCTTCTCGGCGATGCCCGAGCGGCCCTGACGGCGCTCGAGCTCGGCCATGACCTCTGACAGCGGCAGCTCGCGGGCGCGCAGCATCACGAGGAAGTGGAACAGCACGTCGGCGGCCTCGGAGGTTAGCTTCTCGCGATCGCCCTTCACCGCTTCGATGATCGCCTCGATGGCTTCTTCACCGAATTTCTCGGCGCATTTCTCCGGGCCCTTGGCGAGCAGCTTGGCGGTCCAGCTTTCGTCGGGCGAGGCGGAGGCGCGGTCGGCGACCACCTGTTCGAGCTTTTCCAGCGTCATCTGCGACATGTCAGAGCCTCACGGGGATGCCGGCCTGCGCCATATGCGCCTTGGCCTCGGCGATGGTGTAGGTGCCGAAATGGAAGATCGAGGCGGCAAGCACCGCTGAGGCATGGCCCTCGGTCACGCCCTCGACCAGATGGTCGAGCGTGCCGACGCCGCCCGAAGCGATCACCGGGATTGGCACCGCGTCGGCGATGGCGCGGGTCAGCGGCAGATTGAACCCTGCCTTGGTGCCGTCGCGGTCCATCGAGGTGAGCAGGATCTCTCCTGCGCCCTTGCGCGCCATGGTGATGGCGAACTCCACTGCGTCGATGCCGGTGGGGCGGCGGCCGCCATGAGTGAAAATCTCCCAGCGGCCGGGCGCTACGGTTTTGGCATCGATGGCGCAGACGATGCATTGGCTGCCGAAGTGATCCGCGGCCTCGGCCACCACGTCGGGATTGGCCACTGCGGCGGAATTGAACGAGACCTTGTCGGCCCCGGCCAGCAGCAGCGCCCGGACGTCGCCGACCGTGCGCACGCCGCCGCCCACGGTGAGCGGGATGAAGCATTGCTCGGCGGTGCGGGTGACCACGTCGAACATGGTGCCGCGGTTTTCATGGGTGGCGTGGATGTCGAGAAAGCAGATCTCGTCGGCGCCAGCGGCGTCATAGGCGCGGGCGGCGTCCACCGGGTCGCCGGCATCGCGCAGGTCGACGAAGTTGACGCCTTTGACCACGCGGCCATCGGCCACGTCGAGGCAGGGGATGATGCGGGTCTTCAACATGGCGCTGTGATAGTGCGGAATTTCCGCGGGGGGAAGGGGATGTTGCACTGCGGCGCGCATGCGGGCCTGCCTGAAAGCAAGAAGGGCGCGCCGCTTGGCGCGCCCTTCGGCGTTTGTGCCTCAGTCGGGGGTCACTCTTTCACGGTGATCCGGCCCTCGGTGAAGGGCTCGTAGGGGCTGTGCGCGGCGACGAATTCGGCCGTGACATCGGCGAGGTCGGGGCCGAAGTCATAGGCGTTCTCGGCGGTGGTGAACATGGAGTAGCCATCCCCGCCGTTGCGCACGAAGTTGTTGGACACCACGCCGTAGGTGACGCTTTCGTCCAGCGCGGCTTCGCCGACCATCACGTCGGAGACGCGGCTGCCAGCCTCGGCCGAGGGATCGACGGTGAAGCTCATGCCCGAGACCTGCGGGAAGCGCCCGCCGCCTTCTTCGATCTGGCTGACGCCGTTTTCCAGCGCCTCCTTGATCACCGCGCCGGTGACCTCAAAGGTCGAGAGGGTGTTCTGGAACGGCAGCACGGTCAGCACTTCGCCCATGGTCACCTCGCCCGCGTCGATCGAGGCGCGCAGCCCGCCGCCGTTGGTGATGGCGATGTCGATGCCCTGATCCTTCACGCGATCGAGCATGGCGTCGGCGACGAGATTGCCCATCGGGCATTCCTCGGCGCGGCACATGTCGCGGCTGCCATTGATCTCGGCGGTCGACTCGCCGATCACCTTGTTGCGGATCTCGTCGAGCGGCTTGGCCGCGTCGGTGATGCGCGACTTGGTGGCCTCGTCCTCGGTCACGCTGGCATCCATGATCAGCGGCTGGCCGGAGGCTTCGACAAGGTTGCCCTCATCGTCGAAGGTCGCGTTCAACTCGCCGAGGAACTTGCCGTAGGCATAGGCCGAGAGGATCGCCGTGTCCTTGACCATGGTGGGGTAGGGGCCTTCGGCACCGTCCATGTCGCCAAGCAGCGTGTTCGAGTGGCCGCCGACGATGATGTCGACGCCGGTGGTCTCTTCGGCGACGCGCAGATCGGTGTGATAGCCCGAGTGCGACAGCACCACGATCTTGTTCACGCCCTCGGCGGTCAGCTTGTCGACCTCGCCCTGTACCGCATCCACCGGATCGGTGAAGACGACGTTCTTGCCCGGCGAGGACAGTTCCTTGGTGTCCACCGGGGTCAGGCCGATGAGGCCGATCTTCTCGCCGTCCTTCTCGATGACCACGGATTTCTGGATCTCACCTTTCAGCAGATCTTCGCCGGTGAGATCGGCGTTGGACATCAGCACCGGGAAGTCGACCGAATCGACAAAGCCGCGCAGCACCTCGGGGCCGTCGTCGAACTCGTGGTTGCCCACGGTCATCGCGTCATAGCCCATTTGGTTCATCATCTCGGCGGCGAGCTTGCCCTTGTAGTAGGTGTAAAAGAGCGTGCCCTGAAATTGGTCGCCGCCGTCCACCAGCAGGTAGTTCCCGGCGCGATCCTTGGCTTCGGTGATGGCGGTCTGCAGGCGGGCCGAGCCGCCAAAGCATTTGCCCTCGGTGTTGTCTTCTTCGCCGCAGGTGGAATCATACTTGCTGATCGGCTCGAAGCGCGCGTGGAAGTCGTTCGTGTGCAGGATGGTGATGGAATAGTCGGCGCTGGCAGTTCCAGCGGTCAGCGCCAGCGCGGCGGCGCCGGTCAGAAGACGAAGCGACATGGGAATCCTCTCTGTCGTGTTATTATCTTTTGATCCTGCAACGCCTTCTGCGGCCTGTCAAAACACGTTGAGGGAAAAGTCAGCCTTGCGTCCAGCCGTGGGTCAGAACCCGGGCAAGTTCGGCGGGATCGGCATCGGTTTCTCCCGACAGGAGCTTCAGCCAGAGCATGGCGATCACCGCGTCGGCCAGTGCTTCGGGGGCGAGGTCGGGGGCAAGCTCGCCGCGCGCCTCGGCGCGGTGGATGACGCCCACCAGCGCATCGCGCCGCTCGAGACGAAACTCGGTGAGAGCGGCGTTGACGTCCGGCTCGGCCTGCGCGGCGGCGATGATCGAACGGAAGACCTGCGCCGTGCCGCCGCGCCAATGGCCGAGGACCAAGGCGAGCACCCCGGCGATGTCGCTCTCGAGCGCGCCGGTGTCGGGGTAGTGATCGTCGAACTTCATGCGCCGGTAGACCGCCAGCAGCAGCGCGCCCCGCGTCGGCCACCAGCGATAGAGCGTTGCCTTGCCAGCCCGCGCGCGCTTGGCCACCGCCTCCATGCTGAGACCCGAGATGCCCTTTTCGGCCAGCACCTCTGCGGCGGCGTCGAGCACGGCGGTTTCCGTGTCAGGGTTGCGGCGGGCGCCGATGGAGGCTCGTTTTTCGGTCATCGGATGGGCTTTGCTGCGAAAAGGGCGGGTTCTAATCGCATAGCCCTTTACAGGCGCGCACACCAGATATTATGGAACGGAACGTATCGTTCCGATAAATGGAGTCCTCCCATGACTGCCACGACAGCCACGCCGCGGACCCCGTCCCGTCTGCGGTTCGCCATCTTCGTGTTTATTGCGGTCTATCCGCTTGTCACGCTGCTGCTCTATCTGATTGGTCCCATCACAGCCGAGTGGCAGGTCTGGCAGCGCAACCTGCTGTTTGTCCCGATCATGGTTTTCTCGATGGTCTGGGTGATCATCCCACGCATCCAGCGGCACTGCGGGCGCTGGCTCTGAGCCGTCTTGCGCCTGCCTTTCGGTAGGCGGGGATTGACCGGCGCAGGGTTCCACGGCATCTGGAGCCCATGCTGATTTACAAAATCCTCCGGGCCGACGAATGGGCGGCGCTGCAGGCGCAGGGCGAGACCGCCGGGGCGCCCATCGACGTGGCCGATGGCTACATTCACTTCTCGACCTCCGAGCAGGTGCGCGAAACCGCCTCGAAGCATTTTTCTGGCGTCGAGGGGCTGCATCTGCTCTGCTACGAGACGGAGGATCTGGGTGACCAGCTGCGCTGGGAGCCGTCGCGCGGTGGCGCGCTGTTCCCGCATCTCTACGCCGCCTTGCCGATGGCGGGGCTCAAATGGGCGCGTCCGCTGCCGGTGGGCAGCTCTGGGGCGCATGTGTTTCCGGATGATCTGGCATGATGCGATTTCTCGAGAAGGCAGGTCTGCCGCTGTTCCACAAGCTTGACCCCGAGCAGGCGCATCGGGCCGCGGTGCTTGCCCTGAAGATGGGTCTGGCACCGGCGCCCGGTCTGATCACCTCGGACCGGCTGCGCTGCGAGGTGGCGGGGCTGCGGCTGCCCAACCCGATCGGGCTTGCCGCCGGGTTCGACAAGAACGCCGAGGCGCTTTCGGGCCTGTCGCGCGCGGGCTTCGGCTTTGTCGAGGTGGGTGCGATCACCCCCCGCGCCCAGCCGGGCAACCCCAAGCCGCGGCTGTTCCGGCTGACCGAGGATCAGGCGGCGATCAACCGCTTCGGCTTCAACAACGAGGGCATGGAGGCCGCCGCCGGGCGGCTGGTGCATCGCCCGCGCGACATGGTGCTGGGGCTCAACCTCGGTGCCAATAAAGACAGCGACGACCGCGCGGCGGATTTCGCCAAGGTGCTGGCGCGCTGCGGCGAGCATCTCGATTTCGCCACCGTCAACGTCAGCTCGCCCAACACCGAGCGGCTGCGCGACCTGCAGGGCAAGGACGCTCTGGCAGCGCTGCTCGGCGGCGTCATGGAGGCTCGGGCGAACCTCGATGACCGCATTCCGGTGTTCCTCAAGATCGCGCCCGACCTCGACGAGCAGGGGCTCAAGGACGTGGCCGAGGTGGCCATGGCCTCCAAGGTCGACGCGGTGATCGCCACCAACACCACGCTCTCGCGCGAGGGGCTACGCTCGAGCCATGCCTCCGAGGCGGGCGGCATGTCGGGTCAGCCCTTGTTCGAGAAATCCACCCGCGTTCTGGCGCATCTGTCGCAGCTGACCGAGGGCCAGCTGCCGCTCATTGGTGTCGGCGGCATCGGCTCTGCCGAGCAGGCGTATCAGAAGATCCGCGCCGGGGCGTCTGCGGTGCAGCTTTACACCGCGCTGGTTTACGGCGGGCTGTCGCTGGTGCAGGACCTCGCCGAGGGTCTCGATGCGCTGCTGGCGCGCGACGGCTTTGCCTCGGTCGAGGAAGCGGTGGGCACCGGGCGCGGAGACTGGACATGATCCTCTGGCACAATCCCCGCTGCAGCAAGTCGCGCGAGGCGCTGGCGCTGCTGCAGGACAAGGGCGCCGCGCCGCAGGTCCGCCGCTACCTCGAAGACGCGCCGAGCTATGATGAGCTGAAGGCGGCGCAGGCCGCGCTTGGCGTACCGGTGATCGCGATGATGCGCACCAAGGAAGCCGAGTTCAAGGCGGCGGGGCTGAGCAAGGACAGCGACGATGAGACGCTGCTGCGCGCTATGGCCGAGACGCCCAAGCTGATCGAACGCCCGGTCGCCTTCGAGGGCGAACGCGCGGTGATCGGCCGTCCGCCCGAGCGCGTGCTGGATCTGCTCTGAGCCATGGAAAACACCTTCGAGATTTTCCTCGCCTGCGCGCCGGGGCTGGAGCCGGTTCTGGTGCAGGAGGCCAAGGCGCTTGGCTTCGGCCCGCTGAAGCCCGAGCAGGGAGGCGTGTCGTTTCAGGGCGGCTGGCCCGAGGTGGCGCGCGCCAATCTGGAACTGCGCGGCGCGGCGCGGGTGCTGGCGCGGATCGGCGGCTTTCCGGCGTTGCATCTGGCGCAACTCGACAAGCGGGCCCGCAAGTTCCCATGGGGCGACATCCTGCGCGCCGATGTGCCGGTGAAGGTCGAGGCGCTGAGCCGTAAGTCCAAGATCTACCACGCGGGCGCCGCCAAGCAGCGCATCGAGCGGGCGATCACCGAAGAACTGGGCGCGCCCGTGGCCGAGGATGGCGTGCGCATCCTCGCGCGGATCGAGAACAACCTCGTCTCCTTCTCCGTCGACACCTCCGGCCAGCCGCTGCACCGGCGCGGGCTCAAACAGGCGGTGAGCAAGGCGCCCATGCGCGAGACGCTGGCTTCGCTCTTCATGCGCGCCTGCGGCTACGATGGCGTCGAGCCGGTGCTCGATCCGATGTGCGGCTCGGGCACCTTCCCCATCGAGGGGGCCGAGATCGCCGCCGGTCTGCTGCCGGGCCGGGCGCGGGCCTTTGATTTCGAGCGTCTGGCGGTCTTTGCGCCGGCGGACCTCAAGGGGATGAAGCGGCAGGGTCCGCTGCGCATGCCCTCCGCGCTCTACTATGGATCCGACCGCGACGCGGGGGCGATCCGCTCGGCGACCGCCAATGCCGAGCGTGCCGGGGTGACGGAATGGACGCGCTTCGATTGCCGCCCGGTGAGCGAGCTGGAGCGTCCCGAAGGGCCGCCGGGGCTTGTTATGGTGAACCCGCCCTATGGCGCGCGGATTGGCGAGAAGGGCCCGCTGCACGCGCTGCACGCCTCGCTGGGCACGGTGCTGAAAGAGAAGTTCGGCGGTTGGCGCGTGGGGATCATCACCACCGAGCCGGGTCTGGCCAAGGCCACGGGCCTGCGCTTCCTGCCGACGGGGGCACCTGTGGCCCACGGCAGCCTGAAGGTGAAGCTCTACCGCACGGAGCCGCTTTAACTACTAACGCCCGCCGGAATGCACAAAGGGCCGCCCCAATCGGGCGGCCCTTTTGCTTGGCTCCGGCGATGGGCTCAGCCCTTTAGGGCGGCCAGCGCGTCCTTCAGGTCGATGGCCCCATCGTAAAGCGCCCGTCCCGAGATCGCGCCGTTGAGCTCCGCACCGCAGTCGCGCAGGGCGATGAGGTCGGCCAGCGACGACACGCCGCCGGAGGCGATCACCGGGATCGACACGGCGCGCGCCATGGCGGCGGTGTAATCGATGTTCGGCCCCTGCATGGCGCCATCGCGGTTGATGTCGGTGTAGATGATCGCCGCCACGCCGTCGTCCTCGAAGCTGCGCGCCAGATCCACCGCGTCCACATCGGTGACCTCGGCCCAGCCCTTGGTGGCCACCCGGCCGTCGCGGGCGTCGATGCCCACGGCGATCTTGCCGGGGAAGGCCTTTGCCGCCTCGCGCACCAGCGCGGGGTTCTCCACCGCCACGGTGCCGAGGATGACGCGCGCAAGCCCCTTGTCGAGCCAGCGCTCGATGGTCGCCATGTCGCGGATGCCTCCGCCCAGCTGTGCGGGCACTTTGGTGCGCTCGAGGATCGCCTCGACCGCCGCCGCGTTCACCGGCTCGCCGGCGAAGGCGCCGTTGAGGTCGACGAGGTGCAGCCAGTCACAGCCCGCCTCGACGAACTCCATCGCCTGCGCGGCGGGATCGTCGTTGAAGACCGTGGCCTTCTCCATATCGCCGCGCAGCAGGCGCACGGCCTTGCCGTCCTTGAGGTCGATGGCGGGGTAGAGGATCATGGCGCGGCTCCGCAAAAGGTCAGTGACGGGATCGGTGTCGGGCACCCTATAGCCGCGCCGGGGCGCGCTTTGCAATCCGCGCGCTGCCGCAAAGGCAGCCCGCGCCAGCACCAAGGATCAGGGCGCCCAGGTCAGGAAGTTGCCGATCATCCGCAGCCCGGTCTCGGCGCTCTTCTCGGGGTGGAACTGAAAGCCCAGCATGGTGCCGGTTCCGACGACCGCGGTCACCGTGCTGCCGTAGTCCACATGGGCGATGCGGTGCTCGGGGGTCAGCATGCGCATCTGGTAGGAATGCACGAAATAGGCGTGATCGCCGCTCTGCACGCCGTGCAGAACCGGGTGCTCGTGGTCGATGACCAGCTCGTTCCAGCCCATATGCGGCACTTTCAGCGCCGGGTCCTCGGGCAGGATCTTCTCGACCTCGCCGTCGACCCAACCAAGGCCGGGGGTCTCTTCATATTCATAGCCGATCCGCGCCATCAGCTGCATGCCGACGCAGATGCCAAGGAAGGGCCGACCCTTCTGGGTCACCGCCTCGACCATGGCGTCGAAACAGCCCGAGTGGCGCAGCGCCTTGGCGCAGGCGGGGAAGGCCCCGTCGCCGGGCAGCACCAGCCGGTCGGCGCGGGCCACCACTTCGGGATCGTCGGTCACCACCACGGTGCCGGCGTCCAGCTCATTCGCCATGCGCTGAAAGGCCTTTTCGGCCGAATGCAGGTTGCCGCTCTCGTAGTCGATGATCGCCGTCAGCATGTGGCTCACCTTTCCGGGCCGGTGCAGTCCCGGCCCCTTTCATCTTTCCGCAAATACTCCGGGGAGCGCGAGGGGCTGGCCCCTCGCTGACCCGCGAAAAATTCAGAGCGCGCCCTTGGTCGAAGGGATCGCGTCGCCCTTGCGCGGGTCCGGCTCGACCGCTTCGCGCAGGGCGCGGGCCACCGCCTTGAACGCCGCCTCGACGATATGGTGCGAGTTCACCCCATCGATGGCCTCGACGTGCAGTGTGATGCCGCCATGGGTCGCCAGCGCCTGAAAGAACTCGCGCACCAGTTCGGTGTCGAAACTGCCGATCTTTTCGGTGGGCAGCTCGACCTTCCACACCAGGAAGGGACGGGCCGAGAGGTCGAGCGCCGCGCGCACCAGCGCATCGTCCATCGGCAGCAGGCAAGAGCCATAGCGGCGGATGCCGCGCTTGTCGCCGAGCGCCTTGGCAAGCGCCTGCCCGATGGCGATGCCGGTGTCCTCGACGGTGTGGTGATCGTCGATGTGCAGATCACCCTCGGCACGCACCACCATGTCGATCAGCGAATGGCGTGCCAGTTGGTCCAGCATGTGGTCGAAGAACCCCACGCCGGTCTTCATGTCGTAGCTGCCGGTGCCGTCGAGATCGAGCGCGACCTCGATCTTCGTTTCGGCGGTGCTGCGGCTTACCTCGGCCTTGCGCATGGACCATACTCCTCGATGTCTCGCAGGGGCTTATAGGGCGGGGCAGGGCGCGCGCCAAGCCCCGCGCGTTACGGACGCCGCGGGCACGCTTGCGGCGGCGGGGGCGGTGTGACAGCTTGCCCGCATATCAACGAAAGGCCCCGACCATGACCACCTGCGTCTTCGTGCAGATCCGCTGCAAGCCCGGCACCACCTATCAGGTGGCCGATCAGATCGCGCTTCGCGAGATTCATTCCGAGCTCTATTCGACGTCGGGCGACTGGGACCTGCTGCTCAAGCTCTACATCCCCGAGGGTGCCGACGTGGGGCATTTCATCAACGAGAATCTGCTGGATGTGCCGGGAATCGAGCGCTCGCTGACGACGCTGACCTTCAAAGCGTTCTGAGCCGCCGCAGGGCGGCCTTCGGGTCGCCCGTCCGCGCGTGGCAAGGGGCTTGAGCAAAGCGCGCAGCACAGATTCAGGCATCACAATACTGCCGCCTGTAGGTCGATCAGTCTGGAAACTTCGTCTGGAAGTAAAGTGGTGAATGGAGCGGGCGAGGCGATTCGAACGCCCGACCCTTACCTTGGCAAGGTAATGCTCTACCCCTGAGCTACGCCCGCAAACCATTCATCATGTGCGACTTTCAGGCCTCTGCCCGTCTGTCGATCCGGCCTTTCACCGGCCCGGCTGCTGCCGGAGGTCCAACTGGAGCGGGCGAGGCGATTCGAACGCCCGACCCTTACCTTGGCAAGGTAATGCTCTACCCCTGAGCTACGCCCGCTTCCTTGTTGGTGTGGGCGATTTAGAGTTTCCCGCAGACCTCCGCAAGAGGAAAATTCAGGTTTTTGCCGGAAATTTCCCGGACAGCAAAAAAGCTCAGCAAAACGCGACGGAAACTTCGCGGCGGCGCGTATCGGATGTGGGCGCGCGGGGGAGGGCGCGGCCTTTCGAACGCCAGCATCGGAGCATCCGCCGCATGAAACCCGTCATCCAACGCTACGCCACACCGCTCATCACCGGTCTTTTCCTCGTCTCGCTCATTTCGGGAATCGCGCTGTTCTTTCATTGGAACATGGGCTGGTTTCACGGCATGCACGAATGGCTGAGCATGGTGCTGATCCTGCCCTTCGCCCTGCACCTGTGGAAGAACTGGCGCCCGATGACCGCCTATATGCGCAAGCCTGCCTTCGGGCTGGCGATGGTGGCGTCGCTGGTGATGGCTTTGGCCTTCGTGGTGCCGTCGCTGTCGGGTGCGGACGGTGCGCCAGGCGGCGGGCGTCCGCCGCAGTTCGCCGCTGCCGGGCTGGTGCTCGAAGGCAGCGTGGCCGAAGTGGCGGCGCTGATCGACGTGCCTGCGGCCGACCTCGGTGCCACGCTGACGGAGGCGGGGTTTGCGGTCGGCGGGCAGGAGGAGAGCCTTGCCTCGATCGCCCGCGCCTCGGGGCGGAGTGACGGCGAGATCCTTGCCGCGCTGATCGGGGCGGAGCGCTGAGCCGTCGGTTGCGACATGCGTATTTGAAAAGAGAAGAAGGCCCGGAGCAATGCACCCCGGGCCTTCTTTTATATCAAGGTGTGCGTCGGTGTTTCGTCAACAGCCCGCCCCGGCGGCGCGTCAGAACGGCACGTCGCCCGCCGAATCTGCAGCGGTGACGAAACGGGCCACCACTTTCTTGACGCCTGCCTTCTCGAAGTCGATCTCGAGCTTGTCGCCTTCGATGGCGACGATGGCGCCATAGCCGAATTTCTGGTGGAAGACGCGCTCACCGGTCTCGAAGGCCGAGACCGCCTGCAGGTCGATCACCTGATTGCGGCTCTCGCGAGGCTGGCTGACCGAGCGGGCGCTGGAGGAGCGTTCCTGCAGGCGTTTCCAGCCCGGGGAATTGTAGACATTGGCCTCGGCGGCGCGGCTTTCCAGCCCCGATCCGCCGCCAAAGCCGCTGTTCATGCCCGCGGCGCCATAGCCGCCGCCGTAGAGGCCGGGCGGGGTGAGAATCTCGACGTGCTGCTCGGGCAACTCATCGATGAAGCGCGAGGGCAGGGCCGATTGCCACTGGCCGAACACGCGCCGGTTGGCGGCGAAGGAGATGGTGCAGAGCTCCTCGGCGCGGGTGATCCCGACATAGGCGAGGCGGCGCTCTTCCTCGAGCCCCTTGAGGCCGCTTTCGTCCATCGAGCGCTGGGAGGGGAAGAGCCCGTCCTCCCAGCCCGGCAGGAACACCGCGGGAAATTCGAGACCCTTGGCCGCGTGCAGCGTCATGATCGAGACCTTGGCGCCGGCCTCTTCCGTCTCATTGTCCATGATCAGCGCGACGTGTTCGAGGAACCCCTGCAGGTTGTCGAAATTCTCCAGCGCTTTGACCAGTTCCTTGAGGTTTTCCAGCCGGCCCGGGGAATCGGGGTTCTTGTCGTTTTGCCACATCTCGGTGTAGCCGCTCTCGTCGAGCATGACCTCGGCCAGTTCCACATGGCTCATGGTCTTGGCCAGCGGCTTGTCCTCGTCGATCAGCACCAGATCATCATCATCCTGCTGCACCTCCGAGGGGAGGCCCAGTTGCTGGCGGGCCACCTCGTGCCAGCGGTCGATCTGCTCGACGAAGGTGGCCAGCTTGCCCGCGCCCTTGCCGGTGATCTCCTTGTCGCGCAGCAGCAGCCGCGCGCCGTTGAGCAGCGTCGTGCCGTTCGCGCGCGCCTTGATCTGGATCTTCTGCTGCGCCTTGTCGCCGAGGCCCCGCTTGGGCGTGTTGACGATGCGCTCGAAGGCCAGATCATCTTCGGGCGAGACCACCAGCCGGAAATAGGCCATGGCATCGCGAATCTCGAGCCGCTCGTAGAAGCGCGGGCCGCCGATCACCCGGTAGGGCAGGCCGATGGTCAGGAAACGATCCTCGAAGGCGCGCATCTGGTGCGAGGCGCGCACGAGGATCGCCATGTCATCAAGCGAGACGGGCCGCATTCCACGCGATCCGCGCTGCGCCGCCTCGATCTCCTCGCCGATCCAGCGCGCCTCTTCCTCGCCGTCCCAATGGCCGATGAGGCGGACCTTCTCGCCGCCATCGGCCTCGGTCCAGAGTTCCTTGCCGAGCCGGTTCTCATTGCCGCGGATCACCGAGGAGGCGGCGGCGAGGATATGCGCGGTTGAGCGGTAGTTCTGTTCCAGCCGCACCACATGGGCGCCGGGGAAATCCTTTTCGAAGCGCAGGATGTTGCCCACTTCGGCGCCGCGCCAGCCATAGATCGACTGATCGTCGTCGCCGACGCAGCAGATGTTGGTGTGGCCCTGCGCCAGCAGCCGCAGCCAGAGGTATTGGGCGACGTTGGTATCCTGATACTCGTCCACGAGGATGAAGCGGAACCAGCGCTGGTATTGCTCGAGCACATCGGCGTGCTGCTGGAAGATCGTCACCACATGCAGCAGCAGGTCGCCGAAATCGCAGGCGTTCAGCTCGCGTAGGCGGGTCTGATACTGGGCGTAAAGCTCGGTGCCGCGGTTGTTGAAGGCGCCAGCCTCGGACGCCGGCACCTTGTCGGGAGTCCAGGCGCGGTTCTTCCAGTTGTCGATCACCCCCGAGAGCTGCCGGGCGGGCCAGCGCTTCTCGTCGATGTTGTTGGCCGCGATCACCTGTTTCAGCAGACGGATCTGATCGTCGGTGTCGAGGATGGTGAAATTCGTCTTCAGCCCCACCAGTTCGGCGTGGCGGCGCAGCAGCTTGACGCAGATCGAGTGGAAGGTGCCCATCCACGGCATGCCCTCGACCGCGTGGCCGAGCAGGCGGCCCACACGCTCTTTCATCTCGCGCGCGGCCTTGTTGGTGAAGGTCACCGAGAGAATCTCGTTCGGCCTCGCGCGGCCGGTGGTCAGCAGATGCGCGATACGGGCGGTCAGCGCCTTGGTCTTGCCTGTGCCGGCGCCGGCCAGCATCAGCACCGGCCCGTCGAGCCGTTCCACCGCCTCGCGCTGCGCGGGGTTGAGGTCGTCGAGATAGGGCGCGGGGCGCGCCGCCATGGCCCGCTGCGACAGCGAGGCCCCCTCGAATGCATCCATGTCGTCAAAGCTGCTCATGGCGCAAATCTAGCGCGGCACGGCGGGCTGTGAAAGGTGCGTTCTTTATTTGTTCCAAAAATCACTGTGCGGGCGGACTCCATGGAGGTTTTCCGCACTCGTGGGCGGCGGTCGCGGCGTCTAAAATGAACGGGATTTTCAGACCGCATTTGCACCCGCCGGTTGCGGAGTCCGCTTTTGACCACGGCTCGCTCCCGGCGCCAGAGGCCGAAATCCATTGCACGACAGAGATTCTGGAGGAGGGATCGATGGAACTCAAACTGGAAGCCAAGGTTCACGAATACGGCAATCGCGACATACGGCCCGCCGACAGGTCCGAACCAGAGAAGCTGGGCGCGCTGAGCAAGCTGCCGGGCAAATGGATCAACGCAAAGGAGGGGCTGACCACCGGATTTGAAGGCCGCGGCTGGAACATGATCGCGCTGCCCTTCTTCACCGATGCCAGCGGCGACTTCCGGGTGCTGGCGAACCAATACAACGAAACGCTCGATTTCCTGACCGTCGACGGACCCGTGCCCAACCGTGGGGTCGACAAGGAGGGCAGTGCCGATGCGACGGCGCAGACCGACCAGACGATCTTTGGTCTCGACTACATGCAGCGCATCGCGCAGATCGCGGTGAAGGACGCTCCGCCGTCGAGCGACATGATCCGTGGCAAGATCGGTGCCGGGATCCACCATGAGCCGGGCTTCATGCTGTGGATTCGCGATCAGCACACCTTCATAGATTACGTGGTCAGGACGCCCGCGGGGGATGAGTGTGAAACCAAGCTGCCGCTCAATGTGGCGCGGCTGGCCTCGATCCCGCATGGCGATACGGTGACCGCGATGGGCGTGTCCTTCACCCGCCCGGGCGCGCCGCTGGTGCCAGAGATCAGCGGCCTTCCTGTGCACCTGCAATCCCCGCCGGGCGAGCCGGACCCGGAGCTTACGCGCTATCTCGCGCCCTATGGCGATCTGAGTGGCGGCAATAAGTTCGAGGGTCTGTTCGACGTCTCGCGCCCGTGGGAGCTGCTGCGCGGAGGAATCGCGGCGCTGGGTCCGATCCGCCAAACCACGACGCTGCATTTCAATACCGAGTTCGCCACGGGCGGGATCGTCAATATCCCCTTCATCGTGAGCGAAGCCAATGCCACGGCGATGGAGGCCTTCTTCTGGATCATGGAACTGGAAGAACCGATCAACGGCCGGGGCTGGGCGCTGGCTTATATTCAGAACGTGCTGCTCGACTTCTTCCCGCAGTTCGGTGGGCCAGAAGGCGCGCTGATCCGCTGGCCGCATGTCAGCATCAACATCATGTGCCTCGATGAGGCGCCGGCCCGCGAGCCGCTGCACAAACCCGAGGAGCAGGACGCGAGCAACGGCTGACATCGGCGGCATTTTGCAAAGTTGGCGCTCACGGGTGCTAACTTTGCATAGTCATCTTGCGCCGCATCGCAGCATGGCGTTCACTCCACGTCACCCGCAGGCATGGCGGTAGTGACGGAGGAAGATAATGCCAGAGTTCCAGAAGATTCTCATCGCCAACAGGGGCGAGATCGCGATCCGCATCATGCGCGCCGCGAACGAGATGGGGAAGAAGACGGTCGCCGTCTATGCCGAAGAAGACAAGCTGGGGCTCCACCGTTTCAAGGCCGACGAGGCCTATCGCATCGGTGAGGGGCTGGGCCCCGTGGCGGCCTATCTGTCGATCCCCGAGATCATCCGCGTTGCCAAGGAATCGGGCGCCGACGCGATCCATCCGGGCTATGGCCTGCTGTCCGAGAATCCCGAGTTCGTCGATGCCTGCGTCGAGGCAGGCATCACCTTCATCGGACCCAAGGCGGAAACCATGCGCGCGCTTGGCGACAAGGCCAGCGCCCGCAAAGTGGCGGTCGAGGCCGGGGTGCCGGTGATTCCCGCGACCGAGGTGCTGGGCGATGATTTTGCCGCGATCACCAAGGAAGCCGAAGAGATCGGCTATCCGCTGATGCTCAAGGCCAGCTGGGGCGGCGGCGGGCGCGGCATGCGCCCGATCGAGTCGTCGAAGGAACTGAAAGAGAAGGTGCTCGAAGGGCGGCGCGAGGCCGAGGCGGCCTTTGGCAACGGCGAGGGCTATCTCGAGAAGATGATCATCCGCGCCCGCCACGTCGAGGTGCAGATCCTCGGCGACAAGCAGGGCAACATCTATCACCTCTACGAGCGTGACTGCTCGGTGCAGCGCCGCAACCAGAAGGTCGTGGAGCGCGCACCCGCGCCCTATCTGTCCGAGGCGCAGCGCGAAGAGCTTTGCGAACTGGGCCGCAAGATCTGCGCTCATGTGAACTATGAATGCGCGGGCACCGTCGAGTTCCTGATGGATATGGACAGCGGCAAGTTTTACTTCATCGAGGTGAACCCGCGCGTGCAGGTCGAGCACACCGTCACCGAAGAAGTGACTGGCATCGACATCGTGCAGGCGCAGATCATGATCGCCGAGGGCAAGAGCCTTGCAGAGGCCACCGGCAAGGCCAGCCAATACGACGTGCGCCTCACCGGCCACGCGCTGCAGACGCGGATCACCACCGAGGATCCGACCAACAACTTCATCCCCGACTATGGCCGCATCACCGCCTACCGCTCGGCCACCGGCATGGGCATCCGCCTCGATGGCGGCACGGCTTATGCGGGCGGGGTGATCACCCGCTATTACGACTCGCTGCTGGTGAAGGTGACCGCCAAGGCGCCGACGCCCGAGAAGGCCATCGCCCGCATGGACCGCGCCCTGCGCGAGTTCCGTATTCGCGGCGTGAGCACGAACATCGACTTCGTGATCAACCTGCTCAAGCACCCGGTGTTCCTGAACAACCAGTACACCACGAAGTTCATCGACACGACGCCCGAGCTTTTCGATTTCAAGAAGCGCCGGGACCGCGGCACCAAAGTGCTGACCTATCTCGCCGACATCACCGTCAACGGTCACCCCGAGGTGCAGGGACGTCCTAAGCCGCATGCCGAGCTGAAGCCCGCGCGCGCGCCCGAACTGCGCGCCGAAACGCCGCCGCCGGGCACCCGCACGCTGCTGGAAGAGAAGGGCGCGCAGGCCGTGGCCGACTGGATGGCGGCGCAGAAGCAGCTGCTGATCACCGACACCACCATGCGCGACGGCCACCAGTCGCTGCTGGCGACCCGGATGCGCTCGCTCGACATGATCAAGGTGGCGCCGGCCTATGCGGCGAACCTCTCGAATCTCTTCTCGGTGGAGTGCTGGGGCGGCGCGACCTTCGATGTGGCCTACCGTTTCTTGCAGGAATGCCCGTGGCAGCGGTTGCGCGACATCCGCGCCAAGATGCCCAACGTCATGACGCAGATGCTGCTGCGCGCCTCCAACGGCGTGGGCTACACCAACTACCCCGACAATGTGGTGCAAAGCTTCGTCGCGCAGGCGGCGGAGTCGGGCGTCGATGTGTTCCGCGTCTTCGACTCGCTGAACTGGGTCGAGAACATGCGCGTCGCCATGGATGCGGTGATCGACAGCGGCAAGATCTGCGAGGGCACGGTGTGCTACACCGGCGATATCCTCGATCCTGCGCGTGCCAAATATGACCTCAAGTACTACGTGGCGATGGGCAAGCAGTTGAAAGAGGCCGGGGCGCATGTGCTGGGTCTCAAGGACATGGCGGGCCTGCTGAAACCCTCGGCGGCTGGTGCGCTGATCACCGCGCTGAAAGAAGAGGTCGGCCTGCCGATCCACTTCCACACCCATGACACGTCGGGTGCTGCCATCGCCACCATCATGGAGGCGAGCCGGGCCGGGGTCGACGCGGTGGATGCGGCGATGGATGCGCTCTCGGGCAACACCTCGCAGCCCACGCTCGGCTCTATCGTCGAGGCGCTGCGCCACACCGAGCGTGACACCGGGCTCGACGTGGACGTGATCCGCGAGGTCTCGAACTACTGGGAGGCGGTGCGCGGCCAATATGCGGCCTTCGAGAGCAGCATGCAGGCGCCCGCCTCCGAGGTCTATCTGCACGAGATGCCGGGCGGGCAGTTCACCAACCTCAAGGCGCAGGCGCGCTCGCTGGGGTTGGAAGAGCGCTGGCATGAGGTCGCCAAGACCTATGCCGACGTGAACATGATGTTCGGCGATATCGTGAAGGTGACGCCGTCGTCGAAAGTGGTGGGCGACATGGCGCTGATGATGGTGAGCCAAGGGCTGACCCGCGCGCAGGTCGAGGACCCCAAGAGCGACGTCAGCTTCCCCGACTCGGTGATCGACATGATGCGCGGCAATCTCGGCCAGCCGCCGGGCGGCTTCCCCGAAGGCATTCTCAAAAAGGTGCTGAAGGGCGAGAAACCCAACACCGAGCGCCCGGGCAAGCATCTGCCGCCCGCCGATTTCGCCAAGCTGCGCGCCGAGCTGCAGGAGAAATTCCCCGATGTCGAATTCGACGACGAGGATTTCAACGGCTACCTGATGTACCCCAAGGTCTTCACCGATTACATCGCGCGGCACGAGGAATACGGCCCGGTGCGCACCCTGCCGACGCTGGCCTATTTCTACGGCATGGAGCCGGGTGCCGAGATCACCGCCGAGATCGACCCCGGCAAGACGCTGGAGATCCGCCTGATCACCGTCGGCGAGACGCAAGATGACGGCGAGGTGCGGGTGTTCTTCGAACTCAACGGTCAGCCGCGCGCGGTGCGCGTGCCCGACCGCAAGGCCAAGGCCGCGAGCGGTGCTAAGCCTAAGGCCGAGTTGGGCAACGCCAACCACATCGGCGCGCCGATGCCGGGCGTTGTCGCCTCGATCGCGGTGCAGGCGGGCGCCTCGGTCAAGGAGGGCGATCTGCTGCTGACCATCGAGGCGATGAAGATGGAGACCGGGCTGCACGCCGAGCGCGATGCGGTGATCAAGGCGGTGCATGTGACGCCCGGCAGCCAGATCGACGCCAAGGACCTTCTGATCGAGCTGGAAGAGTAAGGCGCGCGCCGCAGAGCGTTGGACGCAACGAAGCGCGGGGCAGGGGTGACCTGAGCCCGCGCTTCTACTTTGCGCCTACACCGCGTCCGGTTACATCGCCCGTGTTTACATTGCCCAAGCCGCGCCCGCCCAGAGCGCCGGGCCGAGCAGAGCGAAGGCCAGGATGATCAGCAGCCCGTCGCGCAAGGTCAGGCCAAGCCCGAACAGCAGCACCGGCACGGCGACGAGGAACGGCAGGCCGGGCACGAAGCCGAGGCCGATCACCGCTGCGCCTGCGAAGATCAGCAGAACGGCGATGACGCGCGAGATGGTGCCGCTGGCCGCCCATGTCATGCGCGAGCCAAGATAGCGGCGAAGGCTCCGGGCCTTCGGCCAAGCTCTCTTGATGCTGGCGGTGAACTTGTCCGCAGGGAACTCGATGCTGGCGATCTTCGAAGGCAGCCAGACCCCGGATTTGCCGCGCATCATCTGCGCGCCGCAGAGGATGAACAAAAGGCCGATCAGCGCGGGCACGCCGGGGATCATTCCGATCGGCAGCATGAGGAAGGCCGCCAGCACGATGAGCAGTGGCCCAAAGCCCCGCGATTCCAACGTGCGCACCACCTCTTGCACCTCGATGCAGCCGTCGCTGTCTCCGAGTTCCGAGAGGTCGTGCATAATTCCTTCAAGCGGCCGGTCGGTCATATCGTTCCCCACTAATGTGTAGGGATAAGCGCCTCAGGGGTGCTTCGGTTCCAGACCGTTTGGCTGCGGTGGTGGTCCGGGCGCCTGTCAGCGCGCCCGGGGATGGGCTTATTCAGCCGCCTTGCGCTTCGCCTTGGGCGCGGTGATCGGCAGGTAGTCCTGCGGCTCGCGGTGCTCTTCGAAGTTGAAGACATTTGCGCGGATCTCGGCGCAGCGGTCGAGATCGACCTCTGCCGTGATCACCTCGTCGCCGGAGGTGCTGGCCTTGGCGACGATCTCGCCAGTGGGAGCGACGATGATGCTGCCGCCGATCAGCACAGAGCCTTCCTCCAGCCCGGCCTTGGCCACCGCCACGCCCCATGTGCCGTTCTGGTAGCAGCCTGCCATCACCGACAGTTCGTTGTGGAAATACTGCAGGTGATCATGCTCGGGCGCGGGCGCAAAGTGGATCGGGGTGTTGTAGCCAAGGCAGACCAGTTCGGCCCCGCCAAGGCCCAGCACGCGCCACGTCTCGGGCCAGCGGCGGTCGTTGCAGATGCACATGCCCATCTTGCCACCGAGCATGTCGAACACCGGCCAGCCCAGATCGCCCTTTTCGAAATAGCGCTTCTCGAGGTGCTGGAAGGGGCGCCACTCCTCGTTCTCCCAATGGCCGGGAAGGTGGATCTTGCGGTATTTGCCCGCAATCTCGCCATCGGGGCCGACGAGGATCGCGGTGTTGTAATGGTGTCCGTCCGGCGTCAGCTCGGCATAGCCGAGGTGAAAACCGATCTGCAGGTCCTTGGCGAGGGCGAAGAGCGGCGCGGTGGCCTCATTCGGCATCTCGGTCTCGAACCACTGATCCAGCTCGGGGCCCGCCTCGATGAACCAGCGCGGAAAGAAGGTGGTGAGCGCAAGTTCGGGGAAGACCACGAGGGAGGCACCGCGGGCCTTGGCCTCCTTCATCATCGCGCAAAGGCGGGCCACGGCAGAACTGCGCGGCTCATCCTTGGCGATGGGGCCAAGCTGGGCAGCGGCGACGGTGAACTTGCGGCTCATGGGGTCGGTCCTTTTCTAGAGGCGTATCTGGGAGGCCGGGGCGCCGATGAGCTGCTCATAGAGCTCTGGGTCGGTGTCGCCCTCGGTGCCGAAGGTGAGAATGCGGGAGGTGGCGTCGAGGCCGAGCAACTGGCGCGCCTCGGGGTCTTCCATGGCAAGGCGCAGCCCGGCGATGCCCGCGACGGCCGACTCGCCCGCGACCAGCGCAGGATCGCCGCCCTCGGGGTAGGCGAGGCGGCGCATGGCGGCGATGGCCGCGGCATCGGTAAGCGCGATCACCGCGTCGCCGTGGTCTTGCAGGATCTCCCACGCCAGCGCCGAGACCTCACCGCAGGCGAGCCCCGCCATCAGCGTATCGAGATCGCCATGCACCGCCGTGCGCGCGCCGGTGCGGTAGGAGGCTAGGAAGCACGCCGCCTGATCGGGATCGCAGAGCACGATCTTCGGCCTGTCCGCGCCGTAGCGGCGCACTGCCTGCGCGGTGACTGCCGCCGCCATGCCTCCAACGCCGGTTTGCAAAAAGATGTGGGTGGGCGGCTCGGGCAGGGCGTCCAGCGCCTCGGCGGCCATGATCTCATAGCCCTGCATCACGTCGCGCGGCACGTCCATATAGCCGGGATACGAGGTGTCGGAGACCACGAACCAGCCTTCCGCGCTCGCCACCTCCTGCGCCTCGCGCACCGAGTCGTCGTAATTGCCCGGCGTGCGGCGGACCTCGGCGCCAAAGGCCTCGATGGCGGTCTTGCGGCCCTCGGAGACGGTGGCGTGGATGAAGATCACGCAGTTGCAACCAAAGCTCTGCGCCCCCCAGGCGACCGAGCGGCCATGGTTGCCGTCGGTGGCGCAACAGACGGTGATCTGCGCCGCCTCGGGGATCGCGCGGGCGGTGATCTCGTCCATACTCACATCGCGGCCCAGCCGTGCCGACAGTTCCTTCTGCAGCAGCCGCGCCACCGCATAGGCCCCGCCAAGCGCCTTGAAGCTGCCGAGCCCGAAGCGGGTGCTTTCGTCCTTGTAGTGCAGCGCGGCAACGCCGATCTCAGCGGCGAGCGCGGGAAGGGCAACCAGCGGCGTCTCGGCGTAGCCGGGCCAAGCGCGGATGGTGCCCGCAGCGGTGGCAAAGCCTACGTCGCTGAGGATGGCATTCTGCGCTTCGGTCCACTGGGTGCCGGGGGCGGCCTGTGCGTTCAGGGCGAGCGTGAAGGCCTCTTCCGTGCCTGCGTTGCGGGTGATCTCCTCGGCCATGGTGTCCTTCCAATTGATCTGCGTTACTGAAGTAGAAAGTTCGGACTTTTGCAAAGGCCCGCATGCGGGCAGCGCGCCGCCGCGCAAGCCTGTGCTGAATAATCGGGCAGCTCAAGCGATGTGTTCAGGCCCTGCGTGTGCGCCGCCGCGTCAGGCTGCGATTTCGCGCAAGAGCCAGTCGCGGAACGCCTGCACGCTTTCGCTGTCGGCGCTGCGTTCGGGCTGGATCAGCGCGTAGCTCTCGCCGGTGTCGAAGCGACGCTGCGCGGCGAGGGCAAGCTGCCCGCTGGCAAGGGCCGGGCGGGCGATGATCTGCGGCACGATGCCGACGCCAAGCCCCGCCATCGCGGCATCGAGGATCATGTCGAAATGGTCAAAGCGGGCGCCGCGCAGGATGCGCCGCGCGTCGGTGTCGCTGCCGCGGAACCAGTCGAGCCAGAGCGTCGGGCGCGTGGATTGCTGCAGCAGCGGCAGGTCGAGCAGTTCCGCGTCCGAAAGCTCGGCGCGCCCCGCAAGCAGGGCAGGGGCGGCGACAACCACCATCTCTTCGCGCGCCACCGTCTCGGCGCTGGTGCCGGGGGTTTCATGCTGGCTGCGCATAAGCGCAAGGTCAAAGGGATCGCGGCTGAACTCCACCGGCTGCAGCCGGGCAGAGAGATCGAGGGTGATTCCGGGGGCGACTTCGGCAAAGCTCGGCAGGCGCGGGATCAGCCATGTGCGGGCAAAGCTTGGCAGCACCGCAAGGCGCAGCACGGCGGATTGCCCCCCGAACGCCATGACCCCCATGGCGGCGCCGTCAAGCTCGCCCAGCACCTTCTCGGCCTGCAGCAAAAAGGCCTGCCCCGCTGGCGAAAGCACCAGCCTCTGGCGAACGCGCAGGAAAAGCGCGACGCCGAGCCGGTCCTCGAGCGCCGCAAGCGAGCGCGAGATCGCGCTCTGCGTAAGGTTCAGACTGTCGGCGGCCATCGTGGTGGTGCCGCGCCGGGCGCAGGCGACAAAGGCCTCCAGCTCGCCGACGCTGGGCATATAGGGTTTGCGCATCCGGGACTCCTCTGGATGCGCAGATTATGATTTTTGATCATGACATGAGCAATTCAAATCGTTTCCCAGCGGCCCGCCCCGGCGCTAGTCTGCGCGCCAAACGCATGATCCCTCCGGAGGAGCCTTCCGATGACCGACCTGTCCCACCTCAAGCCCAAGGAACAGCCCGCGCTTGCCTCGTTCAACTGGGAGGACCCGCTGCTGTTCAGCGAGCAGCTGACCGAGGAAGAGCGGATGATCAGCGACACCGCCCATGCCTTCTCGCAGGAAAAGCTGCTGCCGCGGGTCGAACATGCCTATCTCGACGAGCACACCGACCCCGAGATCTTCCGCGAGATGGGCGAGTTGGGCCTGCTGGGCTCGACCATCCCCGAGGCCTATGGCGGCATCGGCGCAGGCTATGTGGCCTATGGCCTCGTCGCGCGCGAGGTTGAGCGCGTGGACAGCGGCTACCGCTCGATGATGTCGGTGCAATCCTCGCTGGTGATGTATCCGATCTACGCCTACGGCTCGGAAGAGCAGCGCATGAAGTATCTGCCGAAGCTCGCCAGCGGCGAGTGGATCGGCTGCTTTGGCCTGACCGAGCCCGATGCGGGCTCCGATCCCGCAGGCATGAAGACGCGGGCGGTGAAGACCGAGGGCGGCTATGTGCTCAAGGGCTCCAAGATGTGGATCTCGAACGCGCCGATCGCCGATGTCTTCGTGGTCTGGGCCAAGTCCGAGGCGCATGGCGGCAAGATCCGCGGTTTCGTGTTGGAAAAGGGCATGAAGGGGCTGAGCGCGCCGAAGATCGGCGGCAAGCTCAGCCTGCGCGCCAGCATCACCGGCGAGATCGTCATGGATGACGTCGAGGTCGGCGAGGACGCGCTGCTGCCCAATGTCGAGGGCCTCAAGGGGCCGTTCGGCTGTCTCAACCGCGCGCGCTACGGCATCGCATGGGGCGTCATGGGTGCCGCCGAGTTCTGCTGGCATCAGGCGCGCAGCTACGGCCTCGACCGCAAGCAGTTCGGCAAGCCGCTGGCAGGCACACAGCTCTTCCAGAAAAAGCTCGCCGACATGCAGACCGAGATCGCGCTGGGGCTGCAAGCCTGCCTGCGCACCGGTCGGCTGATGGACGAGGGCCGCGCCGCGCCCGAGATGGTCTCGCTGATCAAGCGCAACAACTGCGGCAAGGCGCTGGATATCGCGCGTATGGCCCGCGACATGCACGGCGGCAACGGCATCCAGATCGAATACGGCGTGATGCGCCACGCGGCCAACCTCGAGACGGTGAATACCTATGAGGGCACCCATGACGTGCACGCGCTGATCTTGGGGCGGGCGCAGACCGGCATTCAGGCGTTCTTCTGATGCAGGTTCCCCCGCTGCCGCCGATGCACGGGGTGCGCGTGATCGAACTGGCGCGCATCCTCGCCGGGCCTTGGGCCGGGCAGGTGCTGGCCGATCTCGGCGCCGAGGTGATCAAGGTCGAGGCGCCGCAGGGCGATGACACCCGCCGCTGGGGCCCTCCGTTCATTGAGCGCGAGGGCGACCGCTCGGCGGCCTATTTCCATGCCACCAACCGCGGCAAGCGCTCGGTGATCGCCGACTTCCGCACGCCCGAAGGGCAGGCGAAGGTGCGCGAGCTGGTGGCCGAGGCCGATGTGGTGATCGAGAACTTCAAGCTCGGCGGGCTGCGCAAATACGGCCTCGACTATGAGAGCCTGCGCGAGGTGAACCCCGGGCTGGTCTATTGCTCGATCACCGGCTTTGGGCAGGATGGCCCCTACGCCGAGAGGGCGGGGTATGACTTTCTCATTCAGGGCATGGCGGGCTGGATGGACCTCACCGGCAGCCCTGAGGGCGAGCCGCAGAAGGTCGGCGTGGCCTTTGCCGATATTTTCACCGGGCTCTATTCGGTGATCGGCATTCAGGCGGCGCTGGCGGCGCGCGCGCGCACCGGTCGGGGGCAGCTCGTCGATATGGCGCTGCTCGACTGCGCCGTGGGCGTGCTGGCCAACCAGGGGATGAACTATCTCGCCACCGGCAAGGCACCGCGGCGCCTCGGCAACGCGCATCCGAATATTGCGCCCTATGAGGTGCTGCCCACCGGTTCGGGAGATATGATCCTCGCGGTCGGCAATGACGGGCAGTTCGCCCGGCTCTGCGCTGTGCTGGAGCTGGCGCTGGCCGAGGACCCGCGCTTTGCCACCAATGAGGCGCGGGTGGCGCATCGTGACCTGCTGCGGCCTGCACTGGTAAGCGCGCTGGCGGCATGGGACCGGGCCGAGCTTCTGGCCGCGCTGGAGAAGGCCACCGTGCCCGCCGGGCCGATCAACTCGGTGGATCAGGTGTTCGACAACCCGCAGGTGATCGCGCGCGGTATGGCGGTGGAGGCGGGCGGGGTGCCCGGCATCCGCACCCCCATCCGCCTGTCGGAAACGCCCTTGGCCCCGGCACGCCCCTCGCCGAAGCTCGGTCAGGGCTGAACCGCGGTCGAGGGGGCTGCGCCCCCTCGGCGCTGCGCGCCTCACCCCCAGGCATATTTTTCGGGCGTATTTTTAAAGAGAAGAAGGGCGCGAACCCCGGCTTCGTCTCTTTCCAAATACGCCCGCCGGAGGCGGTCCGATGCGCGCCAGAGGCGCTTTCCGCCGGGAAAAGCGAAACGCGTTCCGCTGTGCTCTGGTGCGCGGCGCGCCGCTTTAGTAGGGTCGCGCGCATGACGGCGCCCGCGATCAGTTTTTCCGAGGATCAGGCCGAAGCCTGGGACCGCGTGGCCGAGATGCTGCGCGGCGCTGGCGTCGATCTGGATGAAGGCACCACCGAACCCGCGCGCGAGGGCCTGTCCAAGGTCATGGCGCTGATGGGCAAGGCCGGATCGGGCAAGACGCTGCTGCTGGCCGAGCTGTGCAAGGCGCTGCAGGAGGCGGGCTGCGAGGTGGTCTCGGGCGATTTCGAGAGCCGCCGCAAGCGCGACAAGCGCACGCTGGCGATCCTTGCGCCGACCAATAAGGCGGCCTCGGTGCTGCGCATGCGCGGCGTGCCCGCCACCACCATCCACCGCATTCTCTACACGCCGGTCTATGATCCGGTCTATGAGCGCATCGCCGAATGGCTGATGGGCAACGAGGAGCGCCCGGAGATCGAGGCGCTGACCGATGAGGCGCTGGACCGGGCCTATGCCGCGTATCAGGGCCACAAGTCGGTGCCGGCGGCGCTGGCCGCGGCGGGGCTGCGCGGCAGCGATTTCATCACCGGATGGAAACGCCGCGAAGAGCCGCTCGACATCGGCTTCGTCGATGAGGCCTCGATGCTGGATGACCGGCAGTTCGAGGATCTGCGCGAGATCTTCCCCAACCTGCTGCTCTTTGGTGATCCGGCGCAGCTGGCACCGGTGAACCAGTCGGGCAAGATGGTGTTCGACGCGGTGCCCGAGGACCGCAAAATGGAGCTCTCGCGCATCCACCGGCAGGAAGCCTCGAGCCCGATCCTCGATCTGGCCCATGCGCTGGCCGATCCGGAGGTGGATTTCTACCGTTTCGAGCGGCTGGTCGAGGAGATGGCGGCCAAGGACGATCGGGTGATCTGGGGCCAGCGGGTCGAGGTGGATCTGATGGCGCGCTCGCCGGTGCTGGTCTGGCGCAACGCCACGCGCATCCGGCTGATCAACGCCTTCCGTGCCGTGCATGGCGCGCCCGAGACCGAGCTTCTGCCCGGCGAGCCGCTGATCTGCGACGGTATCGAACTGCCGCTCAAGCACCGCAAGAAACGGCTCGATCTGGAGGCGCGCGGGCTGATCAAGGGCGCGCAGGTGGTCTATCTCGGGCCGGGCAAGAAACCCGGCTTCTCGCGGCTGCACGTGATGGGCGCGCCCGACCCGCAGGTTTCGGCGGCGTCCATCGTGAAGATCGAGAAGCCCGACGAGGAAGAGCCCTTCATCCCCTTCGCCGCGCGCATGGGGGCGACCTTCCTGCATGGCGCGGCGGTGACTATCCACAAGGCGCAGGGCTCGCAGTGGGAGAACGTGCAGGTCTTTGCGCCCGATCTTTACACCGCTGCGCGCATGGGGCGCGTCGAGGCCGGGCAGCCGCTGTGGAAACGTCTTGCCTATGTGGCCATCACCCGCGCCTCCGACCGGCTGCACTGGGTGGTGCGCAACCGCCTCGCCAAGCCCTCGGGGCCACTGCGGGTGGATGATCTGGCCGCTGCGGCTCCGGCGCCGCTGGAGCTTGAGATGCAGGGCGAGGACGCGGCGGGCTGATGCCCTGCGGCTGATCGGGATTTCCTCTTGCCAGCGGCGGGGCCGATCCGCCAATCTGCCTCGGGTTTGGCAATGCGCAAGGAGAGGCGATGATCCGGGGCAGCAGCAACAGGCAAGCGGGGCACCATGCCAGCTGAGGCGATCCTAGGAATGGAGCCGAAGGTGTCGCGCTGGTTTCTTCTGGACGCGGAGAAAGTGGCGCAATTTGGCGCAGTGACCGGCGATCTGAAGTTCTTCCACGAGGACGCGGGGGCCTCGGCCGATTTCCTGTTCGGAGAGCCGGTGGCGCAGGGCTTTCTGACGCTGTCGCTGCTCTCGGCCATGTGCGCCGACGCGGTGCCGCCCTTTCCGGGACAGATCGCCAATGTGAACTACGGCTTTGACCGGGTGCGATTTGTCACCCCGGTGCCGGTGGGCTCGCGGGTGCGCGGGCATTTCACCGTCGGCGGGGTGGAGGAAGAGGAAGAGCGGCTCACCGTGCATTGGGACGTGGAGATCGAGATCGAGGGGCAGGTGCGCGATCAGCCCGCGCTGGTGGCGCAATGGGTGACCTTCCTCGAACTGCGCGACTGATCCTCAGCTGACGCAAAGGCCCCGGCTTGACCCTGCGCCGCGCAGCGCCGACACAAGGGGCGCGCAACAGGAGACCCCGCATGACCGAGCCGTTCCTCGAAGGCCCTTCGCCCTATCTGCAGCACCTCGGCGCTGCGCTGACCGACTGGCGCGCCGATTTCGCCCGGTTCGAACTGGACTTGGGGCCCGAGCATATGAACCGGCACGAGAACCCGCATGGCGGGGTTCATGCGTCATTGCTCGACACGGCGATGGGATTTGCAGGCTGTTTCACCGGGGATGCGGACGACAAGCTGATGGCGCTGACGCTGTCTCTCAACGTGCAGTATCTGTCGCGCCCCAAGGGCACGCGGCTGATCGCCGAGGGCACGCGCACCGGCGGCGGCAAGAGCACCTTCTTTGCCGAGGCGACGATCACCGATGAGACCGGCGAGCTTATCGCGAAGGGCTCGGGCGTGTTCCGCTACCGCCGCCGGGGCTGAGGCTCAGCCCGGGGCCAGCGCTTCGAGCGCGGTGATATCCGCAGCCTCGAGCGCGCCGCGGGCCGCGGCGATGCGCTCTCCTGGCCAATGCCACCAAGCGAGGCGCAGGAGAAGGTCGATGGTCTCGGGATCGAAGCGCATCTTCGCCACGCGTCCGGGGTTGCCGGTCACCACCGCATAGGGCGGCACCTCGCCGCGCACCACGGCACCCGCGCCGATGATCGCGCCCGAGCCGATCTTTGCACCCGCCAGAACCATCGCGCCGGTTCCTAGCCAGACGTCATGGCCGATCTCGATGCCTCGGGCGTCGGGCTGCGTGGCCTGAATGGCCTCGCGGTCGAACACCATGAAGGGGTAGGTGCTGAGCCCCCGCGTCTCATGGTTGGCCGAGCCGCCGATGAAACGCACGCCATGGGCGATCTGGCAGAAATTGCCGATCACCAGCCGGTCTTTTGAGAAGGGAAAGAGATAGGGCGCGAGGCGCGCCGCCCAGCCGTCGACCGCGGGCGGATCGAAATCCGAGGCGTAGGTGAAACGGCCGACCTCGATGCACGGATGGTCGATCACCGCGCGCAGATGCACGGTGCCCGCGTGCGGGGTGCCATCGGGCAGGATGATGGGGTGAACTTCCTCCGCGGAGGGAAGGGCAAAGGGCATGGGAGCCTCCTTTCGAAACGCATTTGTCAGGGTTTCAAAGGTGCTGGTCCATGGCTCCCTCCATCGGTGAACAGGGGCACTCTAGCGCGGAAGGGCGGCGCGGGAAAGCGCGCTCACTCTCCCGGGCGTTTGAGCGAGAACACCTCGCGGATCACCGCATAGTCGCGGTAGCCGAGGCGGGTGAGCGGCTGGAAGGTGGTCACATCGAACTGCCCATCCTTGAGGCAGTCATCACGCATGTGAACGCCAGTGACCTCGCCGAAGACGGCGAAATTCGCCGCGCCTTCCAACGGCACGATCTGGGTCACCTTGCATTCCAGCGAGGCAGGCGCCCCGGCCACGCGCGGGCAGTCGATGGTCTCGCACTCGGCTTTCTCGATCCCGGCGAGGGTGAACTCATCCTCGCCCGCCGGCCACGGCCCGGAGCTGAGGTTCATCACGTCCCGCGCCGCGTATTCGACGATGTTGACGCAGAAGACACCGCTTTCGCGCAGCTGCGCCACGCTGTCCTTGGTGCCGTCGCGGTCGTCCTTGGCCGAGGTCGAGGCGAACATCACCTGCGGCGGCACATAGGCCACCGCGTTGAAGAAAGAATAGGGCGCGAGGTTGTCGCCCATCGTCCCGCGGGTGGAAATCCAGCCGATAGGGCGGGGGGTGACGATGGCGTTGAACGGGTTGTGCGGCAGGCCGTGGCCGTCTTCGGGGCGGTAGAACATGCCTGTCCTCTCAGCTGTTTGCGCGGTCTTTGGACCCGTGATAGGGCCAATTCAGCCAAAACGCCACGGGAGAGCACACCTCTGTACAGCTTGTTTCAGGAACGCCCGGATGATGTCTGGGAGGTCGAGGCCCTCTATGACCTCAGCTTTGCGCCGGGGCGGACGCTGCTGTCGTCCTACCGCCTGCGCGACGGCGTGGCGCCGGTGGCCGAGCTGTGCCGCGTGGCCAAGGACGAAAGCGGCATCATCGGCGGCGCGATCCGTTACTGGCCGGTGCGTGTGGGCGAGGTGCAGGCGCTGCTTCTGGGGCCGGTCGCGGTACACCCCACGGCGCAGGGCGAGGGGCTGGGCGCGGCGCTGATCCGCGACACGCTGGAGCGGGCACGGGCGCTGGAATGGGGCCGGGTGCTGCTGGTGGGTGATGAGCCCTACTACCGCCGTTTCGGCTTTTCCAAGATCGACGGGGTCGAGATGCCGCCGCCGACCAACCCCGAGCGCGTGCTGGCGATGGAACTGCGCCCCGGCGCATGGGCCGGTGTGACCGGCGAGGTCACGCGCAAAGCTTGAAATTTCGGGGGCGGGGCCGATCTTCTTAGAAAGACCCTAGGAGGCGCAAGATGACCGCAGCAGTCCCCGGAACCGAGCTTGTTCCCGTCAGCATCGAGGCAGAGATCGCCGCGCTTGCCCGGCGCCACCGCGCCGCGGGCGGGGTCGGGCTGCAGGTGCTCAACCTCATCGGCGGCAAGGCGGAGAACCTGCTCGAACGGCTGCCCGACTCGGTGAAGAACCGGCTCGAAAGCAGTACGGCGAAGGCGCTGGAGCTTTCCTTGAAGGCGGCCTCGGGCTCGCGCCGGGCGGTGCCGGATCAGAAGGGGTGGCTCAACACCGCGCTGGCCACCGCCATGGGCGCCGCTGGCGGCGCGGGCGGGCTGCCTACGGCCATGGCCGAGCTGCCGGTCACTGTCACCGTGCTCCTGCGGGCCATTCAGGGCATCGCGGCGGAATATGGGTTTGACCCCGAGATGCCGGAGATCCGCCGCGAGTGTCTGGCCGTCTTTGCCTCCGCCGGTCCGCTGGCGACGGATGATGGCGCGGATCTGGGGTTTCTGGCGACGCGGGTCACGCTGACCGGCGCGACGGTGCACGGGCTGATCGGCAAGGTCGCGCCGCGACTGGCGACGGCGATGGGGCAGAAGCTGGCGGCGCAGACAATCCCCGTGCTGGGCGCGGCCGCTGGGGCCGCGACCAACTACGCCTACACCAGCTATTATCAGGAAATGGCGCATGTGCAGTTCGGCCTGCTGAAACTGTCGCAGCAGACCGGGCGTCCGCGTGCCGAACTGGTGGCGGCGCTGCAGAAGCAGATCGGTTAACCGCTTCGAAAGGTTAATGGCCTAGAGACTTGCGTAAGGCGCGGTGAAACCCGCGCCGCAACGCCCGCGCAGAAGGTGCGGGTTGTGTCCCGTGTCAGAACGGCCGGCGATGCGCGCAACATCCAAATCGCCCGGGGCGCGGGGGACCGATGCGCCGGGCGAGCCACTTTGCAACAAATCTAGCCAGTCGCGCAGACGCCCGGAAGCAGGCCGAAGGCGCCGGGCGAGCGCCTGCTCGTCCGGGCGGGCTGGCGCTTTGTGAAACTCGCGCGCCGCTGACGTGCTGGCCGGACTTGGCTGGCATAAAGCGCAGACCTCATGCGGAGCAGCGCCATCCCACGGGCAGACGCTCATCCGGCGCGCGCCGGACATGCTTAATCCGTTTCAGATAGCGGCCTTGCCCCGCCTCAGCCCTGCCAGCGCATATATTCCATCACCGCGTCGCGCACCGACTGCTCGCCGCGCTCACGTGCGTCGCAGATCACGTCATAAAGCGCGTCTAGATCCGTGCGCATGATCAGGCTCTTCACCGGGCCGATCGAGGCCGGGCGCATCGACAGGCGGTGCAGCCCGATGGCGGCCAGACAGACCGCCTCGATCGGGCGGCCCGCATCCTCGCCACAGAAGCTCAGCGGCGTGCCGGTGGCCGAGCAACGCTGCACGATCTGTTCGAGGAAGGTCAGGAAGCTGACGTTGAGCGTGTCATAGCGCCGGCGCACGCGCTCGTTCTCACGGTCGGCGGCAAAGAAGAACTGCTTGAGGTCGTTGCCGCCGATCGACAGGAACTCCACGTCCTCGAAAAACTTGTTCGAGGCGTAGGCGAGGCTGGGGGTTTCCAGCATCGTGCCGACCGAGATCTTGTCGGGCACCACATGGCCCAGCTTCTTCTCCAAAGCGATGGCCTTATAGACCTCTTCGCGGGCGGCGCTGAATTCTTCCCATTGCGCGACGAAGGGGAACATCAGGGTCAGAGGGCGGCCCTCGGCGGCACGTAAAAGCGCCTGCAGCTGCATCCGCATCACGCCGGGCCGGTCGAGGCCGACGCGGATCGCCCGCCAGCCGAGCGCCGGGTTGGGCTCGTCGGTGGGCTTCATGTAGGGCAGCACCTTGTCCGAGCCGATGTCGAGCGTGCGGAACACCACCGGCTTGTTTCCGGCGGCATCTGCTGCGTCGAGCACGCGCTTGTAGACCGCCGCTAGCTCGGTGCGGTTGGGCATCTTGTTGCGCACGAGGAACTGCAGCTCGGTGCGGAAGAGGCCCACACCCTCGGCGCCCGAGGTTTCGAGCGACGGGACATCGGCCAGAAGGCCCGCATTCATGTAAAGGCTGATACGCTTACCGCAGAGCGAAATCGCCGGCTTTTGCCGGATCGAGGCATAGCGTTCCTGCGCCTCGGCCTGCATGGCGATCTTGTCGCGGAAGGCCGACACCACCGTGTCATCGGGGCGCAGGTGCACGAGGCCCTGATCGCCGTCGACCATGATGTGATCGCCGTTGAGCGCCTCTGTGGTGATGCGCGGCGCGTTGATCACCAGCGGGATCGCCAGCGCGCGGGCAACCACGGCGGCGTGGCTGCCGACCGAGCCTTCCTCGAGCACGATGCCGCGCAACTGGCGACCGTATTCCAGCAACTCGCCGGGGCCGATGTTGCGGGCCACGAGGATCGGATCATGCGGCATCGACGCGCCGGTGTCGCTGCCCTGACCGGTGAGGATGCGCAGCAAGCGGTTCGACAGATCGTCGAGATCATGGAGCCGCTCACGCAGGTAGTTGTCGGCCACTTGGCTCATGCGGGCGCGGGCGGCGGATTGCTCTTTCTCTACAGCCGCTTCGGCGGAGAGGCCGCGCTGAATGTCTTCTTCCATGCGCCGCCGCCAGCCCTTGGAGTTGGCGAACATCCGGTAGGCTTCGAGCACTTCAAGCTGTTCGGCGTCATGGCCCGCGCCGGCGAGCATCTCGTCGACGCTGACGCGCAGCCGCTCGATCGCCTCGCTCAGCCGCTCATGCTCGCGCTCGGGATCGTCGGCGACGAAATTGGTGACCATCACCCGCGGCTCATGCAGCCAGACGTGGCCCTCGGCGGTGCCTTCCTGTCCGGTGCCGCCGCGCAGCAGGGTGGGCTGGGTGTGCCGGGCCGAAAGCGCCGCGCTGTCGCCGACGAAGGCGCCCAGTTCGGTCATCTCGGCCAGAACCATGGCGACGACTTCCAACGCATAGACCTCGTCAGAGGTGAACTCGCGCTTGGCCCGCGTCTGCACCACCAGCACGCCCAGCGTCTCGCCGAGGCGCTGGATCGGCACGCCGAGGAAGCTGGAGTAAATCTCCTCGCCGGTCTCGGGCATGTAGCGGAAGCCCTTGGCCGAGGGCGCATCGGCAGTGTTCACCACCTTGCCGCTGCGCGCGACGCGGCCCACCAGACCCTCGCCCATGCGCATGCGGGTCTGGTGCACGGCCTCTTTCTTGAGGCCCTCGGTCGCGCAGAGCTCCAGCGTCTCTTCATCGCGGAAGAGGTAGATCGAGCACACTTCGGTGCCCATCGAGTCGGCGGTCAGATGCGTGATCTTGTCGAGGCGCGCCTGTCCGGCGGCATCCTCGGCCATGGTGTCCCGCAGCCGCCCGAGAAGCTTGCGACTTTCGCTTTCCGTGCCGTCCGGCATTCGGCCACCCTGTCCCTAATTATTTGGAAGGGAGCCCGCGGTGTCTGTCAGGCCGCCTTCTCGAGTTCGAAGGCATCATGCAGCGCCTGCACCGCAAGTTCCATGTATTTCCGGTCGATAAGCACCGAAATCTTGATCTCTGAGGTTGTAATGACCTTGATGTTGATGCCCTCGTCGGAAAGCACCTTGAACATCTTTGCCGCGACGCCCGGCTGGCTGCGCATGCCGATGCCAACGACCGAGATTTTGCACACTTCGGTGTCGGCCTTCAGCTCGGCGAAATTGATGCTGCCGGCGTCCTTGCAGTCCTGCAGGGTCTTCTCGGCGCGCGCCACCTGATTGGTGGGGCACGAGAAGGTCATGTCGGTGCGGCCCTCGTCCGAGATGTTCTGGACGATCATGTCGACATTGATGCCCGCCTCGGAGAGCGGCGTGAAGATGGCCGCGGCGATACCCGGACGGTCGGCGACCGAAACAAGGGTCATCTTGGCTTCGTCGCGCGAATGGGCGACCCCGGAAACGACGTTCAGTTCCATGATTTCCTCCTCGTCGCAGACGAGCGTACCGGCTTCGTCGGACTGTTCTTCAAAGCTGGAGAGCACCCGCAGCTTCACGTTGTAACGCATCGCAAGTTCGACGGAGCGGGTCTGCAGCACCTTGGCGCCGAGCGAGGCCAGTTCGAGCATCTCCTCGAAGGCGATCTTGTCGAGCTTGCGGGCCTTCTCGCAGATCCGCGGGTCGGTGGTGTAGACGCCATCGACGTCGGTGTAGATGTCGCAGCGCTCGGCCTCGAAGGCGGCGGCAAAGGCGACGGCGGTGGTGTCCGAGCCGCCACGGCCCAGCGTGGTGATCCGGCCCTCGGCGCTGATGCCCTGGAAGCCCGCGACCACGGCCACTTTCATGCCCTCGCCGAACTTGCGGTTGATGTTGTCGGTGGGGATGTCGACGATCCGCGCCGCGCTGTGCGACGAGGTGGTCTGCAGCGGCACTTGCCAGCCTTGCCAGCTGCGCGCCGGCACGTCCATTTCCTGCAGCGTCAGCGCCATCAGCCCCGCGGTGACATTCTCGCCCGAGGAGACGACGGCGTCATATTCGCGCGCGTCGAACAGCGGCGAGGTCTCTTCGACGTAGCCGACCAGCTTGTTGGTCTCGCCGGACATGGCCGAGACGATGACGATCACGTCGTAGCCCTTGGCGACCTCAACGCCCACGCGTTTCGCGGCCCGGCGAATGCGGTCCAGCGTGGCGACGGAGGTGCCGCCGAATTTCATCACGAGCACGGGCATGGCGTTTTCCCCGGGGTGGCCTTTGAATCAGCGGTCGTTTACGCGCGGGGGGCGGGCTGCGCAAGAGCCTTACACCGGCGCCGTGAGCGATCACTGCGCGGGCAGGGGGCTTTTGAGTATTTTTGGAAAGATGAAAGCGCCTTCCTGTCCCGGTTCCTTGCGCGCGCTCCGGTCGGGGCGCGGGAAGGGGCTCAGGAGAGGTTCATAGCTTGCGGTAATTGGCGGTCGAGATCCCGTCCTGTGCCACATAGGTCTCTTGCCCGGGCATGACCTCGGTGTTCTGCGCGGAGACGGCCTGCCATCCCTCCGCCGTGCGCTGCAGGACGAAGATCAGGATGGTCTGGCGCGGGCCGGCGGCGCTGCCGTCCGGGGCGCGCTGGCCGGTCATGTGAAAGCGGCAGCGCACCACGGCGTGGTCCTCGCCCAAGTGCCGGGTGGCGATACGGCCGGGCCGCAGGGTGGTTGAGGCAAAGAAGCTTTTCAGCGCGTAGTCATGCGGGCGGGCGATTGCCGCGCGGCCCTGCCACCACAGGCCGGTGACATTCACGAACTCGGTGTCCTCGGCAAAGAGCGCGGCGATGGCCGCGCCCTCGCGCGTGGCCCATGCGCGGGCGAAAGCGGCGGGGAAATCTCCGGGCCGCTGCGGCAGATCAATAGGGGTGGGCGCGGCCATCCCAGGTCTCAAAACAGCCGGTGCCATCGAGGCTCAGCGCGTCCAGCCGGTCGGCGAGCCCTTCGGCGGATTGCGCCGGCGTGAGATCGGCGCCCGCGCCGCCCATCTCGGTGCCGACCCAGCCCGGATGGTAGATGCCCACCGCGATGCCGCGGGGCTTCAGGGCTTCGGCAAGGTTGCTGCCAAGGTTCAGTGCTGCGGCCTTGGAGGCGCGGTAGATCAGCGCGTTGCCCTTGGCGAGCGCGTTGGAGCCCATCTGCGAGCTGATGATCATGATCTTCGGCGTGGCGGCGCGCTCCAGCAGCGGCAGCATGGCCTGCACCGTCAGGAAGACGCCGGTGACATTGACCGCGAACATATCGGCCCACATCTGCGCCGGGTAACCGGTGTCGAGCGTCTCGGGTTTGTCGAAGTAGATCCCGGCGTTGCAGATCAGCGCATCGAGCGGCGCCTCGCCAAGCTGGCCCGCCAGCGCGGGCGGCGAGGCCGGGTCGGCCACGTCGAGCTTCAGCAGGCCTTCGGTGTTGCGGGCGGTGCCCAGCACCTCATTGCCGCGGGCGCGCAGCGTATCGGCCAGCGCGGCGCCGATGCCGCGGTTGGCGCCGGTGATGAGCAGTCGCATGGGAATGTCCTAGTTCGATTTCCGGGTCGGCATAAAAGGCAGGGGAGCCACGGGCACGCCGTCTTCGATCAGCGCCTTGGCCTCGTCGCCGCGGGTCTCGCCCCAGATCGCCCGTTGCGGCGCGTCACCGCTGTGCATGGCGCGTGCTTCGCGGGCAAAGTCGCGGCCCACGTAATCCGAGGTTTTCTCCACACGCTCGCGCAGGGCGCGCAGCGCCTGTTCGGCGGGGTTGGCCGGTTCGGAGAGGCTTGGCGCTTCGGGCTTGGGGTCGGCGGCGCCATTGTTCACGCGCGGCGCCATGGGCACCTTTTCCACCTTGGTGGAGCCGCAGGTGGCACAGGCCACCATGCCCGCGGCCTGCAGCTTGTCGAAGGCGCTGGCCGATTGGAACCAGCTGTCGAAGCGGTGGTCTTCCGCGCATTTTAGAGAGTATTGGATCATGCGGCAGTTTCCGAAATGATCCCTGATACGTAATGTTTTTTACGCGGAGATCAAGCGTATCTGGCCACCGTCGCAGGCGGGCCTGATGTTGCGCAGCAGCCGGGCCAGTTCGGGATGCTCGACCAGATGCGCCGCGCGCTTAGGGCTGACCCAGCGCAGTTTGCGTTCGCCGCGCTCGGGAAACTTGCGGTCGCGCGAGGCGGCTTCGAGCGGGTAGACCAGCGCCAGATGAGGATGCGGGGAGTTGCGCTTGCGATAGGTGTAGGAGCCGACGCAGACCTCATGCGCGCGTCCGCGGATGCCGGCCTCTTCCCAGGCTTCGCGCGCGGCGGCCCCGGCCGGGCTGTGACCGGGCATCGGCCAGCCTTTGGGTAGTGTCCAGCGACCACGGCCCCGGCTGGTGATCAGCAGCACCTTGAGCTTGCCGTTGCGGACGCGAAAGCACAGCGCGGCGTATTGCACTTGGGTCTTCCGGGGCAGCCGTCCTTGGCCGAGGCTTTGGACGGCGAGGGCCGGCAACGCTTTCATCCTGGATCCCTGCTCGTGGTCTTTTTCCGGAATCTTGCGCCTATTTTTCGGCTGCGTCTACATATTGTGTAAGCAGGGAGACGAGGTCGTGCGCCGACGCCTCGGGTTCGAGCAGGCTGCGGGCGGCACCTCCGGCGGCGTTCTGCGCGCTAGGGGTGCGCAGCCTTTGCAGCGCAGCGGCGAGTTCGGCGGAATCCTTGATCTGCAGCGCCGCGCCCGAGGCATCGAGCAGGCCAAAGGGCGCGTGGAAGTTGCGCAGGTCCGGGCCGTGGATCAGCGCCGCGCCGAAAGCGGCGGGCTCATAGGGCGTGTGACCGCCGCGGTCGGTGAGCGTTCCGGCGATGAACACGCGCCCCGCCAGCCGGTAGAAGAGCGCCATCTCTCCAAGCGTGTCGGCAAGGTATACGTCGGCGCCCTGCGGCGGCTCGCCCAAGCTGCGACGGGCGCAGCTCAGGCCCTGCGCGGCGATGAGGCGGGTGATCTGCTCGGCCCGGCGCGGGTGGCGCGGGGCGAGGATCAGCCGCAGGCCCGGCTCGTGTTTTCGGGCTTCGGCATGGGCGGCGAGGACGATCTCATCCTCACCTTCATGGGTCGAGGCCGCCAGCCAAGTGGAGCCGCGGGGAAATTCGGCTTCCAGCGCCGGGTCGCGCTGCTGAGGCGGGATGTAGAGCGCCTTGAGGTCAACCACGGGGCCAAGCGTTTCGGGGCGCAGCCCGGCGGCGAGGAAGCGATCGCGCGAGCCGGAATCCTGCGCCGAAAGAAACGCGATGCGCCGCAGTACCCGCGCCTGCAGGCCGCCAAAGATGCGCCAGCCGCGGGCGGTGCCCTCGGACAGCCGCCCGCCCAGCACCAGCACCGGGCCGGGGCAGGTGAGCAGCCGGTTCGGCCATAGCTCGGATTCCATGGTGATATGGGTGCGCACGTTCCAGCGCCGGTGCATGCGCCGCGAGGCGCGTGCGAGGTCGAGCGGTGCCAGACGTGCCACCAACCCCCAGCTTTCGGCAAGGCTGACACCGGAGGCGGAGTTGCAGGTGACCAGCAACTTTAAATCCGGGCGGGCGGCGCGCAGCGCTTCGATCACCGGTTTGGCCGAGGCCAACTCGCCGTTCGACGCGGCATGCAGCCAGACGTGGGCACCGGGGTTGCCGGGGCCCAGTGCCAGCCGCGCACGCAGCGTGTCGCCGTCGCGCCGGAGTGCGGCGCGGCCAAGAATCGCGATGGCAAAGATCGACAGAAGCAGGCGGTACAAAAACATCGGGTTCGGCGCATCCAAGTGGCATAGGGCAGCCGCCGGGCCACCGGTGCCGCAGTGTAACCGCCTCTTCTATATAAAAAGCCGGCGAAGGAGGCGACCTCCTATCGCCGATGCCCCAAGGATGCCAGACGGTCGCCCCCGCTCAGGCCGCTTGCGCGCCCGGCCGCCGCATGGCTTCGATTTCGAAGAAGATACGCCGCACCTCGGGGTGCGCTTCCTGAATGCGGGCCTGCACCCGCTCGACGGTTTCAAAGATGTCGGCGGCGCTCAGGTCGGTGCGGAACCGCGCCTCCATGTTCAGCAGCACCTGCTTGGGGCCGAAGTGCATGGTGAGCAGGCTCGACACTTCGGAGATTGCGGGCTCCTCCAGCGCGATGTTTCGGACCGAGCGCGTCACTTCGCTGTCGGCGCTTTCACCCATGATCAGCGAACGGGTCTCGGACACCAGCAGGCAGGCCACGGCGATGAGGATGACGCCGATCACGATCGAAGCGATGCCGTCAAAAATCGGCGCGTCGAAGGTCACCGACAGATAGACGCCAAGCGCGGCGGCGATGATGCCAAGAAGTGCGGCGGTGTCCTCGGCGACGACGGTGAACACCGACGGGTCCTTGCTGCGCCGGAAGGTCTGCAGCGCGCTCTCCCCCTCTTTGCGGGTCTTGAGCATGGCGCGCAGGGCGATGATCCACGAGGCGCCCTCGGCCAGAAAGGCGATTCCCAGAACGGCGTAGTTCCACATCGGCTCTTCGATCGGTTCGGGGTTCATCGCGTGGACGATTCCCTCATAGACCGAGAGCCCGCCGCCGATGGCAAAGAGCAGCATCGCGACGATCAGCGACCAGAAGTAAAGTTCCTTGCCGTAGCCGAATGGGTGTTTGGCGTCGGGCTTTTTGCGGCTGCGGGCGAGGCCGAGCAGCAGCAGCCCCTCATTTCCGGTGTCGACCACAGAGTGAAATGCCTCGGACAGCATCGAAGAGCTGCCGGTAAAGAGCGCGGCGGCGAATTTGGCGACGGCGATCAAAAGATTGGCTGCGAGCGCCCCGTAGACTGCAATGGGGCTTTCTCCCGATGATTCTGCCATGGGTGTCCTGCTTTTTCTGATTCTCTGGATGCGCCGGTCGGCTTGCCGGAGGTGGAAAAGTCAGGCCAGTCGCAGGACATTAACAGGTGCCAGCGCTGCGGGTTCCCGCATGTGCTTCATCTGATAGAAATTTCTCGTGATGAGAGAGGGGGCGCTGCGCTCAGACAGAAGGGTGCGGGATGCGGTGAGGCACGCGCGAAACGCGAAAACCCACGGCTGGACATGCCGCAGAAAGCTGCCACTTTGGTCTCTGATTTGAAGAGGGAAAGTGGTGGGCGACCTTGGAATCGAACCAAGCGTGCGTCTCCGCGAGGGAGTTACAGTCCCCTGCCACACCTTGCGGCCTGTCGCCCACTTTCCACCGTCTGGCGGTGTCCTCCGCCGGCTGCCCGGCGTCGTGGGGCGCTGACTACAATCAGTGAAAACTGCCGTCAACAGGAAAATCTCTTGCAGCGCGTCACAGGGCGATGCAGAGACCGAAGCTCAGGAAAAAGGGACGCGTGCCATGGTCAAGAAACCGAAATGGGTGGTCGAGAAAGAACAGTCGAAAAAGGCCAAGGCGGCCGAGACCGTCTGGCTGTTCGGCCTGCATGCGGTGCGCGACGCGCTGATGAACCCCAAGCGCGAGAAGCTGCGGCTGATCCTGACCCTGAATGCCAAGGCAAAACTGGAGGATGCGCTGGAAGCGGGGGGAATCGAGCCCGAGATCCACGACCCGCGCAAATTCGGCGCGCCGCTCGATCCGCAGTCGGTGCATCAGGGCGCGGCTCTGGAAGTGAAGCCGCTGGATTGGGGGCGACTGGATGATGTGGCGCTGGGAGATGGCACACTGCCGCCGCGCCTGGTGCTGCTCGACCGGGTGACCGATCCGCATAACGTCGGGGCAATCCTGCGCTCTGCCGAGGTCTTCGGCGCGCAGGCGGTGATCGGCACGCTGCACCATTCGGCGCCCGAGACCGGCGCACTGGCCAAGACCGCTTCGGGCGCGCTGGAACGCCAGCCCTACCTGCGCGAGCGCAACCTTGCGGACACGATCATTGCGCTGCAGGGCATGGGCTATCTGGTGCTGGGCCTCGACGGCGAGGCGGAGGCCTCCATCGAAGAGGCGCTCGAGGGCAAGCGCGACCGTGCCGTGGCTCTGGTGCTGGGCGCCGAGGGACCGGGGCTGCGCCAGCGCACCAAGGAGACGGTGGATCAACTGGTGAAGATCGACTTTGCCCGCGGCTTCGGCTCGCTCAACGTCTCGAACGCGGCGGCGGTGGCGCTGTACGCGGCCAAGCCCTGAGCTTGCGGGGCGCGCCCGCCGCGCCCATATGCTGCTGATGGCCCAAACGATTGCGACCTGTTGTTACTGCGGCGCCCGCGCCGCGCTTGTGCTGGACGGGACGTCCCGTCACGAACTCAGCTGCGCCTCCTGCGGGGCACCGCTGTGGCAGTTGAAGAACCTGAAAACCGAAACATCGCGGGCCGGGGTCATCCCACACCCCAAGCTGCATCCGGACCGGGACATCCTTCGCAAGGCCGAGAAGGCGGCGCGCAAGGCCGCCAAGAAGGCGAAGAAGCGCAAGCGCAAGTCGCCGGCGAAAAAAGCGCTGTCGGGCATGTTCGACCTTCTGGACGATATTTTCGACTGACCGCCTTGCACAGGGTGCAATACAGCCACGCACAAAAACCGGCCTAGTCTTTCGCGCCCGCCTGTCTTATTTGGCGGGTGCAGAATTGAGAGGCGACATGGCGGATTACGAAAACCCGGGTCCGGTTGAAGAGAACTGGAAAGACGCGATTTCCTCGGTCGAGGAGATTATCGAGGATGCCCGCAACGGGCGGATGTTCATTCTCGTCGACCACGAGGACCGCGAGAACGAGGGTGATCTCGTGATCCCCGCGCAATGGGCGACCCCCGACGCGATCAACTTCATGGCCACCCATGGCCGCGGTCTGATCTGCCTGTCGATGACCTCCAAGCGGATCGACGAGCTGGGCCTGCATCTGATGTCGGTCAACAATTCCTCGCGCCACGAGACGGCCTTCACCATCTCGATCGAAGCGCGCGAAGGGGTGACCACGGGCATCTCTGCTGCCGACCGTGCCAAGACCGTCGCCGTTGCCATCGACGCCTCGAAGGGGGCCGCCGACATCGCCACACCGGGCCACGTCTTCCCGCTGCGCGCCAAGGATGGTGGCGTTCTGGTGCGGGCCGGTCATACCGAGGCCGCCGTCGACGTCTCGCGCCTTGCCGGGCTCAACCCCGCGGGCGTGATCTGCGAGATCATGAACGAAGACGGCACCATGTCGCGCCTGCCCGAGCTGGTCGCCTTCGCGCAGCGCCACGGGCTGAAGATCGGCACGATCTCCGACCTCATCGCCTACCGCCGCCGCCACGACAACCTCGTGCGCGTGCGCTCCGAAGAGGTGATCCACTCGGAGTTCGGCGGCGACTGGAACATGCGCATCTACACCGACCAGTCCCATGGCGACGAGCATATCGTGCTGACCAAGGGCGACATCTCCGGCGATGAGCCGGTGCTGGTGCGGATGCATGCGCTCGATCCGATGCTCGACATCATCGGCACCGGCCACGGTGGCCGCTCGGACGAGTTCCGCGATTCGATGAAGGAAGTCGCCGAAGAGGGCCGCGGCGTGGTCGTGCTGCTGCGCGACACCTCGATGAAACTGGAGTTGCATGACGACGTTTCGCCGCGCACCCTGCGGCAGTACGGTCTGGGCGCGCAGATCCTGTCGTCGCTCGGCCTGTCGAAGATGGTGCTGCTGACCAACTCGCCCACCCCGCGCGTCGTCGGGCTCGAGGCCTACGGGCTCGAGATCGTCGGCACCCGCAAGATCGGAGAGAAGTGATGGCCTCGAACGAAACCCATTACAGCCTGCCGCGCGCCGAGTTCGACAAGCCGGTGAAAATCCTCATCGTCGTCGCGCCTTACTACAAGGAAATCGCCGACGAGCAGATCGCCGGTGCCATCGCCGAGATCGAGGCCGTGGGCGGCTTCCACGAGATCGTCGAAGTGCCGGGCGCGCTGGAAGTGCCCACCGCCATCGGCATCGCCGAGCGCATGTCGAACTTCGACGGCTATGTGGCGCTTGGCTGCGTGATCCGCGGCGAGACCACCCATTACGACACCGTCTGCAACGACAGCTCGCGCGGGCTGACGCTGCTGGGCCTGCAGGGCCTGTGCATCGGCAATGGCATCCTCACCGTCGAGAACTACGAGCAGGCGCGGGTGCGCGCCGAGGCGAAAGGCCAGAACAAGGGCGGCGGCGCGGCTGCTGCGGCCTTGCATCTTATCGCGCTCGAACGTAGGTGGGGCGGCGCCCGCAAGGGGGTGGGATTCGTTCCTGCCCAGGACGAGTACCAGATCGCGGGCGCTTCCAAAGGAAAGCATAGCGCATGACGACCCCGGTCCCCCCCTCCGGCAATCAGAAACGCCGTATGAAATCCGCATCGCGGCTCTATGCCGTGCAGGCGCTCTATCAGATGGAGCTCTCGGGCACGACGGCCGAGAAGACCATGCAGGAGTTCTACGACTACCGCTTCGGCGCGGAGGTCGAAGAGGGCGTGGAGCTGGTCGAGGGTGACATTGATCTTTTCGGCAAGCTGGTCGGCGAGGCGGTGAACTGGCAGGCGAAGATCGACCAGATGACCGACCGCGCGCTGGTGGCGAAATGGCCGATCGACCGCATTGATCCGATCCTGCGCGCGCTGTTCCGCGCCGCCGGGGCCGAGATGGTGGCGCTCGACACGCCGCCGAAAGTGGTGATCACCGAGTTCCTCGACGTGGCGCGGGCGTTTTTCCCCGAGGGCCGCGAAGTGCAATTCGTCAACGCGATCCTCGACCACATGGCGCGCGAGGCCAAGCCCGAGGCGTTCTGAGGCGTTCTGGGGCGTCAAAGGGAGAGAGGGGGCGCTGCCCCCGCCGCGGCTGCGCCGCGACTCCCCCGGCGTATTTTTAAAGAGAAGAAGGGGCCGGGGTCGGGGGACGCCGGCCTTTTTGCGTGTGAGCGACTTGCGTGTGATCTAGCGGGCGTGGCTGGGCGGGACTTGGCTGGGCGGCGCTTTCGTCGCGGCGGGATTGCTTGCGTTTCGTAAAAGTATCCCTACATTTGAATGTGACGGAGCGGAATCTTGCAAGAGACTTGAGCTTTGCAGAGGTTACGTTACGCTCTGTCGACCTGATGAAGGAGAGAGTCATATGCCGAAACTCGTCCGCCTCTACATCACCCAATGCGCGATTGGCTTTGGCCTGTCGGCGGGCTTCGTGGCTCTGCTGCTGTGGCAGAACGTCGCCAACCTGCAGCATTTGGTAACCCATTCCGACATGGGTGGTCTGGCGGTGTTTCTTCTGTGGCTTTTCAACGGTCTGGTCTTTGCCAGCGTGCAATTTGCGATGACCGTGATGCGCATGGGCGACGACGCGCTTCCGCCGGCTGGTGGCAAGCGCATGGCGCTTGAGCCGATGCCGATCCGCGTGCCGGTGGATGAACCGCGCAAGCGCCGCCATCTCTGATCGCCTCAGGTCTGTTTGCCGAATCGAAGCGCCTCCTTGTGGGGCGCTTTTTTCGTTTCCGGGGGGCGGGAAGAGGGGAGCTTGAATAGGAACGGCAGATTTCCGCGCCCTAGCCTGAGCCGTGACCGGAAATCTTGAGGGGGGAGAAGTGGCGGGAACCGGTCCTTCCGTGGGGTTATCTCATTCCCGAGGACCTGTATATACAGGTGGGCGTCAGGTAACCGGACCAGGGCCCGGACAGAGCCAACTCCCTCGGAATTGCTTAAGGCCACCGGAATGCAACCATGCACGCAAAGGTCAGAACCCGCCTGAGCCGCAGATAGTCTCTGCGTGGCCTCGCGGCAAGGGGCAGGGCGCAAATCCTCGGCGCGGCACCGTCATGATCCGGTCACGAAGTTGTAACGGGTCAGCTCCTCGGGCAGCAGCACGTAGATCTGATCGGAAGGTGTGGCGAGCGCGGGGCGCAGCAGCATCGGGTCGATGCCCATCTCGTCGAGATATTCCATCACCTCGCCCTGACCGCGCTGGATCTGCTCGACCGCGACAAAGGCGGGCAGGATCGTGCTTTCGCCAAAGTAATGCTGGTGCACGCCGACCGAGGCGCCCTCGGGGATGTCGCGGGTGACGCCGGAGGCGAGCAGATAGGGGCAGGCGGAATAGCAGAACTCGCCCTCCAGCATGCGCGTGCCGAGGCCCATCTCGCGGATGTGGCGCCCGATGGCCAGCGCATCGGGGACCGAGCCACCGGGGCTTTGTAGGATCACCGTCTCTGGCTGCGACTCGTCGAGGACTTTGATGACGCGCTCGGCGTCCCCGTCGGCGATCGTACCTTCCAGCCGCCACGTGGCGCCCTCGGTCTGGGTCAGCGTCAGCCGCTCCGGCAGATCGCCCGGATCACGCAGCGGAGAGAGCGGCGGCAGATCGCGGTTCGGAGCGAAGGTGCGGCGCTGATCGCCGGGCTGCACCGGCTGTGACAGCCGCGGCGCGGAGGGGCCGAAGCGGGGCAGGGAGAAATCCGAGGTTCCGAGATCGCCAACGACCAGAAAGGCCCCCAGAGCGATCTGCAGCACCAGCGCGCCGGTCAGCGCGCGCGAGACGCTGAGTTTCATGTGCTGCGTCCCGGCAGGCGCGAGACCTCAGGGTGATCTGCGGGGGGATCTGCAGCGTCGCGCTCTGTGGTGCCCTCGGGCGCGATCGGCGCGGCTTCGGCGGCAGCGGGCGTGCGGGCCATGGTGGCCTCGACGTCGCGCATGGCGTGCAGCGCGGCGCGCAGCTCGGCGAGGGTCAGCGTGTCTTCGATCTCGGCGCCTTCGCGGCCATGGCGGATGGCGCCATGGGTGACCGCGAGGATCAGCACCAGCACCGCGGGCAGCAGGTCGATGGCGATCGCCCCGGCCCAGGATGGCACGAAGTTGCGAGCGTACATGATCACCGCGTCTGCGGCAGAGACCGGCGTATAGGTGACCTCGGCGGCGGGCTGCAGCGCCAGCACGTTCTGCGCGGCGCGTTCCAGCGTGGTGGCGCGCTGCGCCAGAACATCCAGCACCGAAGTGATGGTGGCGGCCTGATTGCCGCGGTCGGCGTCGCTCTGGCCGTCAAGCTCGGGCAGCACCACCGAGGCGGCGAGATCCTGCGCCGCGCGTTCCACCAGCGGCGCGACCGAGAGCTGGCGCAGCTGCGCGATCAGCCCCTGCAGCTCCACCGCGGCCTCGGAAAACTCCACCGAGCGCGGCTCCACCGGGCCGGGCTCGACGGTCAGCGCGCGCATCCGCGACAGAATGGCGTTGCCCTGCGCGAAGGCGCTGTCGACCAGCGGTGTCTGCTCGGCGATCTGTGCCTCGAGCGCCGACAGTTCGGCGGCCTTCTGGCGCAGCACCCGGAACACCGCGCCGCGCCCGGCGAGGCCCGACAGCGAGCCCTGCGCCTCCTGTTCCGACAGATCCTCGAAGCTCTGCCGGACGCGGGCCACGTCGCGTTCGAGGGATTGTCCGGTGAGGGCGATCTCATGGGTGCGCTCCAGCGCGCCCTGGTATTGCTGCACGGTTGTGGCGAGATGCTGTTCAACCGCCGCCGAGCCCGCCAGCGCCGCCGCGTTGAGCCAGGACGACATGGCGATGATCGCCAGCGAGCCAAGCCCCATGGCCCCCAGCAGCCCCATGCGTGCACGTGTCGAGCGCATCGCCGGGAAAAGGCGCATCAGGTAGGACCAGAAGACGAAGATCCCGACCGAGACCGCGACCGAATAGGCGACGGCGGCAAAGACGGTGAAGGCGCCGCCTTCTTCGAGCAGCGAGGACACGCCGAGATAGGTGTAAATGCCGGAGGCGACCGACAGAACCCCGAGCGCGGTGCCGGAAAACGTGTCGAGCCAGCCGAGGTGCGATTCCAGCTCGCGCGCGTGCCGCAGCCCGCGTGTCTTGGACTGGCCGGAGCGGATATCGTCGGTCCTGTCGGCGTCGTCAGTCGTGGCGGTCATGCGTGTGGCCTCCTGCAACCATTTGACAAGAAATAGGCGCGCAGGCGGCGCAAAAAAGAGTGAGCGGCTCTCTGCTTGCTTTTGTTCACGTATTGTTCATATTGGGGCCATGATCCCGCAGACCGATACCCCACTGATGCCCGGCCAGCTTCTGGCGCGGGGCGTGTGCCGTCATCTTGCCAGCCTCGGCTTTGCTGTCGTCGAGGAGTTCACCCCCGAGCGCGGCAAGCGCGTCGACGTCATGGCGCTGGGGCCGAAGGGTGAGATCTGGGTTGTGGAGTGCAAGAGCAGCCGCGCCGATTTCATGTCGGACGGCAAATGGGAGGGCTATCTTGACTGGTGCGACCGCTATTTCTGGGCGGTGGATGAGGCTTTCCCGACCGATCTGCTGCCGGAAGGGACGGGGCTGATCATCGCCGATGCCTATGATGCGGAAGTGCTGCGGATGGCGCCGGAGGTGAAGCTCAGCGGCGCGCGGCGCAATGCGCTGATCCGGCGCTTCGCCATCCATGCGGCGCGGCGCCTGCAGGCGCTGCGCGACCCCGAGGCGCGACTCGACGCCTGGGGGTGAGGTTAGCTGCGGCGCTGGCTCAGCGCTTTACCTTGCGCGCGGTGGCGGCTGCAGCGCGCAGTTCTTCGGCGATTTCCTCGGCCTCTTCGGGATCGAAATCCATCGGGATCTCGAGGTCGCCGGCAAAGACGTAAAGGCGCACCATACCCTGGTCGGTCGGGCCGATCTGCAGGTTGGCCTCGATGTCGCGTTCGCTGTTGATCCCCATGATCACCCTCATCAGAATGGAATTGCGCGGACTTAGTCCCGCACCGATCATAATGCAAGCGCGGGGGCGGAAGTCCATGAATCAGGTAAGCGATCAGGTCACGTTGAAGCCCTATGAGCCCGCCGATCGCGGCTGGCTGGTGGCGCAGCACGCCCAGCTTTACGCCAAGGCCGAGGGGTTCGACGACAGCTTCGGCGTGCTGGTGGAGAGCATCCTGAAGGAGTTTGAGGCCGCGCATGATCCTGCCTGCGAGCGCGGCTGGGTTGCATGGGCGGGCGGGCAGCGACTCGGCAGCATCTTTTGCGTGCGCGCGGGCGAGGGGCTGGCGAAGCTGCGGCTCTTTCTGCTGGTGCCCGACGCGCGGGGGCTTGGTCTGGGGCAGCGCTTGCTCGACGCCTGCATGGGATTCGCGCGCGAGGCGGGCTACGGGCGCATGACGCTCTGGACTCATGAAAGCCATGAGGCCGCCTGCGCGCTCTATGCCAAGAACGGGTTTTCCCTTGTCTCGTCGACACCTGTGACCAGCTTCGGGCAGGCGCTGGTCGAACAGCATTGGGAGCGGCAAATTTAGTGCCGGATTTCTGCTTGCATTCGAAAATGGAGGGCGTTATTCCCCCCGAGCGTGCCGCCTTAGCTCAGTAGGTTAGAGCGCTTGATTGTGGATCAAGAGGTCTCCCGTTCGAACCGGGAAGGCGGTACCATCTCCCCCCTTCGGAAAATCGCTTGTCGCGCTGCAGGACAGATGTCGCTCGTCTGGCCGCTCGTCTGGTGTGTGGATGCGGGTGTTTTTGGGGCGCTGCCCCGTCCGCGCTGATGCGCGGACTCCCCGGGATATTTTTGTCTAGACGAAGGTCTATTCGTTGGTCTTGACCGCGATGGTCTGGCGCAACTGATGGTCTTCGCGGTTGAAGATGAGGATCTCATCGTCCGCTGTCACCACCGCGTACCAATCCGAGCCTTGGGTGAAGGCCGTTGCCTTGGTGCCGGAGGGCAGGGTGATCTCGTCGGGAAGCGGCGCGCGGGCGTTCGTGAAGCGGATGACAATCAGCGACAGGATCGCTACAAGCCCTGCGATCATCACCGCCGTCAGCAACGTCACCAGCCGGCGCAGGAAGCGCAGGTTGGCGGGTTCGGGCAAATCCTCAGGGTTTTCGGGAGTATTGGACATGGAGCAGCCTCTGCGCATCGTCATCGGGGAAGCCCCGCCGCCGCGCCTTGATAAGGCGCTGGCGCGCGATGTGCCAGAGGAAGCGGCCCTCTCGCGCACCCGGCTGGCCCGGCTCATCGCCGAGGGCGCGGTGACCCGTGGCGGCGAGGTGCTGTCGGACCCCAAGGCCAAAGTGGCCGAGGGCGATGTGCTGGAGATCTCTGTGCCGCAAGCCGAAGAGAGCCACATCGGCCCCGAGGACATCCCGCTCGACATCATCTGGGAGGATGCCGACCTCGTGGTGGTGAACAAGCCCGCGGGCATGGTGGTGCATCCCGCGCCGGGCACGCCCTCGGGCACGCTGGTCAACGCGCTGCTGTTCCATTTCGGCGACGATCTGTCTGGGGTCGGCGGCATGAAGCGACCGGGCATCGTGCACCGGATCGACAAGGACACCTCCGGCCTGCTGGTCGTGGCCAAATCCGACCGCGCGCACCACGGGCTGGCGGCACAATTCGAGAAGCACAGCGCCGAGCGCGCCTATCTGGCGGTGGTGCATGGCCTGCCCTCGACCGCCGATCCGCGGCTGCGCGGTGTGCGCGGCGTGTCTGTCGAGCCCGGCGAGGTGATCTGCATTCAATCGGGGCTGGCGCGGCACAAGACCGACCGGCAGCGGCAGGCGGTCTATTTCGACGGGCAGGGACGCCACGCCACCACCCGCGCGCGGGTGCTGGAAAGCTTTGGCACGCCGCCGTCGCTGGCGCTGGTCGAATGCCGGCTGGAGACCGGGCGCACCCATCAAATCCGCGTGCATATGGCCCATGCCGGTCACGGGCTGATCGGCGATCCGGTCTATGGCGGCAAGCGCAAGCTCTCGCCGAAAGCGCTGTCGCCCGAGGCATTGGCGGCGGCGACCAGCTTTGACCGGCAGGCGCTGCACGCGGCTCTGCTGGGCTTTGAGCATCCGGTCACCGGCGAGCATCTGCGCTTCGAGGCGGAGCTTCCCGCAGACATGGCCGATCTTTTGCAGGTGCTGCGCGGGGAATGACATAAGCTTCCCATCTGCGTGAAAGCGGCGAAATACGGATCCGCGCGACGGATCCATGCGTTAGAAACGTGAAACCTTCGTAAGACCGCTAACATCGCGGCCTTGAAATGATCCGGGGGCCTGCCCATATGGCATGTTAACCCCCATAACATTGGAGGAACGGACACGTGAGCAACTACGCCAATCTGCCGGCGCCGTCGCCGGAAGCCGGCCTCAGCCGGTACCTGCAAGAAATCCGGAAGTTCCCGCTTCTGGAGCCGGAAGAAGAATACATGCTGGCCAAGCGCTGGGTCGAAGAGCAGGACGCCGAGTCGGCCCATAAGATGGTCACCAGCCACCTGCGTCTCGCGGCCAAGATCGCCATGGGCTATCGGGGCTACGGTCTGCCGCAGGCCGAGGTCATCTCGGAGGCCAACGTCGGCCTGATGCAGGCGGTGAAGCGCTTTGACCCCGAGAAGGGCTTTCGCCTTGCGACCTACGCCATGTGGTGGATCCGCGCCTCGATCCAGGAATACATCCTGCGGTCGTGGAGCCTGGTGAAGCTGGGCACCACCTCGGCGCAGAAGAAGCTGTTCTTCAACCTGCGCAAGGCCAAGAACCGCATTGGCGCGCTGGAGGACGGCGATCTGCGTCCCGAGCACGTCGAGCGTATCGCCACCGATCTCGGCGTGTCCGAGGATGAGGTGATCTCGATGAACCGGCGCATGTCGGGCAGCGACGCCTCACTCAACGCCACGGTCGGCGCGGAGGGCGAAGGCTCGATGCAGTGGCAGGACTGGCTCGAAGACGAGGACGCCGATCAGGCCGCCGACTATGCCGAGCGCGACGAGATGGATGCGCGCCGAGCGATGCTGGCGCAGGCCATGGACGTGCTCAATGACCGCGAGAAGGACATTCTCACCCAGCGCCGTCTTGCTGAACAGGCGGTGACGCTGGAGGAACTGTCGAGCGTCTATGACGTCAGCCGCGAGCGGATCCGTCAGATCGAGGTGCGCGCCTTCGAGAAACTGCAGAAGCGCATGCGAGAGCTTGCGCAGGAACAGGGAATGCTGAGCGACGCCTGACGTCGCGCCTCCCGAACGTGTCCCCGAACGCCCGTCGCACCTGCGGCGGGCGTTCTGCTTGCAGCCCCCTGCGGCGACGCTACCATCTGCGCAAAGGCTGAAAGGATTTGAGCATGGGTGATTACGTCAGATGGGGCATTCTGGGCGCTGCGAATTTCGCAAAGAACCACATGGGGCCAGCGATCCATGCGGCGCGGGGCGGGGCGCTGACCGCGCTGGCGAGCTCCAAGCCCGAGAAGGCCGAGCCCTTCGCCGCCTTTGCTCCCGGCTTGCGGGTGCATGACAGCTACGACGCGCTTTTGGCCGATCCCGAGATCGACGCGGTCTACATCCCACTACCCAACGCGCTGCACGTGGAATGGAGCCGGAAGGCCGCGGAGGCGGGCAAACATGTGCTCTGCGAAAAACCCATCGCCATGCAGGCCGAAGAGATCGACGATCTGGTGGCGGTGCGGCAGAAGACCGGCAAGCTGATCGCCGAGGCCTGGATGGTGGCGCATCACCCGCAGTTCGCCAAGGCGCGCGAATTGCTGCAGGCCGGAGAGATCGGCGATCTGCTGCGCGTCGACTCGACCCACAGCTTCTACAACGACGACATGCAGAACATCCGCAATCAGGCCGATGTCGGCGGCGGCGCGATGCGCGACATCGGGGTCTATGCCTTCGGGTCGATCCGGCTGATCACCGGGCAGGAGCCCGGCGAGATCCTCGCGGCCCAGATCGACTGGCAGAACGGTGTGGATGCCTCGGCGCATGTGATGGCGCAGTTTCCGGGGTTTCTCTACACCGGGCGGGTCTCGACGCGGGCGGCGCTTTGGCAGGAGATCGTGCTGCATGGCACCAAGGCGGTGATGCGCTTGCCGGTGCCCTTCAACGTGCAGGTCTTTGGCGAAGCGCGCGTCGAGGTTCACGGGCCGGGGCTGGAGACGCGCACATGGCGCTGGCCCGCCGAGAATCATTACGTGCTGCAGGTGGAAGCGTTCAACAGGGCGGTGAAGGGCGAGGCCGACTATCCGCTGCCGCTGGAGTTCTGCCGCGGCACGCAGGAATTCATCGACCGTATCTTCGCCGCAGCGCCGCAGGGCTAATGCTGCGCAGCATTTTTAAGGCCGCGATGCAGCATGTTGCAGCATCGCGGCGGTGAGCCGTCCGGCAAGTGTCGGTGAAACTGGTGCTTTTCTTTTTTTCTGCGCTCGCATAGGCTTTTCCTCAACTCTGCGTGGAGGGAGGGTCCAACGTGGCTGACACCGAAAAACCGCTGCTCATCAAGCGCTATGCGAGCCGGCGGCTCTACAACACCGAGACCAGCGATTATGTGACGCTCGAGGACATCTCGGGTTTCATCCGCGACGGTCGCGACGTGCAGATCGTCGACCTGAAATCGGGCGATGACCTGACGCGTCAATATCTGCTGCAGATCGTCGCCGAGCATGAAAGCCGCGGCGAGAGCGTGCTGCCGATCAACGTGCTGACCGACCTCGTGCGCAGCTATACGACGCAGGCCACCTCGGCGGTGCCGCAGTTCCTTGCGGCCAGCTTCGAGATGTTCCGCGACAGCCAGAGCAAATGGGCCGAGGGCATGGCGCAGGTCAATCCTATGATGCCGAAGATCCCCGGCCTCGAGGCGATGCAGGCGCAGCAAGAAGCCTTCCTGAAAGCCATGTCTGGCCAGATGGGCGGCAATTGGTCCGGCCCCTCGAAAGAAGACGAGAGCGGCGGCGAGAGCGAGGAAGACCTCGCGGCGATCAAGAAACAACTCGCCGAGCTGCAGCAGAAGCTCTCCAAGATGGACAAATGATCAAGACACCCAAGTGATCCAGGGCCCTTCGGGGCCCGATCTGCTTTTTGGCGCCCCGCCACCCGGCGCATTGCGCAGGATCCGGATTTCCCCGCCGCCCCGGATCGGGCAAAGCGGGGGCATGGATCACGCAGCTTCCCCCCGTATCGACCGTACCGCCGCCCTGCTGCTGCTCGCCCTCGCGGCGCTTTGGGGCAGCACGTTCCTCTTTGCCGAGATCGCCCTGCGCGCGCTCAGCCCGATGCAGGTGACGCTGCACCGCGTGGCGCTGGCGCTGCCGGCGCTCTGGCTGGTGCTGCGCTGGCGCGGGCTTGCCTTGCCGCGCAGCGCGCGTGTCTGGAGTGCCTATCTGGTGATGGGCGCGCTCAACAACGCCATCCCCTTCACGCTGATCTTCTGGGGGCAGACCTATATCGAAAGCGGGCTGGCCGCCATCCTCAATGCCTCGACCGGGGTGCTGGGCGCGGTGGTCGCCGGGCTGCTGCTGCGCGACGAGCGGCTGAGCTGGCACAAGCTGGCGGGCGCGGCGTTGGGGCTTTGCGGGGTGGCGGTGGTGATCGGACCCGAGCGGCTGACGACGCTGGACCCGCGCAACCTCGGGCAGGGGGCGGTGCTGCTGGCGGCGCTGAGCTATTCGCTCGCCAGCGTCTGGGCCAAGCTGCGCCTCGCGGGGCAGCCGCCGCTGGTCAACGCCTTTGGGATGCTGGCCGGAAGCACGGCGCTGCTGCTGCCGCTGGTGATCTGGCGCGAGGGTGTGCCGAGCCTCGACTATCCGGCCGGGGTCTGGGGCGCGCTGCTGGGGCTGTCGCTGCTGGCCACGGCACTGGCCTTCATCCTCTATTTCGCCATTCTCGCGCGGGCTGGCGCGGCGAACCTGATGCTGGTGACGCTGCTGATCCCGCCTTTCGCGATCCTTCTGGGCGCGCTCTTCCTTGGCGAGCGTCTGTCGCCGGGGGTCTACCTTGGGCTTGGGGTGATCGCGCTGGGGCTCTTGGTGACCGACGGGCGGCTGACGGCGCGACTGCGCCGTCGGCCCAAGCGCCGGTCAAAAGGCAGCACTCAGGTGCCGTAGGCGCGCAGCGGCCCCATCACGCTTTCCGCCGCGCTGACCAGAACCTCGGCCACCGCAGAGCATTCCTCCAGCGTCAGCCGCGCCGGCAGCCGCGTGTCGCAGGCGCGCTCGAGCATGGCGCGGGTGCGCGGCAGCTCGGGGATCTCGGTGAGGAACTGCCAGTTCCAAAAGGCGCGGGCGTTGTCGGTCGACAGGCCAAAGAGCTGCACTTTCACGCCGCCCTCCGCCGCGGCCTCGATGAAGGCGCGCATCTCGGCAGCATCCATGCCGACAAGGTTGAACTGCAGCGAATCCGGCGCGCGCTCTTCGGGGCCAAGCTTTTCCGGCACCTCGATCCACGGCGAGCGGTTCAGGATGGCGGCCACATGATCGTGGTTGCGGCGCCCGTCGCGCACCCGGCGCGCGACCTGCGGCAACTGCGGGCGGATCACTGCGGCGGCAAGGTTCGACAGGCGCAGGTTATAAAGCGGCAGCCGGTTCTGCCAGCGGGCAAAAGCCTCTTCCAACTCAGCCGAATTGTCGCCCGGCGTCATATGCTTTTTCCAGTTATGCTCGTAAGCGCCCGAGAGGATCACCGCCCGCGCCACCAGATCGGCATCATCGGTGATCAGGATGCCGCCCTCGCCAGCGTTGACCAGCTTGTAGCTCTGGAAGCTGAAGCAGCCGACCTTGCCCAGCGTGCCGATGTTGCGGCCCGCCCAAGTGGTGCCCAGCGAATGCGCCGCGTCTTCGATCACCGGCACAGCGCGCGCGTCGCAGAGCGACAGGATCGCGTCCATGTCCGAGGTGTGGCCGCGCATATGGCTGATGATCACCGCCTGCACGTCGCCGAGCTTGGCCTCGAAGTCGCTCAGGTCAATGCGGTAGTTCTCGCCCACCTCGCAAAGCACCGGCACGCAATCGGCATGGACGATCGACGAGGGCACGGCGGCGAAGGTGAAGCCGGGGATCATCACCTTAGCGCCGCGCGGCAGGCCGAGCGCCTTCAGCGACAGGAACAGCGCCGCCGAGCAACTCGACACCGCCAGCGCGTATTTGCTGCCCAGCATCGCCGCGAATTCGCGTTCCAGCAGCGCGACGGGCGCATCCTCGGCGGCGGTGTAGCGGAAAAGGTCGCCCGATTGCAGCAGACGCTCGATCCCGGCCCGCGCTTCCTCGGGGATCGGCTCGGCGTCATGCATGTTGGGAAGGCTGCTCATTTCACAAATCCCGAATTGTCTCTTTCGAAAACCTTAAACACCGTGTTTGTGACAGCCAAGTATAAAGCCCCCGCAAAATACGGGGGCCTTGCAGGGGTCGGCGGATTTTTTCTTAGATTCCGAGGCGGTCGCGCAGCGCGTACCAGCTCATCGCCAGCACCAGCAGCGGCGAGCGCAGCGCCGCGCCGCCGGGGAAGCTGGGGACCGGCAGCGCCGCCATGGCGTCGAAGCCAGCAGACTGGCCGCGCACCGCCTCGGCCAGCAGCCGCCCGGCATGAACCGCGGTGCCGACGCCGTGGCCCGAATAGCCCGAGGCCGACAGCACGTTGGGACCCAGCCGCGCCAGCAGCGGCAGGCGCTTCATGGTGATCGCCAGCGTGCCGCCCCAGGCGTAGTCGATCTTCACATCCTCAAGCTGCGGGAAAATCTCCAGCATCGGCTTGCGCACCAGCGCGCGGATGTCCGCGGGGAAACGGTAGCCGTAGCTCTCACCGCCGCCGAACAGCAGCCGCCCGTCGTGGCTGAGGCGGAAGTAGTTCACCACGAATTTGCTGTCGGCCACGGCCACGTCGCGGGTCAGCACTTCACGGGTGCGCTCCCCCAACGGCTCGGTGGCGACGACGAAATTGTTGATCGGCATAACGCGCGCCGCGACCTTGGGCTGCAGATCGCCAAGATAGCCGTTGCAGGCATAGATCACATGGCCCGCGCGCAGACGGCCCTTGCCCGTGTGGATGACCGCCTCGGGGCCCTGATCGACCTTTGAGACATGGCTGGTCTCATAGATGCGCGCCCCGGCGCCTGCCGCCGCTTTCGCCAGCCCTTGGGCAAAGCGCAGCGGGTGCAGATGCGCAGCGCCCATGTCGAGCACGCCGCCACAATAGTCGGGCGAGGGGCAGAGCTCATGGAAGGCCCCGGCGTCGAGCTGCTCGATCTCGTAGCCATAGCGCGTGCCCATATGATCGGCATACTCATGCAGATGCTGCACGTCGCCCTTGCTGGAGCCGCACCATGCCACGCCGTCGCGCAGATAACAGTCGATGCCATGCTTTGCGATGAGGCTGCGGCAGAGATCCTTGGCTTCCTCGCCAAGATCCCAAAGCACCCGAGCGTCGGCCTCACCAACCATCTTCTCGAGGCTCAGCTGATCCTGCCGCTGTCCCGACCCAAGCTGCCCGCCGTTGCGCCCCGAAGCGCCAAATCCGACGCGATGCGCCTCCAGCAGCGCCACATCGAGCCCGGCTTCGGCCAGATGCAGCGCCGCCGACAGCCCGGTATAGCCGCCGCCGATGATGCAGACATCTGCCCGCGCCTCGCCTTCGAGCGCGGGGAAGGGGGGCAGCGCATCGGCAGTCGCCGCGTACCAGCTTTGCGGGTATTCCCCGCGCCGGTCGTTGGAAAACAGCAGGTCCATGAAACACCGCCTCCGCTTCGTCTAGATGCAAATATCCCGGGGGTCCGGGGGCAGCGCCCCCGGCCTGTTCGCGCCCGTTCCCGGCTCAGACGTTGAGCAGCAGGTGCTCGCGTTCCCACGGCGAGATCACCGCGAGAAATTCTTCGTACTCGGTGCGCTTCACGATCGAGTAGACGCGGGCAAAGTCCGGCCCCAGCACCTCGTGCAGCTTGGTCGCCTCGTCGAAGATATCCAGCGCCTGTCCCAGCACGCGCGGGATGTCGCCCTCCCCCTCATAGGCGTCGCCGCGGAACTGCTTCGACGGGCGCCGCTCTTCCATCAGGCCGAGGTAGCCGCAGGCCAGCGAGGCGGCGATGCCGAGGTAGGGGTTGCAGTCCATCCCCGCGAGGCGGTTCTCGACGCGCCGCGACGACGGACCCGAGATCGGGATGCGGATGCCGGTGGTGCGGTTGTCGCGGCCCCATTCGAGGTTGATCGGTGCGGCGCTGTCGCGCACGTAGCGGCGGTAGCTGTTCACATAGGGTGCCAGCACGGCGATCGCCGCCGGAAGATGCGCCTGCAGCCCGCCGATGAAGTGATAGAAGGCGTCGGTCTCGCCGCCGGCGGGGCCGGAGAAGATGTTGCGCCCGGTCTCGATCTCCATCACCGAATGGTGGATGTGCATGGCCGAGCCCGGCTCATCGGCGATCGGCTTGGCCATGAAGGTGGCAAAGCAGTCGTGGCGCAGCGCCGCCTCGCGGATCAGCCGCTTGAAGTAGAAGATCTCGTCGGCCAGCTTCACCGGATCGCCGTGCTGCAGGTTGATCTCGAGCTGACCGGCGCCGCCTTCCTGCGTGATGCCGTCGATCTCGAAGCCCTGCGCTTCGGCGAAGTCGTAAATGTCGTCGATCACCGGGCCGAACTCGTCCACGGCGGTCATCGAATAGGCCTGCCGGGCGGCGGCGGGGCGGCCCGAGCGACCCATCATCGGCTTGATGTCGATCGCCGGATCGACGTTGCGCGCCACAAGGAAGAATTCCATCTCCGGCGCCACAACCGGCTCCCAACCCTGCGCGCGGTAAAGCTCGACCACCCGCTTCAGCACGTTGCGCGGGGCGTAGGGGATCGGCTCGCCCTTGCGGTCAAAGGCGTCGTGGATCACCTGCAGCGTCCAGTCGGCCGTCCACGGCGCGGCGGTGGCGGTGGTCATGTCCGGGCGCAGGATCATGTCGCGCTCGATGAAACCTTCGTTTTCGTCCGCCGCCTCGCCCCAGTCGCCGGTGATCGTCTGGTAGAAGATCGACTCTGGCAGGTGGAAATAATCCTGCCGGGCAAATTTCGACGCAGGCACCGCCTTGCCGCGGGCAATGCCGGGCAGGTCGGCGATCACGCATTCGACCTCGTCGAGCCGCCGCCCTTCGAGATAGGCGGTGGCGGGTTGCGGAAGCTGGTTGGTCCAGTCTTCGGTCATGCGAGAGCCTTTTGCTTGAAGAAATGCGCGAATTGATCGGCGAGGGCGCGCTGGTCGAGCGGCGTGCCAAGCGCCTTGTCGGCGGCGTCGAGCTTGTCCTGCGGCACCACGCCGGGGCCGCGGGTGTCGATCAGCGCGCGGGTGAAACTGTCGTCGAACTCGGGGTGCGGCTGCACCGTGTAGGCGTGGCCGGGATAGAGCAGCGCGGCATAGTCGCAATAGTCCGAACTGGCGATCACCTCGGCGCCGGGCGGCAATTGGGTGACTTGGTCCTGATGCCACGCGTTGATGATCTTGTCGCCACTCGCGAAGTGATAGGCGGTGGGGCCGATGATCCAGCCGCCGGGGTGCTTCTCGACCTTGCCGCCAAGCGCCTGCGCGATGATCTGATGGCCGAAGCAGACGCCGATCAGCGGTTTGCCAGCGGCGTAGATGTCGCGGATCAGTTGCTCGAGCGGCGGGATCCAATCGTGCTCTTCATAGGCGCCGTGGCGCGAGCCGGTGATCAGCCAGCCATCGGCGGCTTCGGGGTCTTCGGGAAACTGCCCCTCGACCACGGACCAACTGGCGAAGTCGAAGCCGTAGCCATCGAGAAGACGGGCGAAGAAGGCGGGATATTCACCGGTCTCTGCCGCGAGTTCCGCGGGGACGAGGCCGGTTTGCAGGATGCCGATTTTCATGGATCACACGTTGGTTTCGCTGGCGCGGTTTATGTGGCGCGGTTTGTCTGGCGCGTCTTTCAGGCCAGGGCGTTCTGCGCCGAAGGTAGCCTTGCCGCCCGAGGGCGGCAAGGTGGTGCTCAGACCGTATCGAGATAGATTTCTACCTGCTCCTGCGGCGAGAGTTCGGCCATGTAGAGCTGCTCTTGCCGTTTGGTCAGCAGCAGGTTGCGGATCAGTTCGGGCGGCAGGATGCGCGGCATGATTGGGCTGGCCTCGAAGGCGTCCATCGCCGATTCCCAGTCGGTGGGGATCGTCGGCAGGTCCTGCGCGTAGGCGTTGCCGGTAATCGGTGCGGGCGGCTCCATCTCGTCCTCGATCCCGGCCAGCGCCGCGCCGAGGATGGTGGCCATCAGCAGATAGGGGTTCACGTCGCCGCCCGCCACGCGATGCTCGATGCGCCGCGCCGCCGGGCTGCCCGAGGGCACGCGGATCGCCGCGGTGCGGTTCTCATAGGCCCAAGAGATGCCGCAGGGCGCGTGGTTCTCGGGGATCAGCCGGTCGTAGGAGTTGAGATGCGGCGCAAAGATCAGCGTGCTGTCGCTCATGGCGTTGACGCAGCCGCCAATGGCGTGGCGCAGCACGTCGGTGCCTTTGGGGCCACCGTCGTCGAAGATGTTGTTGCCGTCCTCGTCGAGCACCGAGAAATGCATATGCATCCCCGAGCCGGCGTAATCCTCGTAGGGTTTGGCCATGAAGGAGGCGGCAAAGCCGTGGCGGCGCGCCAGCCCCTTCAGCAGCATCTTGAACAGCCACGCATCGTCGGCGGCGCGCAGCGCATCGTCCTGATGCATCATATTGATCTCGAACTGACCCAGACCCGCCTCGGAGATGGCGGTGTCGGCGGGGATGTCCATGTCCTCGCAGGCGTCGTAGAGATCGGTGAAGAAGATGTCGAACGCGTCGAGCGCGCGGATCGAGAGCACCTCGGCGGCTTTGCGGCGCTTGCCCGAGCGGGGCGAGACCGGCACCTGCAGCTTGCGGGTGCTGTCGTCGATCAGGAAGAACTCCATCTCCAGCGCCACCACGGGGGTCAGCCCGTGTTTCTTGTAGCGGCGGACCACCTGCGCCAGCGCGTGGCGCGGATCGCCCTCATAGGGTTTGCCGCCCTCGTGGAACATCCAGATCGGCAAAAGCGCGGTGGGGGCCTCGAGCCACGGCATCGGCACAAAGCCACGCTCAGTGGGCTTGAGTACGCCATCGCGGTCGCCGCTTTCAAACACCAGCGGGCTGTCGTCGATGTCCTCGCCCCAAATGTCGAGGTTGAGGGCCGAGAAGGGGAAGCGGGTGCCATCCTCGACGACCTTATGGGCGAAACGGGAGGGCACGCGCTTGCCGCGTGGCTGGCCGTTGAGATCGCAGGCGGCGACGCGGATGGTGCGGACCTGGGGGTTCTTGCGGAGCCAGGTTTTCGGGTCTGTCATGGTCTATCCGGAAATTTGATCAAATTAAGCGTAGCGACTCGGATGCACGCTGGCAAGCGGGGGGGTGGCGGGAAGAGAGGAGTATTTTTGGAAAGATGAAAGAGCGGGCGCGCAGAGAAGCCGCCTGCCACGCGAAATATGGCCGGGCGCCCGGACTCCGGGGCTGACAGGTGCCAGGGTATGGTGGGGGCCTTGGGTAAGGGCGCTCAGGCGGCGCGCCTTGCGTCCGCTCCGTCAGCGCAGCAAGAGCCGCGGACGCATCCGCATCTTCTGGCGACGCTCTTTGGGCAGATGCCGGTTCAGCCGCTTGTTGATCAGCCCGAAGACGCCGACCACGCAGAGTGTCAGCAGGATGAAATAGCCCGCAAGGATCGGGTAGGGGATGAACGGGTTGAAGGTCTTGTCGGCGAAGTAATTCGCGTAATAGAGCGCGTCGCCCCGCTGCTGCCACGCCGGAAAGCCCGAGAAGAACACCAGCGTGGTGGCGTGGAAGAGGAAGATCGCCTCGTTGGTGTAGGCGGGCCACGCGAGGCGCAGCATGGTCGGCCAGACGATGCGGCGGAAGCGCGGGAGCCCCGAGAAACCGTAGGCGTCAGCCGCCTCCACATCGCCCTTGGGCACCGAAAGCAGCGCGCCGTAGAAGATCTCGCCCGAATAGGCGGCGGTGTTGAAGAACAGCACGATCGCCGCGCCCAGCCACGCCGAGGTCAGCGGATCGAAGACCGGCGAGACGCTCTTGAGGCTGAGGAACAGGAAGTAGGCAAAGAAGAACTGGATGAAGAGCGGCGAGCCGCGGAACACGAAGATCACCCATTCCGCCAGCTTGCGCAGCGGGGTGATCTTCGATGCCTTGCCCATGGCCAGCGCCGTGGCGAGGCAGAAACCGGTGATCAGGCTGACGATGCCGAAGTAGATGTTCCACAGCATGCCCGAGCCGATCAGTGTGAACTGCTGGCACAGGGTGAAATTGTCGCGCGGCAGCAGCCGCTCGCCGATGCCGATCGAGCGCAGCCCGTAGTCCGCGATGGTTTCCCAGCAGCTCATGAGGCCTTCCTCTGCGCTTCGCCGCCCATGGTCGCCTGACCGTGGGTGAGGCGCTTCATGATGCGGTCAAGGACGATCTCCGACACGCGGGTGAAGACCAGATAGAAGACCAGCAGCGCCGCGAAATACCACACCCGCCAGTCGGGGTGCGGATAGTCGGTGAAGCGCGCGGTCTTCGAGCCGCCGAGTTCGCGCGCCCAATAGACGATGTCCTCGACCCCCAGCAGGAACAGCAGCGGCGTCGCCTTGATCAGCACCATCCACAGGTTCGACAGGCCGGGCAGCGCATAGACCCACATCTGCGGCACGAGGATGCGCCAGAAGGTCTGGCGCCGGGTCATGCCATAGGCCTCGGCGGTCTCGAGCTGGGCGTGTGGCACGGCGCGCATGGCGCCAAAGAGCACATTGCCCGCGAAAGCCCCGAAGACGATGGCGAAGGTCAGCACCGCCAGCGAGAAGCCATAGGTCTCATGCACCCATTGTGCCGCGGTCGACAGCGGCAGCTTGGCCTCGGCGCAGACCACGAAGTCATTGCCCTGCCGGATCGGCTGATCCCAGTCGGGGCATTTCACTTCGTGGCGGATCCACTCGAAGAACTGGTCTAGGGCGATGACAAAGAACAGGAAAAAGGCGATGTCCGGCACGCCGCGCACGATGGCGATATAGCCCTTGCCCAGCCACGACAGCGGCGGGAAGGGGGAGCGGGCCGCCATGGCGCCGCCGAAACCGAAGGCCAGCGCCACCGGCGCGGTGATCGCCAGCAGCAGCAGCACGGTGCCGACCGAGACATAGATCGACATGTGCTTGCCCGTGGTCAGGTAGCAGCTCAGCCAGCTCAGGCCAGAGATCGCGTCGGGGTCGGTACACCAAGAGAACATGTCGGATCAGCCGTCGAGGGGGCCGGACAGGCCCCCTCGTCTTGGGGCGCTCAGAACGGAGCGCCGATTTCCCATTTCACGAGCAGCTCGTTGAGCGAGCCATCGTCCTTCATGGACTGGATCGCCGCGTCGAACTTCTCTTTCAGCTCGGCGTCGCTCTGGCGCAGGCCCATGCCGACGCCGCCACCGATCAGCTCTTCCTGTTCGAGCAGCACCACGTCGTCGCTCTCGTCGGCGACCGGCGCGAGATAGCTCTTGTCGGCCAGAACCGCGTCGGCTTCGCCGCTGCGCACGGCGGCGACGGTCTCGTCCGGGGTGGCGTATTCCACGAGGGTTGCGCCCATTTCAGCGACGAAGGCGGCCTGAATGGTGCCGGTCTGCGCGGCGATCACCGCGCCCTTCAGATCGACGTCTTCCATGCCCGAAAGCACGAGGTAGGCCGAAGGGTCTGGCTGGGTGTAGTTCTGGGTGAAGGCGATGACTTCGGCCCGCTCGGGGGTGATCGACATGCCAGCCATGATCGTGTCGTAGTTGCCCGACACGAGGTTGGGGATGATCGAATCCCAATCGTTGGTCACCCACTCGCAGGTCACTTCGGCGCGGGTGCAGAGCTCGTCGCCCAGTTCGCGCTCGAAGCCGTCCACTTCACCGCTGTCGTTGATGAAGTTGTACGGAGGGTAGGCGCCCTCGGTGCCCATGCGCACCACGTCCTGTGCCAGCGCGACGCTGGCGGTCATCGCCAGCGCGGCGGTGCCGAGAAGGATGGATTTCATGTAACTTGCTCCCTGGTTTACGCGTCCGATTGCGGTTCTTGGCCGCTTGTCAGACATGGCTGGTCGACCGCAGGAAGCCCTGCAGTCGTTCCGATTTCGGCGCGCCGAACAGCTCGGCCGGGGCGCCTTCTTCCTCGATGCGCCCCTTGTGCAGGAACACCACGTGATCGCTCACGTCATGGGCCATCTTCATGTCGTGGGTGACGATGATCATGGTGCGGCCTTCGGCGGCCAGATCCTTGATCACCTTGACCACTTCCTGCTCCAGCTCGGGATCGAGCGCCGAGGTCGGCTCGTCAAAGAGCAGCGCCTCGGGCTCCATGCATAGCCCGCGCGCGATCGCCGCGCGCTGTTGTTGGCCGCCGGAAAGCTGCGCCGGGAAGACGTCGGCCTTGTCGCCGATGCCGACCTTGTCGAGATAGCGCCGCGCGGCGGCCTCGACCTCGGCGCGCGGACGGCCGAGCACGGTGAGCGGCGCTTCCATCACGTTCTGCAGGATGGTCATATGGGCCCAGAGATTGAACTGCTGGAACACCATGGAAAGATTGGTGCGCATGCGCAGCACCTGCTTGGGGTCCGCCGGGCGGCGATTGTGCCCGGAGCCGTGCCAGCGCACCGGCTCGCCCTTGAACAGGATCTCGCCTTGCTGGCTGTCTTCAAGCAGGTTGCAGCAGCGCAGCAGAGTGGATTTGCCCGAGCCCGAAGATCCGATCAGCGAGACGACGTCGCCGCGCTTGGCGGTGATGCTGACGCCCTTGAGGACTTCAAGCTCGCCATAGGCCTTGTGCAGATCGCGGATCTCGATGACGGGATCGAGGGTCTTTGCGTTGGCTGGGGCGTTGGCAGGAGCGGGATCGGTCAAGCCTCACCTTCTTGGGCAGTTGCTGAATCTGGCGGCGAGAATGGGCGAAAAGCAGCCCCGATGTCCATGCGCAAAACAGCAGGCTCTGCCGGGTTTGCGCGGCGTAAATGGGCAATTGCCCGGAAATCAGCCGGATGGACGGAGTCTCAGCCCGCGGCTTCGACCCTTTGCCGGGCCAGCGCCGAATCTCTGTCGTTGATGCCGAGCAGGTTCGACACCAGCCGCAGCAGCGCGTCTTCCTCGTCGTCGCGGCTGCCGTCGGCCAGCGCCACCTGCCACAAGGCCTCGATCACCGCGATGCGATCCTCATAGGCTACGGCGTCCTTGATCGCGCGGGTGAAACGCACGGTATCGGGGGCCTCGGCCTCCAGCGCCTCGGCCTCGCGGCGCAGCTTGCTGGCCTCGAAGGGCGACAGGCCATAGCGCGTCGCGGCGATGCGGTCGATCCGGTCCTGTTCGGACTGGTCGTAGGTTTCATCGGCCCGTGCCACACGCACGAGCAAAGCGCAGAGCGCCAGCCGCGCATCGGCGTCGGGCAGGAGCTCGGGGCCGGGATCGACCAGCCGTTTCAGGAAATCCGCAAACATAGGCAAGATATAGCCGCCTCTTGCCGCCGCGCCAACGGCAGAGCGTGACGGGCGTCGCACGAAGCTGTGTGCGACGGTTTCCGCCTTCGTCTAGAGGCAAATATCCCGGGGGAAATCCGCGCCAGCGGATTGGGGCAGAGCCCCCAGCTACGGCCAGCTACAGTTGGTCAATTCGCGCGATTGGGCGCGGCAAGATCCTGCGGCGTCACGAAAAGCAGATGTTCCGACAGCCATAGCGCGCTCTGCAGCGAGGCGGCGGGCGCTTCGGCGTCGGCCATGACTTCATAGAGACAATGCGCCAGCGCCAGCCGCTCGCGATAGCCGACCGCGCGGGCCAAAAGCGCGGCGAAACAGGCGGTGTCGGGGGCTGCCGCCGCGACGGCCTGACAGGAGATGCGCATCTCGGCGGCCTCGCGCGGGGTCAATTCGTGGCGGCGGGCCAGAACCGCATCGACCACCGACACGCGCAGCAATGGCGGCTGGCCTTGGGCTTCGGCGGCGGCGCGCAGCAAAAGCGCCCCGAGCGCCAGCGGCACATCGCAGGGTTCGAGCGGCGTTGCCTCGGGGGCTGCCATCCAGAATTTCAGACCGCGCGGCAAAGTCTTAGCCTAGGTGCGCGCGGCTGCGCATATGCGTGAACCGTGTCATTTCGGCCCTGTTCGCTGAGTGTCGTCTGACTTACTTTGCGTCAGGTTCCGGCGGCGGGCAATGGTCTTGCGCGGTCAGCGCGCGGCCTTGGCACGGCGCAGCCGATCGGTGAGGGCGCTTGCCGCCTCGGACAGACCCCACGGCGGGTTCACCACGAACATGCCCGAGCCGATCATCCGATGATTTTCGCGCACGGGGGGAAAGCGGATCTCGTGGCAGAGCGCGTCGGGGAAATCCTCGGTCAGCGCCGCCAGCATCGGCACATGCGCGGCGGAACTGAGGATCGGATACCAGAGCGCAAGCACGCCGACGTTCCACTTCTTGTTGATCTGGCGAAAGAATTTCGGGATCTCGACGTAGTCCTGCTTGAGCTCATAGGGCGGATCGACGAGCAGCACGCCGCGCCGGGGCTCTGGCGGGCAGAGGCTGTGGGCGAGGGCGAATCCATCCTGCCGGTGCAGCGTCACATTGGGCGCGCGCAGTGCCAGCGTCAGCGCCTGATGCTCTTGCGGGTGAAGCTCGGCGAGGTGGATTTTATCGTTCGGGCGCAGCAGCTTGGAGGCGATGAGCGGCGAGCCCGGATAGGCGTTCGGCCCATGTTCGCGGCGCACCGCATCCAGCGCGGCGAGATAGGGATGATCCTGCCCGAAGATGCCCGCATGGGCGCCGATGCCCTGCGCCGCCTCGCCGGTTTTTACCGCCTCGTCGGAGGTCAGATCATAGAGCCCGCGACCGGCATGCGTCTCGATATAGGTGAGCGGTTTGTCCTTCTTCGTGAGGTAGGACAGCAGCTCTGCAAGCAGCGCGTGCTTTTGCAGATCGGCGAGGTTCCCGGCGTGGAAGGCGTGTTGGTAGGAAAGCATCTGGGCCTCGGAGCAGGGGGGCACAAGCGATGCACAAAGCATGCACAACCCATGCATATGCCGCAGCAGATAGCCCTTGCGGCGCGCCCTGTCGAGCCAGTGGCCTTTGGCGCGCGCTTTCGGCCTGCCGCTGCGGCGGGCAGGGCAAGAGCGCGGCGGCGCAAATGCGAGCAACAGAGCGCCCACATCGGCGGAGCGGGTGGTTCGGCCTTGCGGGGCCCTGAAGCGCGCGCGATGCTGCCCCAATTGACGGAAGAAATTTTTGAAAATTTTTACGCGCGGCTGCGAGAGGACGGGACGCCCCTCTGCCGCGCCGAGGAGCGAAACCGTGACAATCGAGGACTTCATGACGGCGGCCGAGGGCCGCCCGAGCGGCTTTGACTATATGCGACTGCTGCTCTCGGTTCTGGTTCTGGCAATTCACAGCGTGCAGATCGCCTATGGGCAGCAATTCTACATGGAGGTGATCTGGAGCCATTTCCCCAGCGACGGGCTGGCGATGACCGTGCTGCCGATGTTCTTTGCCCTGTCGGGCTTTCTGGTGGCGGGCAGCCTTTATCGCTGCCGCACGCTGTTTTCCTTCATGGGGCTGAGGTTCATCCGCATCTATCCGGCGCTGGCGGTGGAAGTGGTGCTGTCGGCGGTGGTGCTGGGGCCGCTGGTGACCTCGCTGGCGTGGCCCGAGTATTTCGCCGCCGAGGAGTTTGCCCGCTATCTGCTCAACGCCACTGGCCATGTGAGCAACGAGTCGATGTATCTGCCGGGGGTCTTCGCGGGCAACCCGCAGGAAGGCTTGGCGAACGGCCAGCTGTGGACCGTGCCCTATGAGCTTTATTGCTACATCGGCCTTGGCCTTCTGACGCTGCTTGGCGCGCGGCGCGACCGGCGCGTGCTGCTGCTGGGTCTGCTGGCCTTCCTGACGCTGTCGGTGGTGAAGATGGGGCTGAACACCGGCTGGCATTTCGACCCTTGGGTCGGCACGGTCACCGGACGGGCGCTGGTGCTGGCCTTCGTCTGCGGTGTCTGCCTGCATGCGTGGCGCGAGGTGATCGCCGTGCGGTTTGGATTCGTGCTGGCAGGCGCGGTGATCGCGGTGATCGCGTTCAGCCTCAGCGGGCTGGGCCAATACGTGGGGATTTTCGCGATCTCTTACGTGACGGTGGGGCTGGGGTTGATGAATGCGCCGCGGCTTGGCGTGCTGAAGCGGGCCGATCTCAGCTATGGCATCTTTCTTTATCACTTCATCATCGAGCAGCTGGTGGCCTATCTGCTGCCCGGTCTGCGCGAATGGTATTGGATCACGCTGGTGTCGCTGCCGGTGACGGCGCTGGTGGCGCATCTGTCGTGGGTGCTGATCGAGCGCCCGGCGCTGCGGCTGCGGCGGCATGTCTTTGCGCTGGAAGGCTGGGCGGTGGGCGCGATGCCCGCGCTGGCCGGGCGCGGCGCGCTGCGGTGATCCGCGGGCGCAGGCCCTATCGCAAAAAGGCCCGGACGTATGCCCGGGCCTTTTCGAATTCTGTGAGGGTGGCGCTCAGACCAGACGCGAGGCTTCTTTCGCGGCGCGCACGAAATCCTTGAAGAGCGGGTGCGGATCGAAGGGCTTCGATTTCAGTTCCGGGTGGAACTGCACGCCAAGGAACCAAGGGTGATCGGGCCATTCGACGATCTCGGGCAGGCGGCCATCGGGCGACATGCCGGAGAAGCAGAGCCCGCCTTTTTCCAGCGCCTCGCGGTATTTGATGTCGACCTCGTAGCGGTGACGGTGACGCTCGTCGATGGCGGTGGTGCCGTAGATCTCGGCCACTTTCGAGCCTTCGGTCAGAACTGCGTCATAGGCGCCGAGGCGCATGGTGCCGCCCTTGTCGTCGCTCACCGAGCGGTTCACGCGCTGGTTGCCCTGCACCCATTCCTTGAGGTGATAGACCACCGGCTCGAAGCGCTTCTCGCCCTTCTCGTGGTCGAACTCTTCCGAGCCCGCCTTGGCCACGCCTGCGACGTTGCGCGCCGCCTCGATGACCGCCATCTGCATGCCGAGGCAGATGCCGAGGTAGGGCACCTTATGCTCGCGGGCGAATTGCGCCGCCTTGATCTTGCCCTCGGTGCCGCGCTCGCCAAAGCCGCCGGGCACGAGGATCGCGTCGAAGCCTTCGAGATGCGGCGCCGGGTCTTCCTGATCGAAGAGCTCGGCATCGACCCAGGAGACATTCACCTTCACCCGGTTCGCCATGCCGCCATGGGTCAGCGCCTCGGCGATCGACTTATAGGCGTCTTCGAGCTGGGTGTATTTGCCGACGATGGCGACGTTCACTTCACCCTCGGGGTTGTGGATGCGTTCCGAGACGTCTTCCCACTTTTCGAGGTTGGGGCGCGGCGCAGGGGTGATGCCGAACGCATCGAGAACCGCCTGATCGAGCCCCTCGCGGTGATAGGCGAGCGGCGCGTCGTAGATCGACGACAGATCCTGCGCGGCGATCACGCTGTCGGGGCGAACGTTGCAGAAGAGCGCGAGCTTCTCGCGTTCCTTCTGGGGAATCGGCCCCTCGGAGCGGCACACGAGAATATCGGGCGCGAGGCCGATCGAGCGCAGTTCCTTCACCGAGTGCTGCGTCGGCTTGGTCTTTAGCTCGCCCGAGGCCTTGATCCACGGCAGCAGCGTCAGGTGCATGAACACGCATTGGCCGCGCGGCTTGTCCTGGCTGAACTGGCGGATGGCTTCGAAGAAGGGCAGGCCCTCGATGTCGCCGACCGTGCCGCCGATCTCGCAGAGCATGAAATCCACCTCATCCTCGCCGATCGAGATGAAGTCTTTGATCTCGTTGGTGACATGCGGAATGACCTGAATGGTCTTGCCGAGGTAGTCGCCGCGGCGCTCTTTCTCGAGCACATTGGTGTAGATGCGGCCCGACGAGATGGAATCGGTCTTGCGCGCCGGAACGCCGGTGAAGCGTTCGTAATGGCCAAGATCGAGATCGGTCTCGGCCCCGTCGTCGGTGACGAAGACCTCGCCGTGTTCGAAGGGGCTCATAGTGCCCGGATCGACGTTGAGATACGGATCGAGCTTGCGCAGGCGGACCGAAAAGCCCCGCGCCTGCAGCAGCGCGCCAAGCGCCGCGGAAGCCAGACCCTTGCCGAGCGAAGAAACGACACCGCCGGTGATGAAGATGAAACGTGCCATTGGCAGCGCGACCCCGTGATTTGCGTCAAAATGGAGGACACCCACGGCCCAACGAGCCGCAGCATCACGGGAGTCCACGTATAAAGGATTCGGGCCGCACTGTCTAGCCAACCGCAAGATGCTGTTGCGGCTGACAGGCGGCCCTCAAGCTGTTGTTAGTCTGGCGGATATTAGTCCGCGCTGGGAACCATCGGCGCATCTGCGCCAGAATCGGTGCCCGTCTCGCCCGACGGCGGCGGCAGCAGGCCATCCGTGTCGAGCGTTGCCGGAGCGGAGCCGTCGCTCTCTTCGGCGGAGCTGCCGCCGGTGAGCCGGTCCATGACCGAGGTGCCGCTTGCATCGCTCGCCGCGAGCACCGTCAGGGTGATCGAGGTGATGATGAAGGCGATGGCGAGCCCCCAGGTGATCTTGCCCAGTGCCGTGGCTGCTGCGCGTTGGCTCATGGCGCCACCGCCGCCGCCGCCCATCCCAAGGCCGCCGCCTTCGGATCGCTGCAGAAGCACCACGCCGATAAGCGCGAGCGCAAGGAGGAGGTGCACGATGAGGATCACGTTTTCCATGGGGCGTCTCAGGCATTCCGGCTGTGTTGAACGGGCGCTGTGTAGGGCAAGGCGACTGCACACGCAACCCGGCTCTTGGCGGCAATGCGGCGGCACCCGCCCGTTGCGGCATGTAAGTCAGGATGGAACTCAGGCGCGGGGCGCCAAAACAACCGCAGCATCACCCGCCGCCCCCGCTTCATTGTTCCACAAATACGCACTCTTGGGCGCAGCGGCCGGGCGGCCCTCGATGGGCTGAGAGCGGGGGATTTTCGCTCAGACCCGGTGCGGCACATGACAGAAATTCTTGTCTGAGTGAAAGGGTGCGGCTACCGTTCGCCTCATGGTTGGTGATCGTCCTCTTCTTGGTGTCCTTTTGATGCTTGGCTTCTGCATCGTCGCCCCGATGGGCGACGCGACGGCCAAGCTGCTTGGGGACAAGGTCACGATCGGCCAGCTGCTGCTTTTGCGCTTTGCCATTCAGGCGCTGGTGCTGGCACCGCTGGTGATCGCTACCCATCGGGTCTGGCGGATGCGGCGGCGAATCTTCGCCCTGACCGCGCTGCGCACGCTGCTGCATATGCTGGGCATTGGGCTGATGTTCGCCGCGCTGCGCCATTTGCCGCTGGCCGATGCGGTGGCCATCGCCTTTGTCATGCCGTTCTTCATGCTGCTGCTCGGCCATTACGTGCTGGGCGAGGAGGTGGGCTGGCGGCGGCTTGCGGCCTGCGGCGTCGGGTTTGTCGGCACGCTGCTGGTGGTGCAGCCCGCCTTTGCCGAGGTCGGCTGGCCGGCGCTGCTGCCGTTGGGCGTGGCGCTGAACTTCTCGCTCTTCATGCTGGTTACGCGGCAGATCGCGCGCGAAACCGATGCGATCTCGCTGCAGGCGATCTCGGGCGGGATGGCGGTGCTGATCCTCGTGCCGGTGCTGGCGCTGCTGCCGGGGGCCATGCTGCCCGCGCTGGAGTGGAGCGGCGAGGGGGCCGAGGTCTGGGGGCTGATCCTTGGCATTGGCCTGCTGGGGACGCTGGCGCATCTGCTGATGACATGGTCGCTGCGCTTTGCGCCCGGCGCGACGCTGGCGCCGATGCAATATCTGGAGATTCCCTTCGCCACGCTGTTCGGCTTTCTGGTCTGGAGCGACCTGCCGGACGGGCTGGCGACGGTGGGCATCTGCATCACCGTCGCCTCGGGGCTTTATATCCTCATGCGCGAGCGGGCCATCGCGCGTCGGCTTGCTGCAGCGCCTGCGCCAGTGGCGCCAGATGCTGCGCCGGCAGAATGATCAGCATCTTCGGGGCATCAAAGCTCAGGTCCACACGCGGTGCATCGGTCTGGTTCGACGTGCCGGTGATCCCATCGGGGCGGAAACGCAGCCCGTCGATCGGCCAGCGCAGCCCGGAACTGGTGCCGCCACAGTCCGCCATCGGATAAAGCGAAAAGCGGCAGCCGATGGGCAGCTCGAGCGAGATCCGCGGCGGGCAGAGCGCCACCACGTCATCGCGGCCCACCAGCAGGCAGCGGCGGTCGGGGTGACGCGCCAGAACCGTCATCGCCGCCAGTTGGTGATCAAGCCGTGCGCCAAGAAAGCCCGCCGCATAGACCAGAGGTGCCGCGATGTTGCGCAGACACTTGTCGAAATCGGTGCTGTCCTGTTCCGTGATAAGATGGATTCGCTCTGGCGGGATTGCGGCGCGGGCGTCGTCTGTCAGGGAATCGAGATCGCCGATCACCGCATCGGGGATCACCCCGGCTGCCAGCAGCGCATCTGCGCCGCCATCGGCCGCCACGCGCAGCTGGGCCTTGTCCAGCAGCGGCGACAAGAGGTCGGGCGGGCAGTCTCCGCCGCCCGCCAGCAAGACGGGTCCGTCGGACCTGAGACGTTCGGAAGCTCCGGGATTCATGGCTTTTTAGTGGCTTTTCGCGAAAACGACCACAATTTGGTCATGAAATGATACGGTGAAAACCTCAGATTCGGTCAGCTTTGGTCTCCTGGTAGATGGTAAACAGTTTGTTGCAGATCGAGTGAAAGAGTGAGCGGCACATGGTGAGTTCCAGCAAGATATTGACGGTCTCCTACGGCACCTTCTCCTGTACGGCAGAAGGGTTCGAGGATCCCCTCGCGGTGGTCAAGGAGAGCACGAATTTCTTCCGTGGTGTGGTGCGGGAAGATCGCTTCTTCGGTGCCGAGCCGCCGCAGTTTGATCCCGAGCTTGCCGCGCAGCTTATGCAGGCGCAGGTCAGTGCCGACGCGCAGAGCGGCCGTCTGGTGCTGCGCGGGCCGCTGGCCGATGCGGCGATGCCCGCGGCAGCGCAGGCCGGTGCCGATGTGGTCGGCCCCGACGCCGAGCGCGGCATGGAAAAGGCACTGAGCGAGGCCGCCGAGCGCGCTGCCGCCGAGGCCGCCGCCGAGGAAGCTGAGCTGCAGCGCGACGCGGAGGCTGCTGCCAAAGCCGCCGCCGAATCCGCGCAGATCGAGGCGCAGGCCGAGATTCTGGCCGAAGGCGATGACAGCCTCTCCGCCGAGGCGGCGTTCTTTGCGGCGGAAAGCGCCGTGCCCGCCCATGACGCCTTTGACGATGATTACGACGACGAGCCGGTTGCCGCTGCTGCGGCGCCCGCCGCGCCGGTTGCAGGCATCGTTCCGGCCTCCGACGACAGCGTGGCCGCCAAACTGCGCCGCATTCGCGCCGTTGTGTCGGGCGGGGCCGTTGCCGCGACCGCGCCGGACGTGAGCGAAGACGCCGATCAGGACGGTGAAGACACGGTTGCCGCCGTCTCCGCCATGCTCGGCACGCTCGATGTGGATGCGCCCGAGGTCCGTGATGTGGCCCTTGATGAGAGCGCTGAAGACGCGGACGACGCGCAGGACATGCAGATCGACCTGTCGGTGCTGCAGGGCGAAGATTGGGACGACGAAGAGGATGCCGCCGAGGATGCCACGGATGCGGACCTTGAGGGAGAGCTCGAGGCAGAGCTCGACGCGCCCGTCGCGGACGCCCCCTTTGCGCTGACCAAGGCTTTTGCCGCCGCGCCGGACCATGCTGAAGAGGCAGAGATCGAGGCGGCTGAGCCCGAAGCTGCGGCCCCCGCGAAAGTGGTCCGGGTTGCACCTGAGGCTTCCGCAGAAGCCGCCACCGACACCAACACCGCGCCGGAGGCCGCAAAGCCGTCCAAACCGCGCCGGGTGCGCGTGGTGAAGGTGAGCCGCGCCGCCTTTGACGCCGCCGTGGCGACGGGTGCGCTGGAAGAAGTGCGCCAAGAGCCTGCCAAGAGCAGCCTCAGCGCCGATGACGAGGCCGACCTTGCCCGCGAGCTTGAAGCGGTGAAGGCCGAACTGGCCGCCGGTCTCGAAGATGAATGGGACGAGGTCGACGATCTCGACCAGATCAGCGCGGCGGCGGAAGAGGCCGAGGCGGACACGCCGGTGCCCGCCGAGACGCTGCTTGCCGAGCTTGAAGCCGAGACCGAGGAAGAGAGCGCTTGGGACGACGAAGACCTCGAGGATGAGGATTTCGACGACGAAGCATGGGGCGACGACGATTGGGACGATGAGGATGACGACGAGGAAGACCTCGCCGCCTCCGCAGCCGCCCGCGATGCCCTGCTCGACGATGAGGATGACGAAGACGACGATCTGGCCGAGGAATTCACCGAAGCATTCGACGCGCCGCTGGATGAGGCCGATCAGGACGGTGATGATCAGGACTGGGACGATCAAGACGGTGACGATCAAGACGGTGACATCGAAGAGATGATCCGCGCCGCGCAGCAGGACGTGCGCAAGGCGGTGAAGCTCTCGAGCCCGGCGCGCATGATGCTGACCGAGACCAGCGTCGAGGACAATGACACCTCGCGTATCCTGAACGAGACCAACACCCAGCTTGAAGAGCCCGAGGGCAACCGCCGCCGCAGCGCCATCGCGCATCTCCGCGCCGCCGTGGCCGCAACCCGCGCCGACCGTCTGCTGGGCCGCAAGAAGGACGCCGAAGAGCAGGCGCAGCCCTACCGCGAGGATCTGGCGGATGTGGTGCGTCCGCGCCGCCCCGCGCCGGCTCCGCAGGAGGCCGCCACCGAGCGCCCCGCCGCCGAAGCTCCGCTGCGCCCCGCGCCGCTGAAGCTGGTCGCCGAGCAGCGCGTGAACGAAACCGCGGATGCGCCCGAAGCGCCGCTGCGTCCGCGCCGGGTGACGCTGGCCGATCTGGAAGAGCAAGCCCCCGCAGGCGTTCAGGGCGATTTCGCCAGCTACGCCGAAAGCGTCGGCGCGCACGACCTGCCGGATCTTCTTGAGGCCGCAGCCTCCTACCTGTCGTATATCGAGGGCCGCGCCCAGTTCTCGCGCCCGCAGCTGATGACCAAAGTGCGTCAGGTGGAAGGCGAGGACTCGAGCCGCGAGGATCGCCTGCGCAGCTTCGGCCAGCTTCTGCGCGACGGTAAGATCGAGAAGACCGGCGGCGGGCGGTTCACCGTCTCCGACCGGATCAGCTTCAAGCCCTCGGCCCGCGCCGCAGGCTGACCCGGCGGCCAAGACCCCGCCATCAAAGCGCCCCTGCGAGCCATCGCGGGGGCGCTTTGCGTTTCACCGGGCCGGACGGGTCACCGGGCCGGGCGGACGCCTCGTTCACGGCGATGTGCCTCGCGCTGCGGGAACAGGGCAGGGGGGACCGCTCGTTTGATCCGTGACCCGCAGCGCCGAAGCGCGGCGCGCCGGAACGGACCAAACGGAGATTGAGATGAAAGATATTGTTGCAGACCCCGCCATCGCCCCGCAGCCCTATGAGAGCCTCGACCGTTTCGAGGGCGCCACGGTGATCGTCACCGGTGCCAGCACCGGCATTGGCCGCGCCACCGCCCGCCGCTTCGTGCTGGAAGGCGCCAATGTCGCCATGGTGGCGCGCAGCGAAGACGACCTTGCAGAGGCGGCAGAGGGGCTGCCCGAGGCGCGGGTGCTGAAGATCAGCGCCGATGTGTCGAAGGAAGAGGACGCCAAGCGCATCGCGGCGGAGACGCTGGCGCATTTCGGCGCCATCGACGTGCTGGTGAACAACGCCGGGACCGCCGTCATGGGCAGCATTGAGGAGGTGGACCGCGAAAGCTGGGACAAGGTGATCGATACCGATCTCACCGGGCTTTACATGGTCACCCGTGCGGCTTGGCCCGCGCTGCGCACGGCGCGCGGCAATGTGGTCAACACCTCTTCGGTTTCGGGCACAGGGGGCGACTGGAACATGTTCGCCTATAATGCCGCCAAGGGCGGGGTCACCAATCTGACTCACGCGCTGGCGCTGGACGCGCGCGAAAGCGGCGTGCGGGTAAATGCGGTGAACCCCTCGATCACCCGCTCGGCGCTGACCGAGGATATGTTCGAGAACGAAGATCTGCTGCAGAAATTCATGGAGCGCCTGCCGCTGGGCCGCCCCGGCGAGCCCGAAGATGTGGCCGCGGCGATCTGCTTTCTGGCCTCGCGCGATGCCTGTTTCATCAATGGTGTGAACCTTGCGGTTGACGGCGGGCTGTCGGCCTCGAACGGCCAGCCGCCGCAGGCTTAAGCTGCAAGCCTAAGAAGCGGGTCTTGGGGGTTGGCGGTATGCGCCGGACCCGAGGCTGCGCGCGTGGAAGGCTGCGTATTTGGAAAAGAGAAGAAGGGCAGGGCGTGGGTGCGCTCTGCCCTTTTCTGTGCCGTCCGGCGATCGGGCGGGATGGCGGCGGCAGTTCTGCGCTGGGCGCGGCAAATGACGGAATTTGGTCGGCATATTCGGCAAATGCCCGCGCTTTGCGCGACGCGCTGCATCACTTGAGAGTTCTTTTGCGCCCCGCCTTGTCGTCACGCGGGGGCGTGTCTACATCACCGGGATGAAAAGCCCGATCCCCTTCCTGAAAAGCAAACCCACCGTCTCGGTCGTGCGCCTGCAGGGCGCCATCGGCATGGCGGGACGCGGCAGTCTCAACGACACCACGCTGGCGCCGGTGCTGGAACGCGCCTTCCGGCGCGGCAAGCCCAAGGCGGTGGCGCTGGAGATCAATTCGCCCGGCGGCTCGCCGGTGCAGAGCTCGCTCATCGGCGCGCGCATCCGGCGGCTGTCGGAAGAGACCAAAGTGCCGGTCTATGCCTTCGTCGAGGATGTGGCGGCCTCGGGCGGCTATTGGATCGCCTCGGCGGCGGATGAGATCTTTGCCGACGAAAGCTCGATCCTCGGCTCGATCGGGGTGATCTCGGCGGGCTTCGGCGCGCATGTCTTTCTCAGCCGGCAGGGGATCGAGCGGCGGGTGCATACCGCGGGGAAATCCAAGAGCATGCTGGACCCGTTCCGTCCCGAGAGCGAAGAGGATGTGGCGCGGCTCGAGCGCATCCTCGGCCAGTTGCACGAGACCTTCATCACGCAGATCAAGGAGCGGCGGGGCAGCAAGCTTGCCAATGATCCCGATCTCTTTACCGGCGAGATCTGGATCGGGCGCTCCGCGGTGGAGGTCGGGCTGGCCGATGGCACCGCGCATCTGGTGCCGGGGATGAAGGCGCGGTTCGGCGACAAGGTGAAGTTCCGCCGCTATGGCGTGAAGAAGCGGCTGATCCCGAAGCTGGGCCTGAGCCTTGCCGAAGAGACGATGGGGCTGATCGAGGAACGCGCGGGCTTCGCGCGCTTCGGGCTCTGACATGCTTGCAAAGATTGTCGCCCTCTTCCTTGTGGTCATCGCGGTGCTGGGGATCTTCGGCAAGCTGCGCATGCCGGGAGTGGGGCGGTTGAGCCGCCGAGAGGCGGGAAAGAAATGTCCGCGCTGCGGTCGGCACAAGATCGGCAAGGGACCCTGTCCCTGCGGCGAACGAAAGGTCTGAAATGGTTTTTGTCTACGCGGCCCTCGGCCTTGTGATCCTGCTTTTGGCGGGGGATGCGCTGGTCAAGGGGGCGGTGAACCTATCTTTGCGCATGGGGATCCCGGCGCTGATCGTTAGCCTCACCATCGTGGCCTTCGGCACATCCGCGCCCGAGTTGCTGATCTCGATACAGGCCGCGCTCGACGGCGTTCCGGGGATCGCGCTGGGCAATGTGGTGGGCTCGAACACCGCCAACGTGCTGCTGGTGCTGGGCGTTCCGGCACTGATCACCGTGCTGCACACCTCCGGCCACGACACGCGCAAGAGCTATGCGATCATGATCGGCGCCTCGCTGCTTTTCATCGCGCTGGCCTTCCGCGGCACCTTCGACTGGATCGCGGGGCTGGTGATGCTGGGCGTCATGGCGCTGATCTTGTGGGATTCGGTGCGCGACGCGCTGAGCCACCGCAAGAACGGCAAGGCCGATGCCGAGCTTGAGGACCTGGAAGATCCCGAGGGTGCGGATCCCGACATGCCGGGCTGGAAAATCGCGGTCTATCTGGTGCTGGGCCTCGTCGGCCTGCCGGTGGGCGCCAACCTGCTGATCGACAGCGCCACCGAGATCGCCGCCATGTTCGGCGTGCCCGACACGGTGATCGGCCTGACGCTGGTGGCGCTTGGTACCTCGCTGCCCGAGCTTGCGACCACGGTGATGGCGGCGATCCGGCGGCAGGCGGATGTGGCGCTTGGCAACGTCATCGGCTCGAACGTCTTCAACCTGCTGGCGATCATCGGCGTCGCGGCGCTGATCAAGCCGATGCCGGTGGATCCGCAATTCCTGAGCTTCGATCTGTGGGTGATGCTGGCGGCCTCGCTGATCCTCGTGCCCTTCGTCTTCATGAAGCGCGACATCGGACGCGTCTGGGGGGTGGTGCTCTCGGCGCTTTACATCGGATATGTCAGCTACGTTCTGATCTGATCGGTTTCGGGGGGAAGAAATATGGGTATCGAGAAACGCGCGCTGGTGACCGGCGCGGGCAAGCGGCTGGGCCGGGCGATGGCGCTGTATCTGGCGGAGCGCGGCTTTGACGTGGCGGTGCATTACGGCGGCTCGGCGGAGGCGGCCGAAGAGGTCGCGGCGCTGGTGCGCGAGAAGGGCGGCCGGGCGGTCACGCTGCAGGCCGATCTGCTGGACGAGCGGCAAGTGACCCCGCTGGTGGGGCGCGCTGCCGAGGCGCTTGGCGGGCCGCTCGGCCTGCTGATCAACAACGCTTCGATCTTCGAGCATGACGACATGGAGACAGCGACGCGCGACAGCTGGGACCGGGCGATGGAATCGAACCTGCGCGCGCCCTTTGTGCTGCTGCAGAGCTTCGCGGCGCAGGCGCCCGAGGCCGAAACCGACGAGCGCGGCGAGCCGCGGGCCCGCGCGCTTTGCGTCAACATGCTTGACCAGCGGCTGCGCAAGCTGACGCCGGAGTTCATCAGCTATACGCTGGCCAAATCGGCGCTCTGGACGCTGACCCAGACCGGGGCGCGGGCGCTGGCGCCGAACGTGCGGATCAATGCCATCGGGCCGGGGCCGACATTGCAGGGCGCCGATCAGAGCGCCGAGGGCTTCGCCACGCAGCGCGCGGCGACGGTTCTGCAGCGCGGATCGAACCCCGAGGACATCTGCGGCGCGCTGGGATATTTCCTCGATGCGCCGGGGGTGACCGGGCAGTTCCTCTGCACCGATGGCGGCCAGCATCTGGCATGGCAGACGCCCGACACCTGCGACCGCGACTAAGGTCGCGGCGGGCAGGCTGCGACAAGTTGTGCACCTGTCACGGGCGCGTTACCCAAGTGTTAGGAAAGCATCAAGCTTTCAAGGGTTTGCGCAAAGCTGCGTAAATCTTTTAAGCTAAATCAATACGTTATGTTTTGGCACAATTTTTGTGCAAATCGACGAAACGGCAAGGATTCAAGGGAAAAACGCAGAACCCCGGAATTCCCCCTCAGGGTTATCCACAGGAACAGTGGATGTATTCTTTCTTGATCTCAGGGGGCCGGCATTGCAGCGAGATGCAGAATCAAGGCAAGCGGTGAACAGACCGGAAACGACGTGATGAACGACGAAGCAGACATTCCGAAAGTCGCGCCGAAACGCGGCTACGAGGTCATCCACGGCTACCTCAAGACGCTCGACTCCAGTCCGGGCGTCTATCGCATGCTGGATGACCAGAGCCGGGTGCTCTACGTCGGCAAGGCGCGCAATCTGAAGGCGCGGGTGTCGAGCTATTCGCGGTCTTCGGCGCAGCACTCGCGGCGGATCAGCCGGATGATCTCGGAAACCGCGTCGATGATGTTCCTGACCACGCGCACCGAGACCGAGGCGCTGCTGCTGGAACAGAACCTGATCAAGCAGCTCAAGCCGAAGTTCAACGTGCTGCTGCGCGACGACAAGAGCTTTCCGAACATCCTCGTCACCACCGAACATGACTTTCCGCAGATCAAGAAGCACCGCGGCGCGAAGAGCGAGAAGGGGGCTTACTACGGTCCCTTCGCCAGCGCCGGGGCGGTGAACCGCACGCTGACGCAGCTGCAGCGGGTGTTCTTGCTGCGCAACTGCTCGGACTCGATGTTCGACAGCCGCACGCGGCCCTGTCTGCTGTTTCAGATCCGCCGCTGTTCGGGGCCCTGCACGGGTGAGATCAGCGCCGAGGATTACGCGGAATCGGTGCGCGACGCGCAGCGCTTCCTGTCGGGCAAATCCACCGAGATGCAGGCGCGGCTGGCCGATCAGATGATGGCGGCCTCCGAGGCGATGGAGTTCGAGCGCGCCGCGGCATTGCGCGACCGTATTCGCGCGCTGACGCAGGTGCAGTCGGTGCAGGGCATCAACCCGCAGGGCGTGGAAGAGGCCGACGTCGTGGCGCTGCATATGGAGCATGGGCAGGCCTGCGTGCAGGTGTTCTTCATCCGCTCGGGGCAGAACTGGGGCAACCGCGACTTTTATCCGCGCGTCGGCGATGACGTGGAGGAGGCGGAGGTGCTCGAAGCCTTCCTCGGCCAGTTCTACGACACCAAGGAGCCGCCGCGGCTGGTGCTGCTGAGCCATGAGATCGAGAGCCCGGATCTGATGTCGGAGGCGCTCAGTGGCAAGCTGGGCCGCAAGGTCGAGATCGCGGTGCCGAAGCGCGGCGAGAAGGCGGAGCTGGTCGAGGGCGCGGCGCGCAACGCGCGTGAGAGCCTCGGGCGCCGCATGGCCGAGACCGCGACACAGGCCAAGCTGCTGCGCGGTGTGGCCGAAGCCTTCGGGCTCGACGGGCCGCCGCAGCGCATCGAGGTCTACGACAACTCGCATATCATGGGCACCAACGCCGTCGGCGGGATGATCGTCGCCGGGCCGGAAGGCTACATGAAGAACCAGTACCGCAAGTACAACATCCGCGGTGAGGATCTGGTGCCGGGCGACGACTTCGGCATGATGAAAGAGGTGCTGACGCGCCGCTTCACCCGGCTGCTGAAAGAGGACCCCGAGCGTGACAAGGGACTCTGGCCCGACCTGCTGCTGATCGACGGCGGCGCCGGGCAGGTCTCGGCGGTCTGGGAGATCATGCAGGAATATGGCGTCGAGGATATCCCGATGGTGGGCGTCGCCAAGGGCGTCGACCGCGACCACGGCAAGGAAGAGTTCCACCGCATCGGCGAGCGGCCCTTTGCGTTGCAGCGCAATGATCCGGTGCTCTACTTCATCCAGCGTCTGCGCGACGAGGCGCACCGCTTCGCCATCGGCACGCACCGCGCCAAGCGCGCCAAGTCGCAGATGGCCAACCCGCTCGATGAGGTGCCCGGCGTCGGCGCGGCGCGCAAGCGGGCGCTGCTGCAGCATTTCGGCTCGGCCAAGGCGGTGGCGCGGGCGAATCTGGCGGACCTGAAGGCAGTGGACGGGGTCAGCGAGGCGCTGGCCGAGCGCATCTACGATTTCTTCCACGAGAAGGGCTAGGCAACTTTCTTCGAAGAAAGTTGCAAAAGCCTTCGAAGGCTTTTGACCGCGCCCGCCGCTGGCATAGTTCCTTTTGTGCCGCGGCCATGTTATGGCGGCGCATCTTTACCCAAGGAGAGAGGCCATGGCCCATAAGGTGTTCATCGACGGCGAGGCTGGCACGACCGGTCTGCAAATCCGCGAGCGGCTCGAAGCGCGCGCGGATATCACGCTCGTTCAGGTGGACCCGGCCCGACGCAAGGACGCCGACGCGCGTTCCGAGGCGCTGGCCGAAGCCGATGTGGCCATCCTGTGCCTGCCCGATGATGCCGCGCGCGAGACCGTGCGGCTGGCCGAACCGCATGGCACGAAGATCATCGACGCCTCCACCGCGCACCGCGTCGCCGAAGGCTGGGTCTTCGGGTTCGCCGAGATGGCCGAGGGCCAGCGCGAGGCGATCGCCGCGGCGCAATTCGTGTCCAACCCCGGCTGCTGGTCGACCTGCGCCATTGCGCTGATCCGCCCGCTGGTGGACGCGGGGCTCATCGACCCCGCCGCGGGGCCGGCCATTTCCGGCGTGTCGGGCTATACCGGCGGCGGCAAGGGCATGATCGCCGAGTATGAAAGCGGCGAGACCAATGGCTCGTTCCTCTATGGCGCGTCGCAAGGCCACAAGCACCTGCCGGAGATCGTCAAGCACGGGCTGCTGAGCGCGGTGCCGGTGTTTGTGCCCTCCGTGGGCGCCTATGCGCAGGGCATGGCGGTGGCGGTGCAACTGCCCGCCATGGGCAGCGAGGGTCAGGCCGCGGCCGAGGCGGCGCTGCGCAAGGCCTATGCCGGTGAGCGTTTCGTGTCGGTGGTCGAGGCATCGGTGCATGAGCCGCGGGTCATGCCGCAGCGGCTCAACGGCACCAACGCGCTGGAGCTTTCCGTGCATGGCAACCCGGCGACCGGCGCGGTGACGCTGATCGGCGTGCTCGACAACCTTGGCAAAGGCGCGTCGGGCGCGGCGGTGCAGAACCTCAACATCATGCTCGGCTGCGACGAGGCCGCAGGGCTTGAGGGGGCCGAGGCCGCGGCAGCCTGAGCGCTGGTGCCGGGAGGGGGCGCTGCCCCCGTCCGCTGACGCGGACTCCCCCGGCGTATTTGGCAAAGAGAAGAAGGGGCGCGGTCCGGCGGGGCAGCGCCTTTTTTCGTGGGCTGCGCGGGGGGATAGCGGCGCGCGGGCAAAGAAAAACGCGGCGCCTCCGGGGAGGCACCGCGTTCGAGAATTCGGACCTGTGGCGGGGTCAGGTGTTGAACAGGAAGTGCAGCACGTCGCCGTCCTTGACCATGTAACTCTTGCCCTCGGCGCGCATCTTGCCCGCCTCCTTGGCGCCCTGTTCGCCCTTGCAGGCGATAAAATCATCATAGGCGATGGTCTCGGCGCGGATGAAGCCGCGCTCGAAATCGCCGTGGATGACGCCAGCGGCCTGCGGGGCGAGCGTGCCCTGCGGGATGGTCCAGGCGCGGGCCTCTTTGGGGCCGACGGTGAAATAGGTCTCGAGGTGCAGCAGCTCGTAACCGGCGCGGATGAGACGGTCGAGCCCGGCCTCTTCGAGGCCCAGCTCCGAGAGGAACATCTCGGCTTCCTCGCCGTCGAGCTGGCTGATCTCTTCCTCGATCTTGGCGGAGATCACCACGTGGCTGTTGCCCTGCGCGGCGGCCATCTCGGCGACCTTCTCCGACAGCGCGTTGCCGGTGGCGGCCTCGTCCTCGTCGACGTTGCAGACATAGAGCACCGGTTTGGAGGTCAGCAGCTGCAGCATGCGCCACTGTTTGGTGTCCTCGGCATCGACCTCGACGAGACGCGCGGGCTTGCCCGCTTCGAGCATCGCCAAGGCGTCTTTCATCAGGCGCTCTTGCTGGATCGCCTCCTTGTCGCCGCCGCGCACCTTGCGCACGATGTTCTGCAGGCGCTTCTCGAGGCTCTCCATGTCGGCGATGATCAGCTCGGTCTCGATGGTCTCGGCATCGGCCACCGGGTCGACACGGCCATCGACGTGGGTGACGTCATCATCCTCGAAGCAGCGCAGCACATGGGCGATGGCGTCGGTCTCGCGGATGTTGGCGAGGAACTGGTTGCCGAGGCCCTCGCCTTTCGACGCGCCCTTCACCAGCCCGGCGATGTCGACGAAGGTCATCCGTGTGGGGATGATCTGCTTCGATCCGGCGATCTGCGCCAGCGTGTCGATGCGGCTGTCGGGCACCGCCACGTCGCCCACATTGGGTTCGATCGTGCAGAAGGGGAAATTGGCCGCCTGCGCGGCGGCGGTCTTGGTCAGGGCGTTGAAAAGGGTCGATTTGCCCACGTTGGGCAGACCCACGATCCCCATGCGAAATCCCATGTCGTGCTCCTAAGGCTCGGGCTTGGCGTTCTTGCGGTCGCGCCGCTTCTAGTCGCCGCCCGCGCCCCTTGCAAGCGCCAGCCCCGACAGATGCGGCACCTGACGGTACCAGAAGCGCCAGTAGAGCAGCAGCGCCGCGACGCCGAGGCCAAGGCTCAGGCCCATCCAGACGCCGCCCGCGCCATACCCCAGCGGGAAGCCCAGCACATAGGCGGCGGGCAGGCCGATCAGCCAGTAGGACACGGCGGCGATGATCATCGGCACTTTGGTGTCCTGCAGACCGCGCAGCACGCCCAGCACGATCACCTGAATCGAGTCGACCAGTTGGAACACCGCGGCGAGCAGCAGCAGCAGCGTGCCAAGCCGCAGGATCTCGGCCCGGCGGGGCTCGTCGTCCGACAGGAAGAGGTCGATCAGCGTCTCGGGCATGCCGAGGAACAGGATCACCGTCAGGATCACGGTGCCGATGGAGAGGATCTGCGCCGCCATGGCACCGCGGGTCAGGAAGGGCAGGTCGCTGCGGCCCATGGCCTGACCGGCGCGCACCGTGGCGACGTTGGAAAAGCCGAGGTGGATCATGAAGATCGCGCCCGAAAGTTGCATCGCGATGCCATGCGCCGCCAGCGGCAATGTGCCCAGCCAGCCGACCAGCACCGCCGTGGCGGCAAACAGCCCGACCTCGGCCAGCGTGGTGAGGCCAATGGGCCAGCCAAGCTGGAACACCTCGCGCAGCATCTCCATGTCGGGGCGCCAGAAGTGGAACCAGATCTGATGCTCAGGCAGGCGTAGCCGCGCGTAGAGGATCACCCCGAAGAACGACGCGCTATGGGCGCAGATCGAGGCGATGGCGGCGCCGCGGATGCCAAGCTCTGGCGCGCCCCAATTGCCGAAGATCAGCGCGTAATTCGCCGCCGCATTGACCAGCGCCGCCGCGACGGTGATCCAGAACACCGCGCGGGTGTGTTCAAGCGCCGCCAGATAACTTTTGAAGACCATGACGCCGAGCGCGGGCAGCAGACCGCAGCCCGCGATGCGCAGGTAGGTCTGGGCGTTTGCCGCAACGATATCATCCTGTCCCAGCAGCCGCAGCAGCGGGCCCGAGAACCACAGGATCGGCAGCGCCAGCAGGAAGAAGGCGGCGGACAGCCACAGGCCCATGCGGGCGACCCTGCGCACATGCACCTCGTCGCCGCGCGCGGCGTATTGCGCGACCATCGGCATCACCGCAAAGGCAAACCCCGAGCCAAAGAGGAACAGGACCTGAAACAGCGTCATCGACAGTGTAAGGGCGGCCAGTTCCGGCACGCCATAGCGCCCCATCATCACCGTATCGGTCAGACCGATGGTGAGCTGCGCCAGATGGCCGCCGATCAAAGGCAGGCCCATCACCAGAACGGCGCGGATATGGGCGGAATATGGCAGGTCTTGCGTCATATACGGGCTTTATTCTGACGCAATTGTTCGCGCAACCTCAGAGTGTGCGCAGCAGGAGTTGGGCCGCGAAGAGTGTGACAATCGCGCCCGCCGTAGCTTCGAGCAATGCCAGCGCGCGGGCGGTGCCGGGTCCGGACGCGAAGCGGGTCAGCGCGCCTTCGCGCAGCGAGACAGAGGCCAGCGCCACCACGAGCGTCACCGAGGCGGTGCCCAGCCCCATGGCGAAGGCGCCGAGGATGCCGGCCATGCCGATGCCCATCCGCCACGTGAGGATGAGCAGGAACAACGCGCCGGTGCAGGGGCGGATGGCGATGGCACCGATCAGCAGGGCCGCGTCGCGCAGGGAGTGCACCTTTTGCGCCTGTTCAAGGCTGGGGCCATGGGCATGGCCGCAGGTCTGGCAGATGCCTTCGTGGTCGTGGTCGTGGTCGTGGTCGTGGTCGTGGTCGTGGTGGGCGTGTGTCGCGTGGCGGTTGGCCAGAAGGCGGCGCAGCCCGCGCGCCAGCAGGTAAAGGCCGATCCCGGCGATCGCGGCGTAGCTTGCCGGGGCGAACCACTCCTCGGCGGCGGCGGTCATCCGCTCGCGACCCCAGCCCAGCAGCCAGACCCCGGCATAGACCAGCAGCACCGCCGCAGCGGCCTGCGCGAGGCTCGAGGCCACCGCCAGTGCCGACAGCCGCCATAGTGCCACGCGGCGCCCCAGCCCGTAGCCGCCGATCAGCAGCTTGCCATGGCCCGGTCCGACCGCATGGAAAAAGCCGTAGCCGAAGCAGACCGCCATCAGCGCCATCATCGCTCCGGGCTCGCCAGCCCGCAGCGCCCGGAGGCCGCGCGCCATGGCGTTCTGCGCCTCGCGCTGGCCTTCCATCGCCATCACGGCCAGCCGGTCCGCGCCGCCAAAGCCCCAGAGCCAGACCGCCGCCGCCAGCACCAGCAGGGCGGCGAGCGTCAGGAGGCGGCGCATGTCACCTCGATGCGGTCGGCGAAGTCGCGGCCGGGCTCGATCTCGAGGAACTGATCCTCGGGGATCTGCGCCAGCTCCTGCTGCATCTTGCGCTCGGCCTCGTCGAGGTCGGGCTTGGCGACAGCCGCCGTGCACGGGGCGGGCAGGGTGATCGGCAGGCTCGCTTCGAAGGCGATGTAATAGGTCGGGTCATAGGGCTCGATCACCAGACCGTCGGCGGGGGCAGGGCTGACGCTGCGGCGATGCACCGAGGTGATCCGCCCCTCGTCGACCGAGACGGAGACAAACTCTGGCGCGCCGAGGGTCAGCTTCTGCTCGCCCGAATACATGTAAAGATCGCCTTCGAAGCCCTCGTACCAATTGTCGAGATCGAAGCGTTCCAGCGCCGTGAGTTCCGCGGGCGTGAGGGCGCCGTCGCCGTCGGCATCGAGCCCCATGTCCTCGAGAATGAGCAGCGAGAAGAAATCGTCGTAGCGCCAAGTCACCTCGACCGAGACGACATTGCGCTCGGCATCGAGGTCCAGCGCCAGACCCACATCCGCAAAGACATGCGGATGCGCCTGCGCGGCCGGGGCGCAGAGCAATGCGGCGGCGGACAGGGCGGCGAGACGGCGGAGGAGTTTGCGGAAAGGGGGCATGACGGCGCGACGTTACAGGGTTTCAAAGCCGCCACAAGCTTTTGCCCCGAGCTTCGGCGGCTTCGTGCTAGGGTGGCCATATTTGAGACATGATTCCCTTGGGAAATTTTAATGGCAAGTTTGATTGATCTGACGGGGTTCGCCCCACAGGCCCGGCAGTTTTTGTCCGAGCTTGAAGCAAATAATGACCGGGCGTGGTTTCACACGAACCGGCAACGCTACGACAGCGAGGTGAAGCGCCCCGCCGAACGCATGATATCGCTGCTGACCCCCGAGCTTGAAACCCTGTGCGGCGAGCGCCCCCGGCCCAAGCTGTTCCGGCCGCATAGGGACGTGCGGTTCAGTGACGACAAATTGCCGTTCCACACCCATCTTCACGCGCTCTGGGCGCTTCCCGACGGCAGGGCATGGTATTTTGCGCTGTCGCCCAGCTACGCCACGGCGGGGGCGGGGATCCTCAAATTCGACGCGCGTCAGATGTTGGCGTGGCAAGCGGCGCTTATGGGGCGTGAGGGCGAGGAATTAGAGCGGTTCATCACCCGCAGCGAGGCGCGGATCGACCCAGCCGCGGACCCTGAACAGAGGGTGCCTGCGGGGCCGCGGTCGGAATTGATGCGGCGGCCGGGCTGCGTGCTCTGGATCGATGGCATCTACGATACGCTCAGCCCGGACCCGGTGGGCGCGTTGCAGCAGTGCTATGCGCGGCTGCAGCCGCTGCAGGACTGGCTGGGCCAGCGGCTCTGACCCTCATTCCGGCGCGGTTTCCTTGGCTGCTGGCGTGGCAGCCGACGGGCTCAGCGCCGTGCCCAGAATATGCTCGGAGCGGTGGATCACATGCGCCGCGCCGCCGACGATCAGCGGATCGGGCGGGGTGGCGATGCGGCGGTCCTTGCCGGGATAGTCCAGCGTCGACAGAAAGTGCCGCATGCAATTGATGCGCGCGCGTTTCTTATCGTCGGATTTCACCACCGTCCATGGCGCGTCTGCGGTGTCGGTGTAAAAGAACATCGCCTCCTTGGCTTCGGTGTAATCGTCCCATTTGCCAAGGCTCGCCTTGTCGATCGGCGAGAGCTTCCACTGTTTCAGCGGGTCGGTCTCGCGGCTCTGGAAGCGGGCCTTTTGCTCTTCGCGGGTGACCGAGAACCAGTATTTGTAAAGCCGGATGCCCGAACGCACGAGCATGCGTTCAAGCTCGGGGGTCTGGCGCATGAACTCGAGGTAGTCATTGGGCTCGCAGAACCCCATCACCCGCTCGACCCCTGCGCGGTTGTACCACGAACGGTCGTAGAGCACGATCTCGCCCGCGGTGGGCAGATGTTCGACGTAGCGCTGGAAATACCATTGCCCGCGCTCTTCGACGCTGGGTTTGTTGAGCGCGACAACGCGGGCGTGGCGCGGGTTGAGATGCTCGGTGAAGCGTTTGATCGTGCCGCCCTTGCCAGCGGCGTCGCGCCCCTCGAAGAGCAGCACGAACTTCATGCCGGTCTCTTGCGCCCAAAGCTGCACCTTCAGCAATTCGGCCTGAAGCTGCGCCTTCTGCCGCTCGTAGCTGCGCCGGGCCATCTTTTTGGCATAGGGATACTCGCCGGTCTCGAAGGCGTGGCGGATCTCGTCCGGGGTCGGTCCGCGGTGGTGCGGCATATGCGGGGGGATGGCGATCTCGGGGGCTGCGGCGCCATCCGGCGCCACGGCCTGAGTGTCGGCGGTGGGCTCATCTGCTTGCGGGGTCTTGGGCATCTGGGTCATCGCGAACTCCTCGGCGGCGGCTGGGCACGTGTTGTCCCAGCCTATGCCCAAAGCCTGCGCCCGCCTTTGATACCTGTCAAATCCCGCCCGGCGGTTTATCCGTGCAATATGCTGCGCCAATCATGCTGCGGGGAGAAACCGAGCATCTGCCGCGCCTTGGCGTTGCTGAAGAACGCCTGCCGCGGCTGCATCGGGGTTTTCACCGGCACGCCGCCGTAGAACTGGTTGCGCAGCGCCTCATTGTCCTGCGGCACCGCAAGGTCGTCGTTGACCACGTTGAACACCTCATATCCCAGCCCATCGGTGTCGAGACAGCGCTCGACCATCTGCGCCAGATCGCGCACGTCGATATAGCCGAACATATTGCGCAGCCGCAGGCCGGGGTCCTCGGCGAAGGCCGGGAAATCCCGGTGATAATCCTCGATCTCGCAGACGTTGGAGATGCGCAGCCCGTAGATGTCCTGCCCGCTGCGCTTCTGGATGCTGCGGGCGGTGGCCTCGTTGCAGACCTTCGAGATCGCATAGGCATCCTCGGGCACGGTCGGGTGCTCTTCGTCGATGGGCAGATAGGCGGGCTGGCGCGGGCCATCGGCGAAGCAGATGCCATAGACCGTCTCGGAACTGGCGAAGATCACCTTGGGAATGCCCAGTTTGGCGGCGGCCTCCAGCACGTTGTAGGTGGATTGCGTGTTGACCCGGTAGGTCTCGCAATCGGGCTGGATCAGAATGCGGGCCAGCGCGCCGAAATGCACCACCGCGTCGAATTTCGGCAAGCCGGTGCCGGGCTCCAGCTCGTCGAAGCCCGCGTAGGAGGTGAGCGCGCCCCAGACCTGTCCGGGATCGGCAAGATCGGTGATCAGATCGTGCACCCCGGGATGTCCGAGCGGCGCGAGATCGGCGTTCAGGATGCGGTGGCCGCGCGCCGCGAGATGCGGCACGACATGGCGCCCGGCCTTGCCGCTGCCGCCGGTGAACAGAATGCGCATGGGGGTCTCCTCGTGATGTCTCCTCGCCGTGCAGCTAAGGCGTGGGGCGCGGCGAGGTCCAGAGGTGGCGGCGGATTTGGCGGGCTCCCGCAGCATCACGGCGTGCCGAGCGGGCCGCCGCCGTCAGACATGCGCTTGATTTTCCCTTGGGTATCCGGCAGAGCTTTCGCGACATTCCGGGCGCCCCGCGTGCCCGCCTGCGAAGGGAAGGACCGCCATGACCCGCATCGACGCCAAATTCGCCGCCCTGAAGGAAGAGGGCAAGAAGGGATTCGTTGCCTATGTGATGGCCGGGGACCCCGACTTCGACCGCTCGCTGGAACTGGTGCGCGGTCTGCCGGAGGCGGGTGTCGACGTGATCGAACTGGGTCTGCCCTTCACCGATCCGATGGCCGATGGCGAAACCATCCAGCTGGCCGGGCAGCGCGCGCTCGAAGCGGGCATGACGCTGAACCGCACGCTGGAGCTGGTGCGGGAATTCCGCAAGGGCGACGACAGCACGCCGATCGTGATGATGGGCTATTACAACCCGATCTACAGCCACGGCGTGGACAAGTTCCTCGAAGAGGCGCGCGAGGCGGGCATCGACGGGCTGATCATCGTCGACCTGCCGCCCGAGGAAGACGAAGAGCTTTGCATCCCGGCGCAGAAGGCGGGGCTGAACTTCATCCGCCTCGCCACGCCGACCACCGATGACAAGCGCCTGCCGAAAGTGCTGCAGAACACCTCGGGCTTTGTCTATTACGTCTCGATCACCGGGATCACCGGCGCGGCTGCGGCGCAGGCCACCGATGTCGGCCCCGAGGTCGCGCGGATCAAGGCGGGCACCGATCTGCCGGTGATCGTCGGCTTCGGCATCCGCACGCCGGAGACCGCCGAGAGCATCGCCGGGGTCGCCGATGGCTGCGTCGTCGGCTCAGCCATCGTCGCGGCCATGGCGGAGGGCAAGCCGGTCGCCGAGGTGCTGGGATTCGTCAAATCCCTCGCCGATGGGGCGCATCGCGCCTGACCCGGCTTGCGAGGCGGCGCAACGCCGCCTGACAGAACGCCGCCTGACACAAAGTAACTTCCAAAGCCGCGCCGCCTGCCGAGCGCGGCTTTTTCGTGCCCGGCCACAGAGCTTGCGTGGCGCGCAGCGGGGCGAGGGGCGCTGCCCCTCGCGCTCCCCGGCGTGTTTTCAAAGAGAAGAAGTGCAGGACCTGCCTTGGCAGTAATGGCATGTTACCGCCACCAGCCGCATTGACACTCCGAGCCGCAGGCTTCATCTTCATTTGGTATACCATTTTGCGGGAGGAGCACTTTGGCAGAGATCACGGTGATCGGGCTCGGCTCGATGGGCATGGGCATGGCGCTATCGCTGCTGCGGGCAGGACATGTCGTGCACGGCCTGGATATTTCGACCGAGCGGATGGAGGCCTTCAGGGCCGAAGGCGGTGCCGAGGGCAGTCTCGCCGAGGCGCTGGCGGCAAGCTCGATCCTTGTCTGCGTGGTGCTGAACGCCGCGCAGACCCGCGAGGTGCTGTTCGGAGAGGCCGGCGCGGCGGCGCATCTGCCGGAGGGCGCGGCGATCATTTCCTGCGCCACAATCGCGCCCAGTCAGGCGCGCGTGTTCGCCTCTGAGGCCTCGGCGAAAGGGCTGCACTATCTCGATGCGCCGATCTCTGGCGGCGCGGTGAAGGCGGCGCAGGGCGCGCTGTCGATCATGGCGTCGGGCACGCCCGAGGCCTTTGCCGCGGCGCAGCCCGCGCTGGACGCCATGGCGGCCACCGTGCATCCGCTTGGGGATGAGGCCGGGGCGGGCAGCGCGATGAAGGCGGTGAACCAGCTTCTGGCGGGCGTGCATATCGCCGCCATGGGCGAGGCGATGGCGCTGGGCGTGAGCCAAGGGCTCGATCCCGCGCGCATCGTCGAGGTGATCTCGGCTTCGGCGGGCACCAGCTGGATGTTCGAGAACCGCGGCCCGCATGTGGTCGAGGGCGATTACACCCCGCGCTCGGCGGTCAATATCTGGCCCAAGGATCTGGGCATCGTTGGCGGCATCGCCGGGGAGGCGCATCTTCCCGTGCCGATGACCGAGGCGGCGCTGTCGCAGTTCAAGGCCGCGGCGGAGGCCGGCGACGGGCTGATCGACGATGCGGCGGTGATCAAGGTCTACGCCCGCGCGGCCGGGCTGACGCTGCCGGGAGACGACTGATGCTGCTGGGATGTATCGGCGATGATTTCACCGGCTCGAGCGATCTTGGCAACACGCTGGTCAAGCAGGGCATGCGCACGGTTCAATACGTTGGCGTGCCGACGGGCGATGCGGCGCCGGAGGTCGAGGCCGGGGTGGTGGCGCTGAAGTCGCGCTCCATTCCCGCCGCCGAGGCGGTGAAACTGTCTTTGCAGGCGCTGGAGTGGCTGCAGGCGCAGGGCTGTCAGCAGTTCCTGTTCAAATATTGCTCGACCTTCGACTCGACCGCAGAGGGCAACATCGGCCCGGTCGCCGAGGCGCTGGCGGATGCGCTCGGCACCGAGAGCGTGATCTTCTGCCCGGCCTTTCCGGCGACCGGGCGGACGATCTATCAGGGCCATCTTTTTGTGCAGGATCACCTGCTGTCCGAGAGTGGCATGGAGAACCATCCGCTGACCCCGATGACAGACCCCGATCTGCGCCGCGTGCTGGCCGCGCAGGTCTCGCGCGGCGTCGGCCATGTGCCCGCCAGCGCGGTGTGGCAGGGGCCGGAGGCGATCCGTGCGCGGCTTGCGGAAGAGGCGGAGGCGGGGCGCGGCTTTGTCATCGCCGACGCGATCCGCGACGCGGATCTGCTGACCTGGGGCGAGGCGCTCAAGGGCAGCAAGCTGCTCACCGGCGGCTCGGGCATTGCGCTGGGTCTGCCGGCCAACTTCGCGCTCTCGGGCAAAGCCGGGGCATGGACGGGGCAGGGCGGGCAGGTGGTCGCGCTCTCGGGGTCCTGCTCGAACGCCACCCGCGCGCAGGTCGCGGCCCACGGTGGGCCGAAGCGCGAGGTCACCGCCGAGGAGGCGCTTGGCGGGCTGACCGCCGCGACGCTGGCGGAGTGGGCGGTGGCCCAAGATGGACTGCCGCTGATCTACTCCTCAGCAGAGCCAGCGACGGTGGCCGAAGCACAGAAAAAGCACGGGCGCGAGACGGTCGCCGCGGCGCTGGAGGGGCTTTTCGCCCAGACCGCCGCCGCGCTGGCCGCCAAGGGCGTCAAGCGGATCATCAGCGCCGGGGGCGAGACCTCGGGCGCGGTGGTCGAGGCGCTGGCCCCCGAGGCGCTGGAGATCGGACCGGAGATCGATCCGGGCGTGCCGGTCATGCGCGCGGGCGAGATGGTGCTGGCGCTGAAGTCGGGCAACTTTGGCGGGGCGGATTTCTTTGCAAAGGCGGCGCGCGTGATGGAGCAGGGCGCATGAGCGAAACCAAGCTGCGCGAGCAGATCTGTGAGATGGCCGCCTCGATGTTCCAGCGCGGCCTCACCGGTGGCGCGTCGGGCAATATCTCGGCGCGCACCGAGGATGGCGGGCTGCTGGTCTCGCCCACCGGCTCCAGCTTCGGCAGCCTCGATCCGGCGCGGCTGTCGCGTTTCGACGACCGCGGCATGCTGATCGGCGGCGACAAACCGACCAAGGAGATGCCGCTGCACAGCGCCTTCTATGAGACACGCGGCAAGACCGGGGCCGTGGTGCACCTGCATTCGAGCCATGCGGTGGCGTGGTCGATGATGCCCGACATCGACCCCGACAACCTGCTGCCGCCGCTCACCGCCTATGCGGTCATGCGGCTCGGCAAGGTGCGGCTGCTGCCCTTTTTCGTGCCGGGCGATCCGGCCATGGGTGACGCGGTGCGTGGGCTGGCGGGCAAGCGCTCGGCTGTGGTGCTGGCCAACCATGGCCCGGTGGTGGCGGGCAAGGATCTCGAGGCGGCGGTCTATGCGATGGAAGAACTGGAAGAGACCGCCAAGCTGGCGCTGCTGCTGCAGGGGCACCGGCCGCGCATGCTCACCTCTGGACAGGTGAAGCAGGTGGTCGACAAGTTTGACGTGGAGTGGGACTGAGACATGAAGTTTTCCGCAAACATCGGATTTCTCTATACCGAGCTGCCGCTGCCCGAGCGTATCCGTGCCGCGAAGCGCGACGGGTTCGACGCGGTGGAGTGCCATTTCCCCTATGACGTGCCCGAGGCCGAAATGAAGGCGGCGCTCGACGAGACCGGCTTTGCCATGCTCGGGCTCAACACCGTGCCCGGCGATGTGGCGGGCGGGGACTTCGGCCTTGCCGCGCTTGCCGGTCGTCGCGATGAGGCGGCGGCGGCGGTGAAGCAGGCGGTGGACTATGGTGCCGCGATCGGCGCGCAGAACGTGCATGTGATGGCCGGTCGGACCGATGGCGGCGCCGCGGCCGAGGCGGCCTATCGCGAGACGCTGAGCCTTGCCTGCGAGCTGGCGGGCGAGAAGGGCATGGGCGTGCTGATCGAGCCGATCAATCATCGCGACGTGGCGGGCTATCACCTTTCGCGTGTCGAACATGCCGCCGAGATCATCGAGGCGCTGGGGAAGGACAACCTGCGCATCATGTTCGACTGCTATCACACGCAGATCATGCAGGGTGATCTGCTGATGCGCTTCAAGGCGCATCAGCCGCTGGTCGGCCATGTGCAGATCGCCGCGGTGCCCGACCGGGGCGAGCCCGACGGCGGCGAGATTTGCTTCGAACGCTTGCTGGCCGGTTTTGCCGAGGCGGGCTGGGCGGCGCCGGTGGGCGCGGAATACAAGCCGCGCGGCGGGGATACGAAGGCCGGTCTCGGCTGGCTCGCGCCCCTGCGCGCGGCGCTGAATTGACCCAACAAGGATTGTTGAGATGACGGATGTACTGGCGGTCGGCAGCCCCGACCAGAAAAGCCGCGAGGCGCTGGCTGAACTGGGCTGGACCCATGTGGAAAGCCTCGACGCCGCGCAGGCGCTGGACAAAGAGACCCGCAAGGGCGTGAAGGCCATCGCCTTCTTTGGTCACAGCCCCTTTGCAGGCGCGCAGATGGAGGCGTTCCCGGCGCTTGGGCTGATCGCCAACTTCGGCGTCGGCTATGACGCGATCAACGTGGGTGATGCCTCGGCGCGCGGCATCAAGGTGACCAACACGCCCGATGTGCTGAACGATGATGTGGCCGATCTTGCCGTGGCGATGCTGCTGGATTTCTGCCGCGACATGCGCGGCGCCGAGGCGCATGTGCGCTCGGGCGACTGGGGCAAAAAAGGCCCGCATCCGCTGCAGCGCAAGATGAGCGGGCAGAAGGCCGGGATCCTCGGCATGGGCCGCATCGGGCGTGAGATCGCCGACCGGCTGGCCGCCTTCAAGATGGAGATGCACTACCACGCGCGCTCCGAGAAGGAGACGCCGGGCTGGACCTTCCACGCCGATCCGGTGGCGCTGGCCCGCGAGGTGGATTTTCTGGTGATCGCCCTCGTCGGCGGCCCGGCCACCGAAGGCTATGTCTCGAAAGAGGTGATCGAGGCGCTGGGTCCGACCGGCGTGCTGATCAACATCTCGCGCGGCACCACGGTGGATGAAGAGGCGCTGATCGAGGCGCTGCAGAAGGGCACCATTCAGGGCGCCGGGCTGGACGTGTTCCTTAACGAGCCGAACCCGGACCCGCGCTTCCTGACGCTGGAGAATGCCGTGCTGCAGCCGCATCAGGCCTCGGCCACGCATGAGACCCGCGCGGCGATGGGCCAGCTGCAGCGCGACAACGTCGCGGCTTTCCTTGCGGGCAAGGACCTGCTGACGCCGGTAAATTGAAGGCGGTGAACTGAGCCGCAACGTTCTTCGAAGGACGTTGCAAATCTCTTGCAAGAGATTTGGCCCCTGCCGCTGGCGGGGGCTTTTCTTTGCGCCGCTTCTCTTGGCGGGCCGGATCGGGTAGGGCGGGCGCAGCCACCACTTGAGGACCGCATCATGCAGCCATGGGAACTTCTCGCGACGGCGCAGGCGCCGCAGGGCGACACGCTGCGGCTGCTGCGGCGCGGGCATGAATATTCGATCCGTCTGCAGGGCGGCAACGAGTTGATGAGCAGCCGTCTCAGCGGCTCGGAGGAGGCGCTGGCGACGCTGGCGCTGGAGGCGCTCGGCGGGCGCGCCGCGCCGCGGGTGCTGATCGGCGGTCTCGGCATGGGCTTCACCCTGCGCGCAGCGCAGGAGGTGGCCCCTAGGGATGCGCGGCTGATCGTCTCGGAGATCGTGCCGGAGCTTGTCGGCTGGGCCACCGAGCATATGGGCGCGGTCTTTGGCGATTGCCTCGACGATCCGCGGGTGGAGGTCCGCACCGGCGATGTTGCCGCAGAGATCCGCGGTGCCGAGGCCGGCAGCTACGACGCCATCCTGCTCGACGTGGACAACGGCCCCGACGGGCTGACACGGGCGGGCAACGACTCGCTATATGGGGAGCGCGGGCTGCAGCACGCGCGGCGGGCGTTGAGCAAGGGCGGCGTGCTGGCGGTCTGGTCGGCGGCGCAGGATCAGGGGTTCACCCGGCGGCTCGGGCAGAACGGCTTTGCCGCCAAGGCGCATATGGTGCGCGCCGGGCGCACCAAGCGCGGTGCCAAACACACGATCTGGATCGCCCAGAAGACCGGGAGTTAGAGACCCGCGCCTGAGGGACCGGCACCTGACGCGGTGCCGGTGCATCGTTCTAGAGCAATGTCTTAGGCAAAGATGCCGGGCACCAGCGCGCCGCGCGCCTGAATGACCTTGGCGGCCAGCTGCATCGCCTCGGCGGCGGCGTCCTGCGGCGCCTTGCCCTGCGCCAGCCCGGCCAGCAGACCGGCGGCAAAGCTGTCGCCCGCGGCGGTGGTGTCGACCACATCCGTCACGGTCTGCGCCTCGATCTGGTGCATCCCGGCCTCGCGCTGCCACAGATGCAACGCGTCGCCGCCCTGTTTGACCGCCACCATGTCGGCCCCGCCTTCGCGGTAGCGCTCGATGGTTTCGGTGGGGGTGGCATCGCCGAAAAGGCTTTCTTCCTCGTCGAAGCTTGGCAGCACGATATCAGCGGTGCGGGCACCCATGGTCAGCCCGGCGCGCATCGCCTCGGTGCTTTCCCAGAGCTTGGGCCGCAGGTTGGTATCGAAGGAGACGATCGCGCCCTTCTTGCGCGCCCGCGCCAGCGCGCCGCAGAACATCTCGCGCTGCTTCGGCGGCAGGATGGCCAGCGTGATGCCCGAGAAATGGATCATCTCGCGGCCCTTCAGAATGCCGTCGAGCCACGTCAGATCGTCGGCCATCTGCTTTGCCGCCGACCGGCCGCGCCAGTAGGAGAAGCTGCGCTCGCCGCCGTCGAGCGAGATCATGTAGAGCCCGACGGTGCGGTCCGAGACACGCTTGACCGTCGACACATCGACCCCTTCGCCCGAGATGAAATCGAGCATCTCGGTGCTCACGGCGTCCTCGCCCACGCAGGTGCCATAGCTCACCGTCCACTCCTCCGGGAGCAGGCGGCGGGCGTACCATGCAGTGTTGAACGTGTCGCCGGCAAAGCCGCGCTTGTAGAGGCCGTCTCCGGCCTGCGACAGTTCAACCATGCATTCTCCGAGGGCGAGGAAAGCGGTCACAGAAGGTTTCTCCGGGATAGGTTGCGCATCAATGCGCCAGCGCCAAAGGTCCATTCCGGGGCCTCGGTCGACAGGCGTACGGTGTTCTCTAGCGCACCGAGCGCGGGTTCGGAAATGGTTACCACGTCACCGACGTGATGGGTGAAGCCCTGACCGGGTGCGTCGCGGTCCTCGGTCGGCGCGAAAAGCGTGCCGAGGAACAGCATGAACCCGTCGGGATACTGGTGGTGGCGGCCGATGGTCTGGCCGACGATCGAGGCCGGGTCGCGGCTGATCTGGCTCATCGACGAGGCACCGTTGAGCACGAAACCATCCTCGCCCTTCACCGTCATCGTCAGCTCTGCCTTGCGCACGTCGTCGAGCGTGTAGCTTGCGTCAAAGAGGCGGATGAACGGGCCGATGGCACAGGAGGCGTTGTTGTCCTTGGCCTTGCCGAGCAGCAGGGCCGAGCGGCCCTCGACGTCGCGCAGGTTCACGTCATTGCCCAGCGTCGCGCCCAGGATGTCGCCGCGCGAGTTGATCGCCAGCACGATCTCGGGCTCGGGGTTGTTCCATTTGCTGATCGGGTGCAGGCCCACCGTCGCGCCCCAGCCGACCGCGGCCATGGGCTGGGATTTGGTGAAGACCTCGGCGTCTGGGCCGATGCCCACCTCGAGGTATTGCGACCACATGCCTTCCTGCTGCAGCACGCGCTTCACTTCCATCGCCTTCTCGGAGCCGGGCTCGATGCCGGAGAGCGAGTCGCCGATGATGGATTTCACCTTGGCGCGGATCGCCTCGGCGGCGTCGGGATCGCCCGCCGCCTGCTCCTCGATCACCCGCTCGACCATCGACTGCGCGAAGGTCACGCCCGAGGCTTTCACCGCCTGCAGATCGCAGGGGGCCAGCAGGTGCAGCACATCCTCGCCCGCGTTTTCCTTGGACCCTACGGCGAGATCGGCCAGCGTGCCGATCTCTTCGCCGGTGGCCGCGCGCAGGGTCGCCGCTGGATCGTCGCCCTCCAGCAGGTCGCGCATGGTGGGGATCGCCGTGCTGGTGATGTCCACCAGCGTCTCGCCGCGCAGCGTGACGACGGCAGGTCCGACGCCGGGGCGCCAGACGCGACCGACAAAAAGAGCATCAGGGGTGGGGTTGCTATGCGGGAGCATGAAATCTCTCCTAGTCAATTAATCTTGGGGCGGCAACAGTTTGCCGGGGTTCAGGATGCCCTGCGGATCGAAGGACGCCTTGATGCGCCGCATCCACGCGAGGGCGGGGCCGTGTTCGGCCTCCATGTATTTTTGCTTGCCGATGCCGATGCCATGCTCGCCGGTCACCGTGCCGCCGAGCCGCAGCGCGGTCTCGTTGAGCTTTCCGGCAAAGGCGTGCACCGCCTCGACCTCTGCCGGGTCGGCGGGGTTGAAGCGCGCGGCGCAGTGGAAATTGCCGTCGCCCACATGGCCGACGATGGTGCTGACCAGCCCTGCGGCACGGGCATCTGCCTGCGCCTGCAGCACCGCCTCGGCAAGCTGCGAGATCGGCACGCAGACATCCGTGGCCAGCGTGCCGAACTCCGCCCCGGGGCGCAGCGCGGCAGAGGCGAAATGGGCATTGTGGCGCATCTTCCACAGCGCATTGCGGGCCTCGGTGGTATTGGCCTCGGCCCAGGCTTCCATGCCGAACTCCTCGGCGATCTCGCGGAAGCTCTCGGACTGCTCGGCGACGCCCGCCGGGCTGCCGTGGAACTCGACAAACAGATGCGGCTGCTCGGGCAGGCTCGATCCGGCGTGGATGTTGAAGCCGCGCACCATCATCTCGTCCACCAGTTCGATCCGCGCCATCGGCAGGCCGGACTGAATGGTCAGGATCACGCAGTTCACCGCATCCTCGACGGACGGAAAGCGGCAGGTGGCCGAAGCGATGCCCTCGGGCAGACCGTGCAGCTTCAGCGTCAGCTCGGTGATGATGCCGAGCGTGCCTTCGCTGCCCACCAGCAGATGCGTCAGGTCATAGCCCGCCGAGCTTTTGCGCGCCTTGGTGCCGGTGCGGATGATGCTGCCGTCGGACATCACCGCCTCCAGCGCCAGCACGTTCTCGCGCATGGTGCCGTAGCGCACCGCCGTGGTGCCCGAAGCACGGGTGGCCGCCATACCGCCAAGCGAAGCATCTGCTCCGGGGTCGATGGGGAAAAAGAGGCCGGTGGCCCGCAGGTCCTCGTTGAGCTCGGTGCGGGTGACACCGGGCTGAACGACCACATTGAGATCCTCGGCATTGACCTCCAGCACCTTTTTCATGCGCGAGAAGTCGAGGCTGATGCCGCCGTTGATCGCCAGATGCTGGCCTTCCAGCGAGGTGCCGGTGCCGAAAGGGGTGATCGGCGTGCCGGTCTCGGCGCAGAAGCGGACGATGGCGGCGACCTCCTCGGTGGTTTCGGGGAAGGCCACGGCGTCGGGCATGGCGAGGGGGAAATGCGCCTCGTTCCGCGCGTTCTGCTCGCGGATGGCATCGCTGGTGGCAAGGCGGTCACCAAGGAGCTGTTCGAGCGGGGTGAAGAGGGTCATTTCTCAGGTCTCCAAGTTTGGGTGCCGGGCGCAGGCCCGCCCGGACGAAATCAAAGCCAGCGCTACGACAGCCGGGCGAGCGCCTGCCCGTGGGGTGGCGCCGCGACGGTCGAGGTCCGCGCTTTATATCAGCCAAGCCCGGGCGACCTTCGTGCGTCTCGCAAGGGTGACAGAGCGCCAGCCCGCCGGGACGGGCAGGCGCTCGCCCGGCGGCTTCGCCTTGATTCCGGGCGGCCTTACTTGCCCCAGTTCAGCACGAGCGGATCGAGCGGCTTGATCAGCTCGATCAACATCGAAGCGGTGTCGGGATGCAAGGGGGCAATCGGGTGGCGGCAGAAGGCCGATTTGATCACGCCGCCCACCTGCATCGCGTGCTTGGCCGACCGAAAGCCGCACTGACGGTTCTCATGGTTCACCGCGGGCAGCACGCGGGCATAGCCGTCGATCGCCGCCTGCCGGTTGCCGGCAAGGAAATCCACCACGATCGGGCGGATCTGATCGGGGATCATCGCCGAGGTCATGCAGCCAGTCGCCCCGGCGTCGAGGTCCGCCAGCAGGGTGATCGCCTCTTCGCCATCGAACGGCGCCTCGATGGCCGCGCCGCCCTCGGCAATCAGGTTGCGCAGCTTGGCGGCGGCCTGCGGGCATTCGATCTTGAAGAGCTTCAGCATCTCGATCTCATTGGCCATCTTCACCAGCAGCGGCACCGGCAGATCGACACCCGAGAGCGGCGCATCCTGCAGCATGATCGGAATGCCCACTTCACCCACCTGGCGGAACTGCTCGAAGGTCTGCTCGGCAGTGCCCTTCATCAGCGCGCCGTGGTAGGGCGGCATCATCATCACGATGTCGGCGCCAAGGTCCTTGGCGTATTGCGCGCGCTCCACCGCGATGGGGGTGGCGTAATGCGAGATCGTCACGATCACCGGCACACGGCCCGCCACATGCTCGACGCAGAGCTTGGTGAGGATCGCACGCTCGTCGTCCGACAGCAGGAACTGCTCGGAGAAATTGGCGAGGATGCAGATGCCGTCGACGCCCATGTCGATGGTGCAGTCCAGAACGCGCTTCATGCCCTCAAGGTCAAGCGAGCCATCGTCGTGGAACGGCGTCGGCACCACGGGCCAGCATCCGGTATATTTGGTCATTCTAAAGGTCCTCCCGAATAGTCGATGTCTGAGTGTCAGGTTCCGCCGAAGGCCGACACGAGGGCCAGCGCGACGACGCCCAGCATGGCCAGCGCCATGCCGTAATTGATCAGCCGCTGGGTGCGGTAGCTGAGATTGAGCCGGTGCAGGGTCACCCCCGCCTTGAGCCAGGCCAGGTGCACCGGGATCCAGATCGCGTTCATGATGAGGATCTTGGCGGCGGTCTCGAAGCCGAGGCTCTCGGGCGCAAAGGAAAACCCGGTGAACATGGCGGTGTTCACCGCATAGGCCTTGGGGTTGATCACTTGCAGCAGAACGCCCGCGCGCACGCCCGGCGCGGTCTTGGCCTCGATGAAGGCGATGCGGCTGCCCGCCAGCGCGATGCGCGCGGCGAGATAGAGCAGGTAGCACACCGACAGCCCCATCAGCACGATACGCACGGCGGGCACCGACAGGATGATCGCAGCAAAGCCGGTCAGCACCAGCGTCATCACAAGGTTCGTGCCGATCCACAGGCCCGCGCCATAGCGCAGCCCCCCCTGCCAGCCGAAGGCCGAGCCGACACCGGCGATCGAAAGCACCCCGGGGCCCGGCGTGATGAACAGCAGAAAGACGGCGGCGGCAAAGCTCAGCATGGGCCGGGCTTTCGGTCCTGCGGGGCTGCGCCGGGGAGTGTCACGTCGCTGTCCTCTCTTGCGGGCGGGGCGGTTTTGCACGGCCCCCGCTTGCATCGCGGTTCATTTGGTATACCATTTTCTTGAATACGGTCCCGCCGCGTTTTGTCAATGGGATTGCGGGTACGCGCAGCCTTTGCGGCATGCGCGCGGCGGCCAAGGGTAGAGGAGAAATCATGTCCCTGTTCGATCTGACGGGCCGCACCGCGCTGGTGACCGGCTCGACCATGGGTATTGGCTTTGCGCTGGCGCGCGGCCTCGCGCAGGCGGGGGCCAAGGTGCTGCTCAACGGGCGCAATCCGCAGCGGCTGGAAGAGGCGGTGGAGACGCTGAAGGGCGAGGGGCTGCAGGCCGAAGCGCTTGGCTTCGACGTCGTCGACCACGACGCGGCCCGCGCCGCCGTCGACGGATATGAGGCCGAGCATGGCCCCATCGACATCCTGATCAACAACGCCGGGATGCAGCACCGTGGCCCGCTCGAAGACTTCGATCCCGAGGCTTTCGACAAGCTGATGCGGACCAATGTCTATTCGGCCTTCTACGTCGGGCAGGCCTGCGCGCGGCACATGATCGGGCGCGGCGCGGGCAAGATCGTCAACATTGCCTCGGTGCAGAGCGCCTTGGCGCGACCGGGGATCGCGCCCTACACCGCCTCCAAGGGGGCGATTACCAATCTGACCAAGGGCATGGCGACCGATTGGGCCAAGCACGGGCTCAACTGCAACGCCATCGCGCCGGGCTATTTCAAGACGCCGCTGAACGCCGCGCTGGTCGCCGACCCCGAGTTCAGCGCATGGCTCGAGAAGCGCACCCCGGCGGGCCGCTGGGGCGACGTGGAGGAGCTGGTGGGCGCCTGCGTCTTCCTCTGCGCCCCGGCCTCGAGCTTTGTGAACGGCCACACGCTGTTCGTCGATGGCGGCATCACCGCCTCGCTGTAACCCCATCTCTGGGAGGAGAGACCATGAGCGACAAACCCGTAGTGGGCTTCATTGGCGTCGGCCTGATGGGCCACGGCATGGCCAAGAACATCCTCAAGGGCGGCTACCCGCTCTGGATCAAGGGCAACCGCGACCGCACGCCGGTCGAGGATCTGCTGGGGCAGGGGGCGCAGGAGGCCGCCTCGCCGAAGCAAATGGCCGAGACCTGCGACATCATTCATCTGTGCCTGTCGAACTCGCCGCAGGTCGAAGGGGTGATGCGCGGCGACGAGGGCATCCTTGCGGGCGCACGTCCGGGGCTGATCGTGGTGGATTGCTCTACCGCCGATCCGGCCTCGACCGAGGCGCTGGCGGCGGAGCTGGCCGAGAAGGGCGGGGCGATGGTCGACGCGCCGCTCGGGCGCACGCCGAAGGAGGCCGAGGAGGGCATGCTCGACGCCATGGTCGGTGCCGACGACGCGAGCTTTGCCAAGGTCGAGCCGGTGATCCAATGCTGGGCGGGCAACATCAACCGCGTCGGCGGGGTCGGCGCGGGCCACAAGATGAAGCTGGTGATGAACCTCATCTCGATGAGCTATGCCGCGCTTTATGCCGAGGCGACGGTGCTCGCCGCCAAGTCCGGTATCTCGCCGCAGACCGTGCGGCAGGTGATCGGCTCCAGCCGTCTGGGCAACGGGTTCTTCGACACCTTCATGCGCTACGCGGTGGATCGCGACAAGGACGCGCATAAGTTCAGCATCTTCAACGGTGGCAAGGATGTGCGCTACGCCAATGCCATGGCGGCCAAGGTCAACGCCCCGGCGCTGATCGCCAGCGCCACGCGGCATTACTTCGCCACCGCCGAGGCGACCGGGCATGGCGCGGACTACGTGCCCAGCCTGTCGGACCGGATCGCCGAGATGGGCGGAATCGATCTGGCCGAGGAGGTGAAGAAGGGCGAGGGGTAGGCGCGGGCAAGCGCCCGGCTCCCGTTCCGCGCCGCTCAGCTCGTTGCGCGGCGCACCACGGTGAAGCCCATGTTCTCGCGCAGGCCCTTGGGCAAGTCGCCCGCGAGGATCAGCTCGGCGGCGCGGCGTCCGATCGCCATGCCGTCGATATGCACCGTGGTCAGCGCCAGCGCGGCGGGGCTCGCCATGTCAAAATCCCCGAAGCCCGAGATCGCCAGCTGTCCCGGCACATCCAGCCCGCGCCGCCATGCCTCGCAGAGCGCGCCGCTGGCCAGCATGTCGCTGACGCAGACCACCGCTTCGGTGTCGGGCCAGCGCTGCAGGATCTCGCCCAGCCCCTGCGCGCCAAGCTCGGGCCCGGCGACGCCGGGCCGCGGCGTGACGGCGACGATGCGCTCCTCCGCCAGTCGCCCGCAGAGATCCACATAGCCCTGCCGCCGCAGCTGCGCGCGGGTGTCATGTTCGCGGTTGAGCCCGAGAAAGGCGACCCGCCGCCGCCCGGTCTCGATCATATGGCGGGTGATCGCCGCGCCCGCCTCGCGGTTGAAGAACCCCACCGCCGCGTGCACCGGCGGATCGGGCAGGCCCCATACCTCCAGCACCGGGATGCCCGCCCGCTCTAGCAGCGCGCGGGCGGCGGGCGTGTGGCGGTCCGAGGTCAGCACCAGCGCCTCGGGGCGGCGGCCAAGCATGGTCGAGATCAGGCTGGCCTCGGTCTCGGGGTCATATTGCGTGGTGGCCAGCATCAGCTGCAGCCCGCCTGCGCCCAGCCCCTCGGTGAGGCCGCGGATGGTGGCGGCAAAGACCGGCTCTTCCAGCGTCGAGACCAGCGCCGCCACGATCCGCGACCGCTGCGAGCTGAGCGCGCCCGCGGTCTCGTCGATCACATAGCCAAGCTCGTCGACCGCCGCCCGCACCTTGCGCAGCGTGCCGGGGCTGACCTTGCCGGGGGTGCGCAGCGCGCGGCTCACGGTGATCTTGCCGACCCCCGCCCGCGCCGCGACATCGCCCATGGTCACCCATTTCCTGCCGTCTGCCATGATTGTCCCTGCCTGCCCTGTTGACGGCCTCTGATACGCGGTGGTACCGATACCACGGAAGGCCGAAAGCGGTCTCAGAGAATCGCAGTTTCGTGAGCGGGCCGTGCCGGTCTGCCCGATGAACCATCTGCGAGGCATCTGCATAAGAATGCCGCCGGGTGCGAGGCACGTCGCCGCCCGGCACAGCGCGAAGCCCGCCGCCCTCGCAAGCCGGCGGCGCTTCGCTGAGGGTCGGCTTCGGAGGAGGGGGCCGACCCTCTCTAATTTTCAGAGAATCTGAACTCTAAAACGTTCCGCGCCGGGCGCCTCAGAACAGCGCCTGCGCCAGATAGAGCGTGCCCATACCCGCGATCAGCGCGCCGGTCACCGACAGGCGCAGCGCCACGAGGAAGGTCACCAGCGCAGCGATGACCCGCGCCGGTTCGGTCTCGCCGCCCGTGGCCTGCGGCCAGAGCACCAGCGGCGTCACCATGGCGGGCAGCACGCCGACGCCGACATATTTGAGGTGCAGCACGAACCACTCGGGCAATGTCTTGCGGCCGAAGAAGCCGAGGAAGGAAAACCGCACCAGAAAGGTGCCGATGCCCAGCAGCACCGTCAGGGTCCAGAAAGTTGCGGTGTCGATCATGCCTGCCTCCGTAGCGCGCGGCGGCGCAGGGCCAGTTCGGTCTGCGCGCCCACCAGCATCGCCACCAGCGCCGCCGCGATCAGCCCAAGCCCGGCGGGAAACCCCGCGAAGAGAATCGCGCACAGCACCGACACACCCGCCGCCAGCACATGCGGCAGCGAGCGCAGCAGCGGCGCGGTGATGGCGATGAAGCAGACGGGCGCGGCGAAATCGAGGTGCAGCGAGGCGGGAATCGCCGTGCCGATCACCGCGCCGAGCAGCGTGCAGCCGTACCAGAACGGGCAGATCAGAGCCATGACGCCGAAGTAATAGGCGACCTTTTCGTCGCGACTCATGCTCGGCTTTTCCTCGTAGGTCTTCACCGCCACCGCATAGGCCTGATCGACCATGAGATAGGCCATCAGCGCCCGCGTGCCGAGCCGCGCGTGGCCCACATGCGGCACCAGCGCGGCAGAGTAGAGCGCCATGCGCAGGTTCACCGCCAGCGCGGCGGTCAGCGCGATGAACACCGGCGCATTTTCCTGCAGCAGCGCCAATGCGGTGAACTGCGAAGCCCCGGCGATCACCAGCACCGACATGGCCATGACCTGCAGAATATCCAGCCCCGCGTCACGCGCCACGACGCCGAACAAAAGCGAGAAGGGCACCACCACCGCAATGAAGGGTGCGCAGTCGCGATAGCCCTGCCAGAAGGCCTCTCGCCTCATGCGGGAAGTCCTCGGTGTGGATTCTTGCAGGCACGCAAGGCTCGGAATTTAATTGATAAAATGCCGTTTCCGGCCTGTCCTTCCTGCATCTGTGCGCCTCCCTCCCACGAATGCTCTTGCATTTGGTATACCAAATTGGGAAGCTGCCGCAAGGAAACAGCGCGTCCCCCGGCGCGCCCGAGAGGCGCGCGGGGAGGCGCGTCAAGGAGAGGAAGCGACCCGTGTCCGATACACGTGCCAACAAGCGATTCCGCTCGCAGGAGTGGTTCGACAACCCCAACAATCCCGGCATGACCGCGCTCTACGTGGAGCGCTATCAGAACCAGGAATACACCCGCGACGAGTTGCAGGCCGAAAAGCCGATCATCGGCATTGCCAACAGCGGCTCTGACATCGCGCCGTGCAACAAGATCCACGTCTTCCTGATGGACCGGATCAAGGCGGGCATCCGCGAGGCGGGCGGCATTCCGATGGAATTCCCGGTGCACCCGATTCAGGAAACCGGCAAGCGGCCCACCGCAGCGCTCGACCGGAACCTCACCTACCTCGGCCTCGTCGAGGTGCTGCACGGTTATCCGCTAGACGGCGTGGTGCTGACCACCGGCTGCGACAAGACCACCCCCGCCATGCTGATGGGCGCGGCCACGGTCGATATTCCCGCCATCGCGCTCAACGGCGGCCCCATGCTGGACGGCTGGTGGAAGGGCAAACGCGCGGGCTCGGGCACCATCGTCTGGGAATCGCGCCGCCTGCTGTCGGAAGGCAAGATCGACTACGAAGAGTTCATGTCGCGCGTCTGCTCCTCGGCACCCTCGCTGGGGCATTGCAACACCATGGGCACCGCCTCGACGATGAACGCCATGGCCGAGGCGCTCGGTATGTCGCTCACCGGCAACTCCGCCATCCCCGCGCCGTTCCGCGAGCGCATGGCGATGGCCTATCAGACCGGCAAGCGCATCGTTGAGATGGTCTATGAGGACCTCAAGCCGTCGGACATCCTGACCCGCGAGGCCTTCGAGAACGCCATCGTCGTCAACGGCGCCATCGGCGGCTCGACCAACGCCCCGCCGCACCTGCAGGCGGTCGCCCGCCACGCGGGTGTCGAGCTTGACGTGAAAGACTGGGAGACCATCGGCTTCGACGTGCCGCTGCTGGTCAACATGCAACCCGCTGGCGAATACCTCGGCGAGAGCTTCTTCCGCGCTGGCGGCGTGCCCGCGGTGATGGAAGAGCTGCGCAAGGCGGGCCGCATCCACGAAGGCGCGATGACCGCCAGCGGCAAGACCATGGGCGAGAACGTCACCGGCCTCGGCTCGGTCGATACCGATGTGATCAAGACCTATGACGCGCCGATGCGCAGCAACGCCGGCTTCAAGGTGCTCTCGGGCAACCTCTTCGACAGCGCCCTGATGAAGACCTCGGTGATCTCCGAGGACTTCCAGAAGCGCTTCCTGTCGGAGCCGGGCAAGGAGGGCATCCTCGAGGCCCGCGCCATCGTCTTCGAAGGCCCCGAGGATTACCACGACCGGATCAACGATCCCGAGCTGAAGATCGACGAGCATTGCATCCTGTTCATCCGCAACGTCGGCTGCGTCGGCTATCCCGGCTCCGCCGAGGTGGTGAACATGCAGCCGCCCGATGCGCTGATCCGGCAGGGCATCAACCACATGCCCACCGTCGGCGATGGGCGTCAGTCCGGCACCTCGGAAAGCCCCTCGATCCTCAACGCCTCGCCCGAGGCACTTGTGGGCGGCGGTCTGGCCTATCTCGAAACCGGCGACACGGTGCGGCTCGACCTCAATGCCAGCACGATGAACGCGCTGGTCGATGACGCCGAGTGGGAGAAGCGCAAGGCCGACTGGCAGGCGCCCGAACTGGTCAACCAGACCCCGTGGCAGGAGATTTACCGCCGCCACGTCGGGCAACTCTCCGACGGCGGCTGTCTCGAACTGGCCACGGCCTACCAAAAGGTCGCCCGCGTCCTGCCGCGCGACAACCACTGACGCAGATCAGTTCCGGCGCGGGCGAGGGGACGCCCGCGCCGTTTCCTTGTCCAATCTCCTGGGAGGAGTTTCATGCAGAGCATCATCATCACCGGTGCGGGCAGCGGCATCGGCCGGCTGACCGCGAAATCATTCCTCGACGCGGGCTGGAAGGTCGGCCTCGTCGGGCGCCGCGAGGCGCCGCTTGAGGAAACTGCGGACGGCAATCCCAATGCGCTGGTCCTGCCCTTCGACGTTTCGGACCCCGCGGCGGTGGAGGCGGGCTTTGACAAGGCGATGGCCGAATGGGGCCGCATCGACACGCTGTTCAACAACGCCGGCGTCAATGTGAAAGGCGCGATGATCGACGAGATCCCCGCCGAGGACTGGCTCAAGCTCTCCTCGATCAATATCTCGGGCATGTTCCTCTGCGCCCGCGCCGCCTTTGGCCGGATGCGCAAGCAGGACCCGCAGGGCGGGCGGATCATCAATAACGGCTCGGTCTCGGCGCATGTGCCGCGCTGGGGCTCGGCGCCCTATACCACCTCGAAACATGCGGTCACCGGGCTGACCCGCTCGCTGTCGCTTGACGGGCGGGCGTTCAACATCGCCTGCGGCCAGATCGACATCGGCAATGCGCTCACCGACATGGCGCAGGCGATGACCCAGGGCGTGCCGCAGGCCGATGGCTCGATCGCCGTAGAGCCGGTGATGGACGCGAAACATGTGGCCAGCACGGTGATGCATATGGCCACGCTGCCGCTCGAGGCGAACGTGCAGTTCGTCACCGTCATGGCTCCGGCCATGCCGTATATCGGGCGCGGCTGAGCGCCAACCGGCACCCCGGCGATTTACAATCGCCGGGGTCTGGCCTATCTGGGGGCCGACGTAAAACAAGGCGCTCCAAATGCCCAAAACGCTCGTGACCGGCGCCGCCGGATTTATCGGTTTCCACCTGTGCCAGCGACTGCTTGCCGAAGGCCATGAGGTCATCGGTCTCGACGCGATCACCGATTACTACGATGTCTCGCTGAAGCGCGACCGCATCGCGCAACTAGAGAACGAGCGTTTCACCTTCGTGAAGGGCCGGGTCGAAACCCGCGGCCTGCTCATGGACCTCTTCGCCCAGCACTGCTTTGATTATGCCTTCCACCTCGCCGCGCAGGCCGGGGTCCGGCACTCGATCGAGCAGCCGCGCGACTATCTCGAGAGCAATATCGCGGGCACCTTCGAGCTGCTCGAAGCGGCGCGGGCGCATCCGCCCAAACATATGCTCATCGCCTCGACCTCTTCGGCCTATGGGTCGAACACCGAGATGCCCTATGTCGAGACGATGCGGACGGACCACCAGATGTCCTTCTACGCGGCGACCAAGAAGGCGACCGAGAGCATGGCGCACAGCTACGCGCATCTCTACGATCTGCCGATCACCATGTTCCGCTTCTTCACCGTCTACGGCCCGTGGGGCCGCCCGGACATGGCGCTCTTCAAGTTCACCAAGGCGATCCTGCAGGGCGAGGCGATCGACGTCTACAACCGCGGCGACATGATGCGCGACTTCACCTATGTGGACGATCTGGTCGAGGCCCTGGAACGGCTGGCGCCGCTGGCGCCCCAGCGCGGCGCGCCCGCCTGCGCCGAAGACAGCCTGTCGCCGGTGGCGCCGTGGCGGGTGCTCAATATCGGCAACGGCAGCCCAGTGCAGCTGACCGCCTTCATCGAGGCGATCGAGGCGGCCACCGGCCTTACCGCCAAGCAGAACCTGCTGCCGATGCAGCCCGGCGACGTGCCCGCCACTTGGGCCGACACCACGCTGCTCACCGCGCTGGCGGGCGATGCGCAGCACACGCCGGTGACCGAGGGCGTGCGCCGCTTCGTGGCGTGGTACCGCGCCTATTACGCGGTCTGAACTGGGCTATATCGGGGCCGATCTGAACTGGACTGGTGCCGCCGCTTCTTCTCTTTGAAAATACGCCGGGGGTGAGGCCGCAGGCCGAGGGGGCAGCGCCCCCTCACTGCCCGTATCTTACATCCGCGGTGAACGGTGATGCGGCACGCCGCGCTGCCGCTCGCGGTGCCAGATGTAAAGCCCCGCGCCGATGATGATCGCCGCGCCCAGCAGCGTCCAGGGCGTCGGCCATGTGCCGAAGATCAGCAGGCCCGCGGCGGCGGCGCTCAACAACTGCAGATAGACCACCGGCGCCAGAACCGAGGCATCGGCATAGCGGTGCGCCGCGGTCGCCAGCATATGCGCCACCGCCCCGAAGATGCCGATCACCGCCAGCATCACGCCCACGCCGGTGCTCTCGGGCGCCTCCCAGCTTGGCAGCACCACCGGCGCCAGCAGCAGCGTCGGCAGCGCGCCGCCCCAGACCTGCGAGGTGGCGTTGCTCTCCTTGCCCGCCATCTGCCGCGTGAGGATGAAATAGAGCGCGGCGCAGCTCAGCGCGCCCACCGACAGCAGCATGGCCGGGTGGAACTCCGCGCCCCAGGGCTGCATCACCACCAGCACGCCCAGAAAGCCGACGCAGACCGCGCCGATCCGATGCGGGCCGACCTTCTCGCCCAAGAGCGGGATCGCCAGCAGCGTCACCACGATGGGCCCGGCGAACATGATCGTCGTGGTCACGGTGATCGGCAGATAGCCAAGCGCGAGGAAGTTCAGCATCGTGCTGCCAAACAGCGCCGCGGCGCGCAGCGCCTGTTTCCACGGATGCTCGGTGTGAAACAGTGCCTTTCCCTCGCGCGGGAAGAAGGCGACGAGCACCAGCACCAGATGCGCGGCATAGCGGCACCAGACCACCTGCAGCGCGGGGATCCCGTGCTGCAGCAGCCATTTCGCCGAAGTGTCGATACAGGTGAAGCCGATGACGCCAATGGCCATCAGCGTCAGGCCCAGGGCCGTCTTGTCTTCGCGGGGAGCGACGGCCATGGCTCAGCGCGTCCGCGCCGGTTGGAGGGGCATTTGTTCAGCCTTTCAGGTGCTTGGAGAGGTAGTCGACCATTTCCGGCACCATGTGCCCGGCAAAGCCGTTCTGCAAGGCCTCGGCCAGCGTTTCCGAGGCACAGCCGGACATGCGTGAGCGCGCCCCCAGCTCTTCGGCCATGGCGCGGTAATAGCCCACGTCCTTGGCGGCATTGTCCACCGAGAAGGCCAGATCGAGCTTGCCGTCCATCGCCCAGCTTTTGATGAAATCCATCATGCCCGAATGGTTCGGCCCCGCCGCCAGCACGCCGTAGAGTTTCTCGCGCGGGATGCCCGCGGCGTCGCCCATCGCAAAGGCCTCGGACATGGCCATGGCGGTGGTCATGGCAAAGAAGTTGTTGATCAGCTTGATCGTATGGCCAGAGCCGAGCGGCCCGAGGTGAAAGACGTTTTCGCCCAGCACGTCCAGCACCGGCTTGACCTGCGCGTAGGTCGCTTCGTCCCCGGCGCACATGATGTTCAGCTTGCCCTCTTTGGCGTGGGCGGGCGTGCGCCCGAGCGGCGCGTCGAGATAGCTTGCGCCTTTGCCCGCCAGTTCTGCGCCGATGCGCTGGGTCGAGCCGGGCAGGGAGGTGCCGAAGTCGATGACGATCTGCCCCGCCTTGGTGCCCGCCAGCACGCCATCCTCGCCGAAGATCCGGCTCTCGACCTGCTCGGAGGTGCCGACGCAGAGCATCACGATGTCGTTGCCCGCCGCCAGATCACGCGCCGACCCCGCCTCGGAGCCGCCCCGCGACAGCGCTTCTTCAACGCCGCTGCGGTCGCGGTTGCCAAGGACGCTCACGTCGTAACCCGCCTTCTGCAGGCATTCAACCATGGCCCGGCCCATGAGGCCGAGCCCGATGAACCCGATGCTGGGTTTGCTCATGTCTTGTCCTTCCTCTGTGAAGATGAGGAGGGCGCGGGCTTACATCACCGCGCCGACCTGCCAGGGCACGAACTCATAGTCGCCAAGCCCCAGCGCTTCGGATTTGCTCTGCTCGCCCGAGGCCATACGCAGCCACATCTCATAGATCTCGCGGCCCACCTCTTCGACCGAGGCGCCCTCGGTGAGGATGCGCCCGGCGTTCACGTCCATATCCTCGGTCTGGCGCTGATAAAGCTCGTTGTTCGAGGCGACCTTCATGGTCGGCGAGGGTTTCGCGCCAAAGGCCGAGCCGCGCCCGGTGGTGAAACAGACGAGGTTGCAGCCCGAGGCGATCATCCCGGTGACCGAGGCGGGGTCGTAGCCAGGGCTGTCCATGAAGGTGAAACCCGTGGCGGTGACCGGCTCGGCGTATTTATAGACGCCCATCAGCGGCGTGGTGCCGCCCTTCGACGCCGCGCCGAGGGATTTCTCGAGAATGGTGGTCAGCCCGCCCTTCTTGTTGCCGGGCGAGGGGTTGTTGTCCATCGAGCCGCCGTTGCGCTCGGTGTAATCCTCCCACCAGTGGATCAGGTCGATCAGCTTCTTGCCGATCTCGGGGGTGGTGGACCGGGCGGTCAGCAGATGCTCGGCGCCGTAGATCTCGGGGGTCTCCGACAGCACGCCGGTGCCGCCCTGCGCCACCAGCAGGTCGCAGGCATGGCCGACGGCGGGGTTGGCGGTGATCCCCGACCACGCATCCGAGCCGCCGCATTCGAGGCCGACCATCAGCTCCGAGGCCGGGCATTCGCTGCGCGTGGCTTTGTTGACCTCGGGCAGCATCTTCTCGACCTGCGCGATGCCATGTTCGACGGTCTTGCGCAGCCCGCCCTCGTCTTGGATGTTCATCTTCTGGAACAGCGGGCCGGGGGTCAGCCCATAGGCCTGCACCAGCCAGTCGATCTGCATCACCTCGCACCCAAGGCCCGCCATCAGCACGCCGCCGACGTTGGGGTTGCGCGCATAGCCCCAGAGCACGCGCTGCAGGAACTCAAAGCCGGTGCCGTCGCCGCCCATGGCGCAGCCGGTGCCATGCACGAAGGCGACAACGCCGTCGACATTGGGGTAGGCGGCCAGCTTCTCGGGGGTGAAATGCTGCGCGATCATCCGCGCGGCGGTGGCCGAGCAGTTCACCGAGGTGAGGATCGCAAGGTAGTTGCGCGTGCCGACCCGGCCGGTCGAGCGGCGGTAGCCCATGAAGCTGTCTTGCTTTGCGGCAGGCGGGACCGGGCGCAGGTTGGTGCCGAACTCATAGTCGGCCTCGACGTTGCGGAACTCGAGGTTGTGGGTGTGGATATGCGCGCCTGCCGGGATGTCCTCGGCGGCGTAGCCGATGATCTGGGCGTATTTGCGCACCGGCGCGCCCTTGGCGATGTCGGTGGTGGCCATCTTGTGGCCGCGCGGGATCAGCGTGGTCGCGCCCTCGTCGCCCACTTCAAGCGGGACGACTGCGGTGACGACGTTGTCATGTTCGGAAAGGCGGACGGTTTTCATCTTGGCATATGCTCCATGGAGCGGCTGTGTGGGGTGTCGGGCAAAGGCCGGGCGGCGCATCTTCGGCGCCAGCGGGGTCTTTGGGAAACTCTCTGCCTCCGATGCCGGAGGGTCAAGCGGAGGGGCGGCGCTTGGCCGCCCCTCCGAAAAGGTCGCGTTACAGGAACAGCGTCACCAGCGGCGGCCAGGCCAGCAGCACCAGCAGCGCCAGAAGCTGCAGACCGATGAAGGGCAGGAAGCCGCGGAAGATGTCGGTGAGCGAGATATGCGCCGGGGCGACGGACTTCAGATAGAAGGCCGCGGGGCCGAAGGGCGGCGACAGGAAGCTCACCTGCATGTTCATACAGAACACCACACCGAACCAGATGCCGATATAGCTGCTGTCCACATGGCCGAGCCAGCCGATTTCCTCGGGGGGCAGGCGCATGACGATCGGCAGGAACACCGGCATGATCAGCAGCACGATGCCGACCCAGTCCATGAACATCCCCATGATCAGGAAGATGAACATCATCACAAGGATGATCCCCATGGTGGGCAGGTCTGAGCCGACGATCAGGTTGGCCACATAGCTCGGGCCGCCCGCCAGCGTGTAGGCCGCCGCAAGGGCTGCCGCGCCGATGGTCACCCAGATGATCGTGCCGGTGGATTTGAGCGTGCGCATGACCGCATCCCAGACCACCTCAAAGCTCATCTCGCGGCGGATCAGGCCGATGACGAAGACCGCCACCACGCCCATGCCCGCGGCCTCGGTGATGCCGGTGATGCCGCCATAGATCGAGCCCAGAACGACGCCGATCACCACGGTGGGCGCGATCAGGCCCTTGCCCATCTCCCAGCCGACGGCGGTGCGCTCACGGCCGACGATAAAGAAGACCACGATGGCAAAGACCACCAGCGCGCCGATCAGCCACGGGATGTCCGACACCATGCCAAGCGGGATCGGGTCCACGCCCTCGGTCACGGTGTTGGCGCCGGTGACGGTGAAGAACAGCGCGCGCAGCGTCAGCACCGCCACGATCCACATGCCGAAACGCGACAGGAAGCCGAGGAACATCAGGGCTTTCTCGCCGCCCGCCGGGGCGTCCGGATCCGCCGGGGGCAGGGGGGCCTCGTCGGGGTTCATCCGGGTGCGGATGAAGATGTAGATCATGAAGAACGAGGCCAGCATGAAGCCCGGCAGGAAGGACGCGGTGAACAGCGCCTTGATCGAGGTCTCGGTGACCAGCCCGTAGAAGATCAGAACGATCGACGGCGGGATCATCGTGCCAAGCGAGCCCGACGCGCAGATCGTGCCGATGGCGAGGTTCTGGTTGTAGCCGAGGCGCAGCATCTGCGGCAGCGCGATCAGGCCCAGCAGAACCACCTCGCCGCCGATGATGCCCGACATGGCGGCCATGATGACGGCCATGATCGAGGTCACGAAGGCGATGCCGCCACGGGTCCGCGACAGCCACACGTTCAGCGAGCTGTACATGTCCCGGGCGATGCCCGAGCGTTCCAATAGGGAGGCCATAAATATGAACAAGGGTACTGATATCAGTACGTAGTTCACCATCTGCCGATAGACCGCCTGACCCAGCACCGCGAAGGGTCCCATGCCGAAGCGCCCGAACAGCAGATCGGGGCCGAATTTCATCACAAGCGTCGCAACTGCCAGAAAGGCGGAGGCGAAGCCCAGTGGCATCCCGATCGCCAGCAATGCGAACATTGCCAGCAGCAGGATCAGGCTGAGTGTGCCGATATCCACCATTTAAGTCAGTCCTCCAGCGTGCGACGGATGTTTTCAATCTCCGTCTGGTCGATCTCGTCCGCGGGCGAGTGGTGTTCGGGGGCCTTGTTCCAATCCGCGATGAGGTTGGAGAGCGCCTGCAGCGCCACGAGGCCGATGATGATGATGATGCCGATCTTCAGCGTCGCCGGCAGGGGCGGATCCCACGCGGTGCCAAAGGTCTCCATACGGCCAAGCTTCTGCATGGCTTCGTTGTAGCCACCCCAGAGCAGGCAGAAGAAGAACACCCAGATCAGCGAGACCGAGATCACGTCGGCCAGCTTCTGCATCCAGCGCGGCATCATGTCATAGATGATGTAGATGCGGATGTGGCTGCGCTGCTGCATGGAATAGAGCCCGGCAAACAGGAACACGAAGGACGCGATCCACAGCGACAGCTCGTTGGCCCAGAGCGTGGGCTTCTCGAAGACGTAGCGGGCCACGACCTCGTAGAACATCACCAGCACGATGGCGATGATCGCGATCATCGACAGGCGCGACAGCACCAGCGACAGGATGTCGAGCGGGCCGGTGGGCTCGATCTCGATCGAGCCGCGGGTGTCCGACAGATAGAGCGAGCCGAACAGCAGCGCGGCGAACAGCGCCCACAGCATCACCGACACCATCGGGCGGCCTGCGGGGCGGAGCATTTCGTACATGCCGACAGGTTCGGCAGAGATGAACTGGCTAAGCACGAGCCAGGCGTACACGGCCAGCGCAAGCCCGGTGCTTATCAGGGCCAGCAGCCGGACCGGGCCGCGTAGCGAGCCGAGCCAGAGGCTTTGATTGGACATTGGTTAACCCTTTCGGAGGAGGGGATGTCAGGGTCGATGTGACAAGGATGAAACAAGAAGGGCGGGCCCGGGTCTGGGCCCGCCGCTCTGCCTGTCACGGATCAGGACGCGAAAGCCGTCCTTATTCCGCCGAGATCAGACCCAGCTGGCCCAGGTAGTCCTTGTGGCTTTCCACAAGCGCCTTGGCTTCGGGCGACTTCTCGGCCCAGACGTCCCACGCCGATTGCGCGGCTTCGCGGAAGGTGGCACGATCTTCTGC